>JBCCEE010000695.1:0-3800 GCA_039030415.1 Acidobacteriota bacterium
GTGGGGCCGGGGGTGGGCTGCTGGTGGCGATCCTCATGGCCTACCCTGAGATCGAAGGCATCCTGGTCGATCGCCCCGAGGCCGTCGAGCACGCCCGGGAGCGGCTGACGGCAGACGGGCTGCTGGATCGCTGCCGGCTGGTGGCTGCGGATCTCATGGAGACCGTGCCCGAGGGCGCCGACGTCTACATCATGAAGGCCGTGCTTCATGGTTGCGTCGACGATGACGCGCGCCAGATTCTGGCCAACTGCCGCGCCGTGATGGCGCCCGAAAGCCGGCTGCTGATCATCGAAGTGGTGCTGCCCGAGCGCATCGAGCGAGCGGATCCCGAGCTCGAGGGCTCGCTGATGGCCGATCTCAACATGCTGGTGGCCACCGGCGGCCAGGAGCGTCGGCTGTCGCAGTGGCGGCGGCTGTTGGAGTCAGCGGGCTTCGAGCTGCTGCAGGTGACTCCGGTCGCGTCGGGGAACGCCGGCGTGATCGAGGCCCGGCCCGTCTCGGCTCGCAAGACCTCCTGAGCCGCGGGACGCGTAACGTACGGCAAGGCGGCAGCCGCGCTGCTAAGCTGCTGCCAATGTCTCTAACAGATAGCGAAGTCACTGCGCTTCTCGACGCCTGGAGCGATGGCGAGCCGGACGCACTGTCAGAGTTGATGCCGGTCGTTTACGACGAGCTGCGGCGCATGGCGGAGAGCCAGTTTCGGCGCGAGGGGCAAAACCACACGCTGCAGCCCACGGCGGTGGTCAACGAGGTTTTTCTGCGCCTCAAGGGGCAGCGGCGAGTCCACTGGCGGAGCCGGGCCGAGTTCTTCGCCGTCGCGGCCCGCCTGATTCGACGGGTGCTGGTTGATCACGCCCGGCACCGCAAGCGGATCAAGCGCGGTGGCAACGTGCCGCGGGTACCGCTGGACGAGATGCTCGATCGCGCCGAGGCTCGGGCGCCGGATCTGATCGCATTGGATGATGCCCTCGAAGCGCTGGGAGACTTCTCGCCTCGCCAGAGTCGCGTCGTCGAGCTCAGGATCTTCGGCGGCCTCACCCTCGAGGAGATCTCTCGGGTGCTCGAGATGTCGCGCTCTACCGTGCATCGCGAATGGAACGCGGCTCTGCTCTGGCTGCGCCGTGAGCTCAGTCCGGCCTAGTGCCGGAAGATTTGGTTTCAGACGATTCTGAGACGAATCACCCGCGATTTGACGCGATAGCCTAGTGCGGGGGGTAGAGGGATGTATGGTGAGAAAATCCAAGTCGTCGATGACGCCGGAGCGCTGGCAGCGGGTGACCGCCCTGCTAGAGGAGCTCATGCCGTGCGCTCCTGAAGCGCGCGAGAAGATTCTGGCCCGAGAGTGCGGAGACGATGTCGAGCTGCGACGCGAGGTCGAGTCGCTGCTGGACTACGAGGATCAATGCGTCAGCGTGCTGGATCAGCCGCTGGCGTCGCCGGCTCCGTCCGACCTAGAGACCTGGCCAGTAGGGACGCCCGGGCCCGAGCCCGACGAAGTTGGCATGCGGATTGGTCCCTACCGGATTCTGGAACGTCTCGGCGAGGGCGGCATGGGCACTGTCTACCTGGCGGCTCGCGAAGATGACTTCCAGATTCAGGTGGCGCTCAAGCAGATCAATCGCGAGACGCTCCGCGATGGGGCGTTGTCTCGAGAGCTGCTCTACCGCTTCGAGAACGAACGCCAGATCCTGGCCGATCTGGCTCATCCGAATATCGCCCGCATCCTCGATGCCGGCACCACTCCAGAAGGTCTGCCGTATTTCACAATGGACTACGTCGATGGGAAGCCTATCGACATCTACTGTGACCGGCACCGATTGACGGTCCGACAACGCATTGAACTCGTGCTCCAAGTGTGCTCGGCTCTGCAGACTGCGCACCAGAACCTCGTGGTACATCGGGACCTCAAGCCGAGCAACATTTTGGTGACTGCCGGGGGCATACCCAAGCTGATCGACTTTGGAATCGCCAAACCTCTTGAACCTGCAGCTGCGCCGCATGATCTGACGACCCGCACCGGTTCGATGCCGATGACCTTCAAATACGCTAGCCCCGAGCAGTTCAAGCGCCAGACGATCACTACCGCCACCGACATCTACTCGCTCGGGGTTCTGGTCTACCAGCTGCTCACGGGCCACGATCCCTATCCCTTCGACCAGGGCATCCTGGCGATGCATCGCTCGATCTGCGAACATGAGCCGTTTCGACCTAGTATCGCCGTAGAACGCTCGGTCGACGTCGAGAGCATAGGTGGGCGGGATGGGCGCCGGAATCCAAGGTCGGTGAGCCGATCGCGAAGTTCGAGTCCGGAGAAACTCAGGCAGGCGATCGCCGGCGATTTGGATAGCATCTTGCTCAAGGCGCTTCGAAAGCGCCCCGAGAACCGATATCGATCTGTCGAGCACTTCGCCGACGATCTCCAGCGTTACTTGAACGGGCTGCCGGTCCATGCCCGCGAAGGCACGGCGCGCTATGTGGCGGGCAAGTTCTTACGGCGTCACAAAGGGACTATCTTGCGAGCCTCTGTGATGATTTTGACCCTGGCCATTGCCGTCGGTGCTTATCTTAGGAGGGAGGCCGATCTCGTCGAGATCGCTCGATCCCGAGCGGCCCGCACAGCCGACTTGGTGGTCGACGTGATCGATGTTTTGGGGCCCGACGAACAAGCGACTCGGGTCACTCCATTGGGCTTCGTCGACATCACCCGCCGACTCATCACGGAAGATCTTGAAGGTACCGATCCTGAGCGACTGGCCGATTTCCTGGGCGGGTTCGTGCGCCAGGCCTATCTCAGACTGGGGCATCTAGAGCACGCCCTGGATGCGCTCAAGGAATCTCTGGAAATCCTGCAAACATTCCATTCTGGGGACCATCCAAAAATAGCCGACAACCTCGTCAATCAAGGGGCGCTCTTCATTCGCCTCGGTGACTTCGACCAAGCGATGGAGTCGACGCGCGCTGGTCTCGAGATGCGTCGTCGATTGGGACTGACTCAGGCAGCTGACCTTAGTGGCCCCTTGGGCAACCTGGCCTCCACGCACTATCAACGAGGGGAGTATGACCGGGCTGCTGCGCTGTATCGCCAAGCCCTCGCACTGTTGGCCCAGGAGCTCGGCCCGAGATCGCATCCTTCCGCCCGGCACTTACGCAATCTCGGCATGACGTTCTTTGTCCAGGGCAGGCTTTCTGCGGCCCGTGAAAAGCTGCAGGAATCCTTGAGTATCGAGCTCGAGCATCGCAGCCAGGAAAGCTCGCGGGTGGCCGGCCTGCGCAGTACCTTGGGGCGCATTCTGCACGCGGAAGGGCGCTACGAGGAGGCTGAGCGCGAGCTGCTCAAGTCAGTGAGGGTGCGCCGCCTGCTCGACGCCCAACCGTTCGTCATCGCGCGTGCCGAGAGAAATCTGGCCCTGGTGATGATCGCTCGAGATGAAAAAGAAATCGCGAGGGTCCTGCTCGATCGCGTTCAGCTGGCTTTTGGATCCGCGGAGTCGGTGGCCAAGTGGGAAATAGCCGAGGTCGAGAGCTTGATCGGTGAGCTATTGGTTGCGGATCTCGACTTTGAGGAAGCTGAGCCGTGCCTGCTGGCGAGCTACATGACCATCGAAGCTGCGCGCGGGCCGGGCTCGGTTTATACCAAGCAGGCGCTTCAGCGCGTTATCGAGCTCTATGAGCAGTGGGGAAGGTCCGAAGAGGCTGCCGAGTATCGAGCCTGGTTGTGACTCTTGGTGATTTGCGGGCCGCGTGGGCCGGGGCCCCGCCACCCCAACCCCGGCGATCAACCAAAAGCAATAAGCCCAACA
>JBCCEE010000696.1:0-3792 GCA_039030415.1 Acidobacteriota bacterium
ACCGGACGCTGCAACCTACCCTTCGACAAGGGCGGCTGCGGCGGCATGAACAAACACCGCCTGATCCACGACCACGGCTAGCGAGATTCACCCGCTCGCCGGAGTCGGGTCGGCTAGCTCTAAGCTAGCGTGAGATCTCATAGTGCAGGAGCGCGAAGCCGCTGTCGTAGCGACGCTGCTCGATGAGCCGCAGCTCCGCTTTGGGCATCTCACGGGCAAACAAGGTCTTCCCGCGCCCCATCAAGAAGGGATTCGACTTGACGATGAGCTGATCGATCTCGGGGAATAAGGCAGCGGCCAGCTCGCTGCCGCCGCACAGCCAGATATCCAACCCGCCGCGCGCCTTCAGCTCTCGGACCGCCTCGATGGCGCCCTCGGAGATCAGCTCGACGGTGGGGTCGGGAGAGGCCGGCAGGCTGGTCGAGAACAAGAACTGCTCGAGGTGTTGGTATGGACTGGTGATGCCCTCAGACAGCCCGACTTCGTAGGTCCGACGCCCCATTAGGACGGTATCGAATCGCCGGTTGTCGCCTTCGATTCCCAGGGCACCGCGAAAATGCGTAGGCAGGGTCTCGGGAAACTCGCGCAGCAAGTCCGCAACGTGCTCGCCCTCGAACGTGAATTCGTCGATCGCACCGTTCTCGCGGGCGATGAAACCATCGGCGCTGCAGGCTACCAAGTAGGTCAGGTTGCGCATGCTTACCCCGGCCCCGACGAGCCCTCAGCTCAGGCGTGGCACGCGCCGGTAGACGTCGGTGAGCGGGAGCTGCGCATCGATCCCATGCAGAGGAACCACCGCGTCGAGTGAATCGGCCTCGGTCAGCACCCAGCTACCGTCCCCTTGGCAAGCCAGCTGCTCGACGTGAACCCGATCTTGGGCTACCAGCAGGATCGACTGGACCGACGGGATGCTCCGATAGTCGAAAAGCTTCCGGCCACGGTCGTGGTCTTCGGTGCTGGGAGAAAGGATCTCGAGGATCAGAGTCGGATTGAGCAGCGTGTCAAGCTCGGCATCTTCGAATTCTGGCTCACCACACACCACGACGATATCGGGATAGGTGTAGCGCTCGCTGCTGGCAAGCCGCACCCGCATGTCGGATGCGAACCCCTCACAGCCCAGCCGACTGAGCTGGGGATCCAGCGCCACCGTGATGTTCCAGCTGATCCGGTTGTGGATCCGACTGGCGCCGCCCATCGCCAAGATCTCACCGTCCTGGTACTCGTGACGGAGCGGCTGCTGCCGCTCGAACGCCAGGTACTCCTCGGCGGTCCATTTGCGCTGGGGTTCGACAGACATGGAACCATCCTACCCCATCGCGCCAAGCCCAGGTTTCCGTGCAGCGGGGCCTCTGGCGAACGGGCTCGAGAGAATCGCGACAGGGCTGGCCAAATCTCAGGCCCTTTTGCGCCATTACATACTGTACCCGAACCCCTCGGGCTCCACGCCTCGAGCACCCCTCGAGCCATCCCTCGGCAGACTCCTGGAGACCCTCATGCTGCGCTCAATCGCTCTCACGCTCCTCGTTCTTCTCTCAGCATCCCAAGCGTTCGCTCAACCCCTGGCGCACTGGCCGTTCGAGGAGGCGAGCGGCAGCCTCGCGCTCGACGCCAGCGGCAACGGCTTCGACGGCACCCTGATCGACGGCGCGGAGCGCGACGACGGCATTTCCGGCCTCGGCTTGCGCCTAGCCACCACCAACGCTGCGGTCGAGGTCGATCCGATCGGTGCTTTGGGGCAGCTGCAGCAGGTGACGATTGCCGCCTGGGTGCGCCAGGCGAACCGGGGTGACTTCACCTCGATTGTCGACGCTCGCGATACCGTCACGGACGGCTACGACCTTTACTTCAACGACGCCGGACGCCTCTTCATGCGGGTCAACCAGTCGATCCTGGTGGGCTCGACGGTGGTCGCCGACGATAGCTGGCATCACCTGGCCGGCGTGTGGGACGGCTCGAGCCTGAGCCTCTATGTCGACGGCGTCCTCGACGCCACCGTCGGGATCCCGGTCACCACCGTCGACGTGACGGCGCCCCTGCTGCTGGGGCGGCATTTCCAGAGCGACACGCGCTGGGAAGCCTCCGGCTCGCTCGACGAAGTGCGCATCTACGATCACGCGCTCAGCGCCAGCGAAGTGCTGGCCCTATTCGGCGGCGCGGCTGGCGACACCGCGGCGCCGCTGCGATCGAACGGCCGACCGACCGGCGTGCTGCCCGCCGGCACCGTCGACGTGACGCTCGAGCTCGACACCGACGAAGCCGCCGAGTGCCGCTGGTCAGAGGTCGAGAACACCGCCTACGAGGCGATGGCGGGCGTCTTCACCACCACCGGAGGCGCCAGCCATGCCACCGTCGTCGATGGTTTCTCAGACGGCGCCAGCCGCAGTTTCCACCTGCGCTGCGCCGACGCCGTGGGCAACGCCAACGCCGACGACCTGACCCTCCAGATCACCATCGACAGCGTCGCTCCCGGCGAGCCTGGCCTGCTCGGTCACTGGCCGTTCGAGGAGCTCGGCGGCGTGGCCTTCGACGCCTCCGGCAACTCGCACGACGCCACCCTGCTCGGCGGCGCCGCCTGGACGACCGGTAGGGAAGGCGGCGGCCTCGACCTGCGGTCGGCCGGCGACTACGCCGAGGTGCCGGCCAGCCCGCTGCTCGACGCACCGGCTGCCCTGACCATCGCGGCCTGGGTGCAGCACGCGCCGCGCTCGGAGTTCACCAGCCTCGTCGACAAGCGCGACGCTGGCGCCGACGGCTACGACCTCTACCTCTCCAACACGGGTCGCGGCTTTGTCAGGGTCAACGCTTCCACCCTCGCCGGCACTGCGATCGTGGCCGACGGCTCTTGGCACCACCTCGCCGCCACCTGGGACGGTTCGAGCCTGGCGCTCTACGTCGACGGCGTGCTCGACGCCAACCAGCCGGTGCCCGCCACGACTCTGGACACCACCGGGCCGCTGCTCTTCGGTCGCCACTTCTCAGGCAGCGCTCAGTGGGAGAACGGCGGCTTGCTGGACGACGTGCGGATCTATGACCGCGCTCTCAGCCAGGCGGAGATCGCTGCCCTGGCCCTCCCACCAGCGACCGATCAAACCCCGCCGCAGCGCATCAACCCAGCTCCCAGCGGCGTGCTGCCGGCGGGCACCGCCAGCGCCACCCTGAGGCTCGACACCGACGAGCCCGCGACCTGCCGCTGGTCGACGACCCCAGGCGTCCCCTACGGCGCCATGATCGACCCCTTCACGACCACCGGCGGCCAGGGCCACGCAACGGCGGTGCATGGACTGAGCGACGGCGGCGCCTACGCGTTCGCCGTGCGCTGCGTCGACGCCGCGGGCAACGCCAACTCCAACGATCTCGTGATCAGCTTCAGCGTCGACACCGCGACTTCCGGCGGTGACGAGCTGCTCGCCTACTGGCCGTTCGAAGAGAACGGCGGCACCCTGGCGCTCGACGCTTCCGGCCGAGGCCAGGACGCCAGCCTGGTGGGCGGTCCCGCGTGGGTGGCAGGAGCCGAAGGATTGGCGCTCGAGCTCACCGGCTCGGCGGACGGTGCGCTCGCGCCGGACGGCGTCGTCTCTGGGCCGCTGTCGGCGATCACGATCGCCGCCTGGGTGCGCCACGCACCCCCCACCAACTTCGCTGGGATCGTCGATCAGCGCGACCTGGTGGACGACGGCTACGACCTCTATCTGTCCGACACCGGCACCGCGTTCGCTCGCATCAACACCGCAACCCTGGCCGGCACTACCCTCGTCGCCGACGGTACCTGGCACCACCTGGCGGCGGTGTGGG
>JBCCEE010000697.1:0-3783 GCA_039030415.1 Acidobacteriota bacterium
CCCCAAGCAAATGCTATAATCTCATCTCACATCGAGAACGCGCAGCGCGAAGTCGAATCATGACCGGCGTGACTTCCCATAAGGTGAATGTTTTGCATAGATATCGCGGTATCGAGTCGACCCTGATCGTTGTTCTAGCCGTTCTCATAGCGCTGGCTCCAGGCACGCCGGCCCACGCCGGGATTGACGAGTGGACCTCGAACGGCCCGTTCGGCGGCAACATCTCCGAGCTCGCGATCGACCCTCAGAATTCTGACAACCTCTACGCCGGCACCAACGGTTTCGGCGTCTTTCGCAGCGCCGACGGCGGTCGCAGCTGGGAATCCGTCAGTCAGGGGCGGCTGGCGGTTACCAGCGTCACCGCGCTGGCGGTCGACTCGCAGAATCCGTCCACGCTGTTTGCCGGATTCGGGGGCGCGGTCTACCGCAGCCGCAATCGCGGCGAACTCTGGACCCAGGTCACCCAGGGCCTGCCGGGCCTTGTCGACTGCCAAGCGCTGGCCGTGCATCCCCGGGATTCCCAGGTCATCTTCGCCGCGACCCGGCCCGACGGTCTGGCGGGTGGCGGTGGCATCTACCGCAGCCTGGACGGGGGCGACACCTGGAGCCTGGCGGGACTCGAGGGGGCCAACGTACAGTCCGTCACGATCGATCCGCAAAGGCCGACGACTATCTACCTCGGCACCACGTTTTTCCCCTACAAGAGTACCGACGGGGGTGAGACTTGGACCCGCATGCCCGACGGTCTCGACCGCTCCAGCGTCCTCGACGTAGTGATCGATCCCGCAGATTCGGACACCCTCTACGCCGCCACCACCGGCGGCGTCTTCCTCAGCACGGACGGGGGCGAGAACTGGACCGCGCGCAATCAAGGGCTGCCAGCCGGCACCGTCGGCACCGCGCTCGTTGTCCATCCACGCGACCCGAACGTCCTGCTGCTGGGCACGAATCAGGATGGAGCCTTCCTGACGACCGATCGTGGAGCGGAGTGGACGCCTTTCGTAGAGGGCTTTATCCGCGACAACATCAACGCCCTGGCCGTGGTCGACGGCGAACAGCCCATCTTCTATGCCGGCACGTTCGTGGGCGGAGTCTTCCAGCGAACCCTCGCCGACGACGCCTGGAGCGCCTTCGCTCAGGGGATGCACAACACCTTCGTTCGAGACTTGGAGATCGATCCCGACAACCCTTCAACGCTCTACACCGCTACCTCCACCGGCGCCTTCAAGAGCACGGACTACGGCGCCTCCTGGAGCTCGATCAACACCGGTCTGGCCGAGCCCCTGCCCGGTATTCAAAGTCTCGCCATCGCCCCCAGCTCTCCTGAAACGCTCTATGCCGCAACGCTCGACGGTATCTACCAAACGACGGATGGCGGTAGCCAGTGGAATCCCGCCGGCGACGCGTTGGCCGAGGCCGGCGTTCGCGTCGTCGTGGTGGATCCGGTCGAAGCGTCGACCCTCTATGCTTCGACGGAAACAGGACTCTTCAAGTCGAACGACCGTGCAGCCAGCTGGATGCCGCTCGACAGCGGTATCGAGGGCCTCGAAGTGCATGGCGTGACGATCGACCCGACCGATCCCGCAACCGTCTACCTGTTGACGTCCGACGGCTACTTCAAGTCGACCGACGGCGGACTTTCCTGGACCTCGATCACCGAAGGCCTCGGTCCCGGCCCGCTCGGAAGCCTGACCATCGATCCGCAGAATCCTTCTACCCTTTACGTTGGCTCGTCGATCGGCGGCGTCTTCCGGTCGACCGATGCGGGCGACCACTGGGATCTGTTCAGCAGGCTTCCGACGGTCCAATTCGTCTCGAGCTTCGTGGTCGACCCGCGCTCGTCCAGCACCCTTTATGCCGGCACCGCCGACGGCGTCTTTCGGTCCACGGACGGGGGTGAGGAATGGCGTCCGGTCGCCGATGGCCCTCTCCACAAGCGGGTCAGCGCTCTGGTGATCGACCCGCAACAGCCCACCACGCTCTATGCCGGTACGTCGGGAGGTGGGGTCTTCGACATCCAGCTGATCGGTGGCACGACCACCCTCGAGCTGCTGGGCGGTCGCTTCCTGGTCGAGGTCGATTGGCGCGATTTCGTGAATCTCATGGACCGCGGCACGGTGGCGATCGCCGACGCGGATACCGGCAGCGACGTCGCCCTGCTCTCCCGTGATTCGACGGTCGTCAGCTTTTTCGAGCCAGACAACTGGGAGATGCTGGCCAAGGTGCTCGACGGACGCGAGATCAACGGCCATTTCTGGGTCTTCCTCGCCGCCGCCACCGACGTCGAGCTGACGACCACCGTCACCGATACGAGCTGCGGCAACGTCGTGACCTACCAGAGTGCTTTGGGCACACCGTCCCGGGCGGTCACCGACATCGAAGCCTTCCCGGAATGCGCAGAGCCCCAGCCGGCGAGCTGCGAGGCGACCGACACCACGATCTGCCTGGGAGACGGCCGCTTCCAGCTCGACTTCGCCTGGCGCGATTTTGCAGGCGCTACCGGCGAAGGCAGCCAGGTGCTGCTGCCGCGCTCCGGCCTGGCGCAGAGTGATGATTCCGGGCTGTTCGAGTTCTTCGACCAAGGCAACTGGGAGATGCTGGTGAAGGTGCTCGACGGCTGCAGCATCAACGGCCACTTCTGGGTGTTCGCCGCCGCCGCCACCAACGTCGAATACACGCTCAGGGTCATCGACACTGAGACCGGCGCCGTCCAGGGGTACTTCAACCCGCTCGGGCAGGCGGCGCCAGCGCTGACCGACACCAACGCCTTCGCCTGTCCCTGAGCAGACCTGTCCCTGAGCACTCTGTCCCTAAACAGACCTATCTCTAGGCAGACCTGTCTCCAGGCAGACCTGTCTCTGACCAGACCTCCTCGCGAGCCAGCGAGGGCCATCCCCTGTGTCGCGGCGAAAGGATGGCATAGAATGCTCGCCAGGTAGCTTTCAGGGGACGTCGGATCGACTGGGGTCGACCCGATGGGTTGGAGAGAATGATTGTGGAGAGAGCTCCAATGATTGTGGTGATCGGCAGCGTAAACGCCAAGAGGGAGCACTTCGACGAGGTGCTGGCGCTCAGCCAGGAGCACGTAGAGCGCTCCCGCGCAGAGCCCGGCTGTCTCGAGCACGGCGTCAGCCGAAGCGTCGAGGACCCGCTGCGTCTGGTGTTCGTCGAACGCTGGGCCGATCGCGAGGCGCTGGCCGCGCACTTCGCGCTGCCGGCTAGCCGCGGTTTCGTGGCTGCGATCTCGAAACTCCTGACCTCCCCACCCGAGCTACACGTCTACCAAGCCGAGCAGATCCAGATCTGAACCTCCGCCAGCCCTCGGCCCACCCTACTGATCTAGGAGGCCTCGAATGCAGCACTTCAGGGCGTGTCTCACCCGCTTGCGGGTCGGGCTGGTGTGTGCACTCTTCATTTTGGCCGGCGCTAGCCAGCTGGCCGCCCAGCCGACGGCTCAGCCGTTCAGCGAATCGATCGACGTCGACATCGTCAACCTCGATGTCGTCGTCACCGACAAGCAGGGCAAGCCGATCACCGGTCTGACGCGCGAAGACTTCACGATCTTCGAAGACGGCGAGCCGATGGAGCTGACCAATTTTTCAGCGATCGAGCGCGCGGCGGGCGAGGCCGAGGCGGGCGAAGACGAGGCGGCGATCGGCGATCCCGCAGCGGCCGACCTGCCCGAGCAGGATCGCCCGTTCAATCTGGTGATCTTCGTCGACAACCTCAACATGCGGCCGGAGAATCGCAAGGCGCTGTTCGAGAACCTGCGCAAGACGCTGC
>JBCCEE010000698.1:0-3783 GCA_039030415.1 Acidobacteriota bacterium
CATAGCGCGCGTCTGCTGGATCTTTGAGCAGCAGATGATCGGCGTTGTCGAGCGACACGAAGCTCTTGGGATGGCGTCCGTTTCGGATCCGGCGTCAGTTTCTCGACGACCTGGCGAACCAGGGGGTCTTGAGCGCCGTCAAGACCATGAACAAGCCGCTGCTGATCCTTCATTCGCCGCTCGACGAAGTCGTCGACATCGATCACGCGCGTCAGATCTATCAGGCGGCCCGCCATCCCAAGAGCTTCGTGTCGCTCGACAACGCCGACCATCTGCTGCTCAAGGATCCAGCAGACGCGCGCTATGTCGCCGAGGTGCTGGCGACCTGGGCGGGGCGCTATATGGGAGACGAGCCGGCCAAAGCCGAGCCCGCCACCCCTGAGCTCGAGTACGGTGAAGTCTGGGTCTCGGCAGGGCCGAGCGGCTTCCGCAACCGCGTGCGTGCCGGTCGCCACGAACAGGTGGCGGACGAGCCGGTGTCGGTGGGTGGCGGCGATGCGGGCCCCAACCCCTACGATTATCTGCTGGCGGCGGTGGGCACCTGCACCAACATGACCCTGCGCATGTACGCCAACCGCAAGGGATGGCCGCTGGAAGGCGTAGACACCCGGCTGCGTCACTCCAAGATTCACGCCAAGGACTGTGAAGAGTGTGAGACAGAGAGCGGTAGGATCGATCTGATCGAGAAAGAGATCGAGATCCGGGGTCCGCTCGACGAAGCGCAGCGGGCTAGGCTGCTCGAGATCGCCGGGCGTTGTCCGGTGCACCGCACGTTGACGTCGGAGACCGTGATTCAGAGCAAGCTGGTGTAGCTCTCAGATGCCGCTCAACCCGTCTTGACTGAGCTATGATCGACGATCCAAGGCGCGCCGCTCGGCGGCGCGTCCGACGCTTGCCATGATGTAACAGGACGGTAATGACGTACGAGGACGATGGCCCATGGGTCTGTTGAGCGGTTCGGTCAGTATCACGCGTTTCAATGTTGCCCCTTACACCGAAGAGCCCGACTTCGAGTCGGCCCGCTTCATCGAGATTCAGCCTGGCTCAGAAGTGCGAGAGCGCATCGGTTTCGTCACCATGGAGCCGGATGCGCCCTACCAAGTCGGCCACGGTCGCTACGCTTTCCGGGTGCGAATCGACAAGCTGCGCCCTGACCCGACCGCGGTCAAGGAGCGTCTGAAACAGCTGATCCGCACCGAACTCGACACCACCGGCGCGCTCTTCGTTGGCGCCAAAAAGCGTAAGCAGCTGCGCGAGCTGGCGGAGGAGGAGCTGATCGTCAAAGCGACGCCAACCTCCAAGATCATCGAGTGCTGCCTCGACGGCGATCTGCTCTATGTCGCCAGTACCGCCAAGACCTTTCTCGGCAGGGTGACGGAGCTGCTGCGCAAGATCGGCCTCGTCGCCGAGCTCAAGACGCCCTGGCTCGATCGTGGTGACCCGGAGATCGAGAGCGAGATCGTCGAGGCCCACGAGCCGGGTCAGTCGGTGCTCGGATGCCGGTTCCTGAAGGCTCTGATGGAAGATCGTGAAGTGATGATCGAGGGTGAATCCGGCAATGTCCAACTGCAGACCGCGGAAGCTCGCGTCAGTCTGCGCGGCGCGGTCCTTGGTGATCTCCACCGCTACGTCGAACGCGGTGCCGAGATCCTGTCGGCCAAGATCATCACCGCCGACAGTCACTATCGCTTCGATGCCCTGAATTACCGTATCAACGGTCTCAGAGTCGAAACCGACCGCCACGATCACTGGACCCAGCTACTCGATGAGAGGCTGGAAAAGATCGCAGCCGCCTGGGATCTGCTCGACGGGCGTTACGAGGCTCTGGGTCAGCGCCTCCTGGCCGCTTAGGTACCTGTTTCGCCCGCCAAGCTGGCTCGACTCCGGGAGCGATCTTGTGCGATGTCGACGCCTGACCGGTTGTGACGCGCGGACCCCGCTATAATCTGCGCGTCGTGCTCGATGACCAAGCAAGCAAGCGAGCGCTGGACGCCGGGAGCCGATCCGGGGACAGCGGTGACTGGAACAGCGGAGACACGGTAGAGAAGGATGCCGTGTCGGGCGAGGTGGCCCTCGACAGCGAAGTGGTAGCCGAGGTTGAAGAGGGGAGCGACGAGCAACCGCTGATCATCCCGCGGCCCGACCATTCGATCTCACGCAAGCTGATCTCGTCCGGCGCCGTCAAGGTGCTGTATCGACTGAAGAACTCCGGCTACAGAGCCTACCTGTGCGGGGGGGCGGTACGGGATCTGATGCTCGGCGGCAGCCCCAAGGATTTCGATGTCTGTACCGACGCCGAGCCCAATCAACTGCGGCGCCTGTTCCGCAATGCGCGCATTATCGGCCGACGGTTTCGCCTCGCCCATGTCATTTTCCACGACGGCATTGTCGAAGTCTCGACGTTCCGTCGCACGCCCGATCCCGAAGAGCAGAAGGGCAACAAAGGCGACCTGCTGATCACCAGCGACAACGCTTTTGGCACCCCGCGAGAAGACGCCTTCCGGCGCGACTTCACCGTCAACGCCCTGTTCTACAACGTGGCGGACTTCTCGGTCATCGACTACGTCGGCGGCACCCAAGATCTCGAAGCCGGTTTGATTCGCGTGATCGGTGACCCGGATTTGAGGTTCTGTGAAGATCCGGTCCGCATGCTGCGCGCCTGCGAGTTCGCGGGCCGGCTGGGCTTCACCATCGAGACGCGTACCCAGGAAGCGATCCAAAGAAATCGGCGCGAGCTGCTGCGCGCCGCGGCACCACGCTTGACCGAGGAGCTGATGCAGCTCCTCAAATGCGGCTACGCCGGCGCCGCCATGCAGTGGATGCTCGAGCTCGACCTGCTCGATGTGCTGCTACCGGAAGCTGGCGCGATGATCGCCGCCGCCCAGCGCGGTGCGGGCAATTTCGGCGGCATCCTGCCGACCCTCGACCGGATGGCGACCGAGGGGCGCGAGATACCGGACCCCGTCTTGCTGTCGGCGGTGCTCTTGCCGGAAGTGATGCTGCGCCGGTTCGAGCACGAGAGCGAGACCGGCCGCTGGATGCCGATTCCGGAATACTTGAAGGTGGTGCGCTCCACCCTCGAGTCCTTCCTCGAGCGTTTCTCCCTGGCCAACTTCAAGCGCACGATGGTGGTTCACGTCCTCGAAGGCTTTCATCGGCTATGCAGCCAGGGCTGGACGCCCGGGCAGCGCGCCCGTTTCGCCAGCAAGAGCTATTTCGACGACGCCTTGCTGCTGTTCGAGATCCTGGCTCGGGCCACCGGCGAAGGCTTCGACGTCCTCGAGCACTGGCAGGCCGCCCAGCGCCAGCGTCCCCGGCGACCCCAGCCGCCGGTCGAGGCCAAGCGCCGAACGCGCCGTCGACGCCCCCGCCGCCGTCGGCGTTAGCCCTTCCAGGAGACGTCCTCAGCTCAACAGCATCTTCAGATCGTCCGCCGTCAGATCGCTCAGGGACTGGCCTTCACCTTCGAGAATAGCGTCGGCGATCTGGCGCTTGGAGCGCTGGAGCTCGAGGATCTTTTCTTCGACGGTGTCCTGGGCGATCATGCGGTAGGCGAAGACCGGCTGGGTCTGGCCGATGCGGTGGGCACGGTCAATGGCCTGAGCCTCGACCGCCGGGTTCCACCACGGATCGAGCAGGAAAACGTAGCCGGCAGCCGTGAGGTTGAGGCCGGTACCGCCGGCCTTGAGGCTGACCAAGAAGATGTTGCAGGTCGGGTCGCTCTGGAAGCGGTCGACGATCTCGCCGCGGTTCCGGGTCTGGCCGTCGAGGTAGGCGTAGGGC
>JBCCEE010000699.1:0-3782 GCA_039030415.1 Acidobacteriota bacterium
CGCTGTTTGAACGCTTGCCATTTTGCTGGATCGTGCCCGAACCAGCGACGCAGCTCGGTGCTGGGGGCCACATCCTTGAGCCACACGTCGTATTCGACCTGCTTCTTCTTGAGGCCTCGCGGCCACAGCCGGTCGATCAGGACGCGGTAGCCCTCGTCGTCTCGAGGGGTGGCGTAGACGCGTCGCATGCGGAGGTTGCTTGGCATGATTTGCTCGGTTTAGCTGAGCACGATCTCGAAAGCCGGCTCGAAGATCTGTAACGCTCCAAGACGGTACGACATCATAGGAGGCGTCCCACCGAAACGAGAAGAGGAGTGAGAGGTCATGGCTAGCGACAAGCTCGAATTGTACGGTGCCAACTGGTGCGGTGATTGCCGCCGCGCCAAGAAATTTCTCGGCGAGCAGCGCGTGCATTATGACTGGCTCGACATCACCGACAACGAGGAGGCGATCGCCTTCGTCGAGAGCGTCAACGACGGCAAGCGTCGCATCCCCACCATCGTGCTGCCGGACGAGCGGGTGCTGTCGAACCCTTCCAACGCCGAGCTGGCGGCGGCCCTCGGGCTGCGCACCCAGGCGGAGATGAGCTATTACGACGTCATCATCGTCGGCAGCGGTCCGGCCGGTCTCACCGCAGCGCTCTACCTGGCGCGCGAGGGCCACGAGGTGCTGGTGATCGAAAAGAGCGGCCTGGGCGGCCAGACCAGCATCACCGACCGGCTGGATAATTTCCCGGGCTTCCCTGAAGGCGTCACCGGTGGCGAGTTTGCCGATCGCCTGGTGCAGCAGGCCGAACGCTTCGGCGTCGAGATCCTGCAGGCCCAGGCGGTCACCGGGCTGCGCACCGAAGCCGAGTCCCGCTACCTCACCACTGCCGGCGGTCAGGAGTACGGCGCCAAGGCGGTGATCATCGCCACGGGCTCGACCTACAAACGCCTCGAGGTACCCGGTGAAGAGGAGCTGCTCGGCGCCGGCGTCCACTTCTGCGCCACCTGCGATGGTCCGTTCTACCGCGATCAGCACCTGGCAGTGGTGGGTGGCGGCAACAGTGCGGCGGAGGAGAGCCTGTTCCTGACCCGTTTCGCCGATCGCGTGACCCTGCTGGTGCGCGGTGACGAGCTCAAGGCTGCACCGCTGGTGATCGACAAGATCGAAGAGAACGAGCGCATCGACGTGCGCTACAACACGTCGGTGCGTGAGCTACAGGGCAAGAACAAGCTCGAGGGCCTGGTCGTCGGCCCGACGGATGCTGAGAGCTCTAGCGAGACGCTGAGCCCGGCGGCGGTGTTCCTCTTCGTCGGCCTCTCGCCCAACAGCGACTGGCTGCCGGACGACGTCGAGCGCAACGAGCATGGCTTCCTGTGCACCGACAAGACGCTCGAGACGTCGGTCCCCGGCGTCTTCGCCGCCGGCGACGTGCGCAGCGGCGCCACCAACCAGGCCGCCAGCGCCGCCGGCGAGGGCGCCAGCGTCGCCCTCATGGTGCGGGAGTATCTGAAGGGGGCTTAGCAACTCAGCAAAAGAAGACGACGCCGCCTGCCGTCCGCTCCGACATGCGGCACGATCCGGCAGGCGGCGTCTGGCTCGGTCAACAGAGGTGCTTACTCGGTTACCGGACGAGCCATCCAGTTGACCTCCACCAGGCGGTTGGCGCGGGCGCCGAGACCGATGGTGAAGCCATTCTCATCTTTTGCTAGCAGGGTCGGCGCGAAGGTGCGCCCCACGCGATCACTGTAGGCGGTCAGGGACACCGCGTAGCTGGTGCCGGCCGCGAACGGCGTCGCGAAGGTCACCGTGGCGGTGGCGTTGCCGCCGGTCGAAAATTCGGACTGGGCGACGATGCCGACCTTGGTCGGGTCGTCGGTGATGCCGAGCGCGGCGCGGGCCGCGGCGGCGTCGGTGGCGCCGGTGCCACCCTGGGCGACCGGAACCGGCAGGGCCGACGGGATGTTGGCGTGGTTGAAGGCCGCCTCGTGGGCGGTGATCGCGGCGGCGGCCGCGGTAGCGCCGGTGCCCGCGGGATCCGCGCCGACCTGAGCGGCGGTCACCTGGTGCGGGTTGTTGAAGTCGCCGACGTGGCCTGCGAGCTCCGCGACGGTGGGTGCGCCGACCTGAGCGGCGGTCACCTGGTGCGGGTTGTTGAAGTCGCCGACGTGGGAGGTGAGGTCCGCCGCGGTAGCAGCGCCGACCTGGGCAGCGGTCACCTGGTGCGGGTTGTTGAAGTCGCCGACGTGGGAGGCGAGCTCCGCCGCGCTGACCGCGCCGACCTGGGCGGCGGTCACCTGATGCGGGTTGTTGAAGTCGCTGACGTGGCTGGCGAGCTCCGTCGCGCTGACCGCACCGACCTGAGCGGCGGTCACCTGATGCGGGTTGTTGAAGTCGGCCACGTGAGCGTCGAGGGCGGCGCCGTCAGCGGCGACGTCGCGACCATCGACCAGGCCGGTCACGGCGACGTCACCCCGGACGTCGAGTTTGGCGCCGGGATTATCGGTGCCGACACCGAGGTTACCGGCAGCGTCGATGACCAGGGCGTCTTCGGGGGCGCCGGCGAGGATGCGGAAGGGCAGATCACCGGTGTTGAAGTCGCGGACGAAGAAGTTCGTCTCGTTGCCAGCGACGTCCCAGGAATAAGCCACGAAGCCCGCAGAGCCGTCCTGCTCGAGACGGATCGCCGGCGTGTTGCCGTTTAGAATTTGGAGATCCGTATCCGGCACCGCGGTGCCCAAACCGAGGTTGCCGTTGGCGCCGACGAACACGGCGTTGTCAGGGGCACCCGCGACAACGCTGAACGGCACCGTGCCGCTACCGCAATTGTTGGAGCCTGCGCCGCAGTCCTGGATTGAGAAGCGGTTGGCGCCACCGTTGAAGTTGTCGTTGGCGACCAGCGCCCAGTCGTTGGCAGCGAACCCGGCGTTGTCGCTGGTGTCGTCGAACATCAGGCGGGTGTTGTTCTCGGACAGTTTCAACGTCATGAAGGCGAAGAAGCTGTCGTTGACGCAATCGGTGCCAATGCAGGCGCTTCCTTGGACGAACAGGTCGTCGGCGATCAGCTGCTTGTTGAGGGAGCTGGCTTCCGGCAGCTCAGGCGACAGGAAGGCACCGTCGGCGATCGAGAAGAAGCCAGACCTCAACAGTACCTGGAAGCCTTCCGGAGTCTTCTCGGAAGCCGCGGTGCGACCGTGCAGCTCATAGCTGTAGAGGCCGTCGGGGCGGGAGCCGCCCTCGTCGTCGACCAGGCCGAAGGAGACGATGTCGGCGGAGGTGAAATCGTGGCGCGAGACCTTGCCGTCGGGACTGCCGACGGTCAAGCGCACGCTCTCGAAGGACTGCTGGAGGTCGAAGGTGACCTCGGTCGGCTGTGCGGAGAGCTCTGCTGCAGAAGCGGTCGCGGGGCAAACGACGAGGGCAAGGGCCAGGGCGGCGGTGCTGAGCCAGGCGGAGACGGGGTGCTGCTTCATGATGATCCTTTGGATGAACTGCAGTTGGGGTTGCTGCGAACCGACACACTTCAGCCTTGACTCCGGCCGAGCCACCTCATGGTGAGCTTGCAACGAAGCGGTTCCGAGGAGTCCATCGCCCCCGACAGACTCGGTCATGTGTCAATGCTGTTTCACCCGTCAATGCGCGAGCTTTAGAGGATCTGAATCACTTCGTAGCGGAATTTTTTGCCCAATCTCAAAGCATGTCGCAGAAAGCAACCTTGGCTCGAGAAATCTAACGCGCGTCGAAACATCAATATCTCGAGCAGCAACAACATGCCCCAAAAGAAAAAAGCCTGCCGC
>JBCCEE010000700.1:0-3765 GCA_039030415.1 Acidobacteriota bacterium
ATGGCATAGCATTGCGTTAGAGGCCTCGAGCTCAATTCCCAGGGATGGAGGTTCCAATGATGGAGGTTCCAATGATGGAGGTCCCAATGAGGTTGCACATCCTCGCTTTGACACTTCTCACCAGTGCCTCCGCAGCGCTCGCCCAGGAGCCGATTCCGGCCGGCGAAGAGTTCATCGTCAACACGCTGACCGCCCACAGCCAGCTGAACAACCAGGTGACGGTAGACGGTGCGGGCAACTTCATCGTGATCTGGGAAGGCCCGATCGTCGGCATCAACGGCAAAGACATTTTCGGCCAACGCTTCGACGCGTCCGGCCAGCGCCTCGGCGGAGAGCTGGTGATCAACGGCTACACCAGCTTGCTTCAGCGACGGCCCTCGGTCGCCGCGGACGCGATGGGGAACTTCGTGGTCGTGTGGGAGAGCTACGGCCAGGATGGCAGCGGCTTCGGCATCCGAGCGCAGCGCCTCGACTCAGCGGGTCAGCACGTCGGCGAAGAGTTTCAAGTCAACACCGTCACGGCCTACAGCCAGGAGTGGCCGAACGTCGCGATGGCTGACGATGGACGGTTCGTCGTCGTCTGGCAAGGCGGCGACTATGGCATGATCCCAAGCCCCGACGGAGACCGCACGAGCATCCAAGCGCAGATCTTCGACGCGAGCGGCTCCATGGTGGGCAGCGAGCTCAAGATCAACTCCTACACCACCGGGTTCCAATTCGACCCGTCGGTCATCATGGATTCCCAGGGTGGCTTCATCGTGTCGTGGACCAGCGAAGGCCAGGACGGCGACCGCCGCAGCATCCAGGCTCGCCGCTTCGACGCCTTCGGCGACGCGCTGAGTGACGACGTGCAGGTCAACACCTACACCACGGCCCATCAGTGGCATTCGGAGCTCGCGATGGACGCCCAGGGACAATTCGTCGTCACCTGGAACAGCTTCGGCGTGGACGGCGACAGCTACGGCGTGAACGGCCAATGGTTCGACGCGGACGGCCAGCCCGTGGGCGAGGAGCTCTTGATCAACACCTACACCACCGGCCCTCAAAACCGATCGCACGCGGCGATCGACCGGCAGGGTAACTTGATCGTCGTCTGGGCCAGCGACGATCAGGACGGCGATCAGAGAAGCGTGCACGGGCAGAGACTGGAAGCCGATGGCACACGGATCGGTGAGGAATTCCAGATCAACACCTACACCACCGATTTCCAGAACTTTGCGCGCATCGCCATCAGCGGCGACACCGCCCTCGCCGTCTGGCGCAGCGGCGCTCAGGACGGCGACTCCCACGGCATCGTGGCGCAGCGCTACCACCTGAGCCCCGCCATCTTCAGCGATGGCTTCGAGTCCGGCGATATCTCGAGCTGGTCGATCGGGGCTGGCGGCTCACGTTGAGTATGCGCACCGTGACGGAGCGCACCGTGTGGCCTCCGTCGCAACCTCGCCAGCGCCTGGCGACCGCCCCGCTCAGCCGCCGTTGAATCTGCCCGCGGGCCGCGGGCGAAACTTTCTTTATCTGATCTTCTCCAAGCCCTGTTGCTTGTCCAGCTAGGGTGCTGGGCTCCACGCTCCACATGCCGCAACGGGCAGTGATTTCTCGGCAGTTTGCGACGAAGACCCTCAAGTGCGTGACACTTCAAGACGGATGGCGACGGTCGCCAAGACCCAGTCCGAGCTCCTCGAACGACGCTCGAGGCCGGCGACGCTCCGGGCGCGAGACACCCGGCCGATTCCGGTACAGCCTGGGGCGGTCTCTCGCGACGGCCTGGCCCGGAACCGCTCCGACGACCGCCGCTCACCCGCCAGCGGTCAGCGCATCGTCGACGAGATCGAGCTCAGGCGTCGGCTGCAGCAGATTCTCGACAGCGCTCGCGAGCTCGGCTCGGTGCATGCCGTCGCGATCGTCGAGCTCGAGCCGATCGGCGCCGAGCTGCCGGAGCCCCAGCGACGCTTGACCCAAGTCCTCGGCCGGCGCATCCGCAGCAGCGATACCCTGGCCACCCTCGCCAAGCACCGCTACGCCTTGATCCTCCAGCACTGCCCGCTGGAGAAGGCCACCGAAGTGGGTCACCGGCTGCTGGAGCTCATTCACAAGATGGTCGAGCCCGCGGGTGGCGAGCTCAAGCCGAGCTACCGCACGGTGATCGGAGTCGTGCCGTTCAGCGCCGAGGCCCAAACCGTCGACGAGCTGATCGACCGCGGCCGCCGAGCCTGTGAGGAAGCTCGCATGCTGGGCAGCGACCGCGTGCACGTTTTCCGAGCCGACGCCGACCGCCGAGCCCGCAGCCAGCGCGAGCTGCTGCGCGCCGTCGAGCTGCGGCGAGCGATCGAGCAGGATCAGCTTCAGCTCTTCGGTCAGGAGATCGTGCCGCTGCGGCCCGAGCTGCCCAGGTTCGTCGAAGTCCTGCTGCGCATGCCCGACGGCGAAGGTGGCTTCATTCCTCCCAGCGCCTTCGTGCTCGCCGCCGAGCGCTACGACCTCGCCCCCAAGCTCGATCGCTGGGTCGTCCGCACCGTCCTGGCCAACTACCGTCAGTGGTTCAGTGAAGGGGACGTCGGGGTCACGATCAATCTCTCGGCCAAGTCGGTGGGCGACCAGCAGCTGCTCGAGCTGGTGCGCCGCGGCTTGCCGGAACATCGCGTGCCGGCAGAGCGCATCTGCTTCGAGATCACCGAGACCGCGGCCATCGACCACATCGAGCAGGCGCGCCGTTTCACCACCGCCCTGAGGCAGCTCGGCTGCTGTCTAGCGCTCGACGACTTCGGCAGCGGCCACGCATCCTTCCGCTACCTCAAAGAGCTCGATCTCGACATCCTCAAGATCGACCGCAGCTTCGTGCACGGCGTGCTGGCCGATGAGTTCAACCAGGTCATGGTCGAATCCACCCACCGGATCGGCCGCGTCCTCGGCATCCGAGTCGTTGCCGAGGGCGTCGAAGACCAAGACGTGCTGGCCCGCATCCGCACCCTCGGCCTGGACTACGCCCAAGGCTTCGTCCACGGCCGCCCCGGCCCCATCGAAGCGCTCGCTAGTAGCGTCACGAGGCGGTCCTGAGCCATTTCGAAGCTCAACCCGCGCCATCGTCGCTTCCGATCGCGTCTTCGAGCGTAGGCCGCAGGGACCTGGACGCCAGAAGGTGACTTCAAGCCTGAATTAGACGCCTACCGACGCATGGGACGCGTTGTTTCGGTGGGATCGACGCCGGATCACCAGCCAGCAAGCGTCTCTAACGGTAAATCGAGCTGCCGGAGCGGTGCGGCTCGCGTCTCTTACCGATGCAGCGACGAGTTTGGCGTCCGAACTAGGCGCTACATCAGATGTTTCGACGATTCGCGCGTCCGAAATGGCCGCTGCATCTGATGTTCCGGCGAGTTTGGCGTCCGAAATGGCCGCTGCATCTGATGTTGCGACGACTCTAGCGTCCGAAATGATCGCTGCATCTGATGTTGCGACGATTCTGGCGTCCGAAATGGCCACTGCATCGTTTGCCTGGAAAACAGCTCCTAGGCTTCAATCCGATCGCTCAGCGGCTCGATCAAGCTCCCATGGGGCCGCCAACCGCCTAGAAATACTAGCGCAGACAGGGCACGAGAGCTGGCCCGGAGCACCTCAAATCACGCGGGCTGACGGGGACGTCGAGCCGCCACCAGCGAGCCGCCGAGGACGAGTAGCGAGCCGCCGATCGTCCACGGGTCGGGCTGCTCGCCGAGGAAGATGATTCCCCACAGGGTGGCGAACAATACCTGAAGGTACATGATCACGCTC
>JBCCEE010000701.1:0-3757 GCA_039030415.1 Acidobacteriota bacterium
AAGGCGCTACCGCTGGCCTACAACCGCGACCTGCAGGAAGACCGCGAGCCGCTGTTCGACGCCGTCGAGACTACCCTCGCGTCGGTGCAGATCACCGCCGGCATGTGGCGCACCCTGACCGTCAACACCGAGCGCTTCGAGCCCGTCCTGGTGGGTGACTTCAGCCTCGCCACCGAGCTCGCCGACCTGCTGGCGGAGCGCGGCGTGCCGTTCCGCGAGGCCCATGAAGTGGTCGGCCGCATCGTCAGCTGGTGCGAGGAGCAGGGCTGCGGTCTCGACGCCTTGACGCCCGAGCAGGCCCGGCGCTTCCACCCCAGCTTCCCGGACGATCTCTCGCAGTGGCTCGATCCACGGGCCGCCGCCGAGCGCCGCACCTCGGCCGGCGGCACCGCCTGGAGCGAGATCGAGCGCCAGGTCCGTCAGCTGCGCCGCATGCTCGAGATCGAGTCATGAGGGCGGCCCTGGCTCTCACCGTGGCACTGCTCGCTACCGGCTGCGCCAGCCGCGGCCCGGTGTCGTTGCCGCCACAGCAGCAGCCGCCGCCGTGCGCGCTGTGCCAGGAAGCCCCGGACTCGCCAAGGATCGCCGCCGCCTACCGCGCCGCCCTGGACGCCGCCAGCCGGCCGGAGGCCAACGATATCGCGCACGATCTGACGCCGATCCTGCCGGAGACGCCGGGGCTGGTGTGGAACGACGACGGCAAAGTGCTGATGTCGACCTGGACCCAAGCGCGCTACTACGAGGCGCCCGAAGGCACCGACTCGACGGCGCCCTTCGCGCTGGCGGTCGACGTCTGGCTGACGCCGGCGCCGGCGGTGCGCACGACCTGCCAGAAGTGGGGGCTGTCCGGCTCCGACCTGGTCATGCGACTCGAGCAGCGCATTGGCCTGCCGCCCGCCAACGGCAAAGACGCTTTCGTCGAGCTGTGGATCGACCCCGAGGACCTCTTCCGTCCCTGCCTCGATCAGGAGATCACCGACACCGCCTGCGAGATCGAAGTGCCGATCGACCAGCGCGCCCATGACGCGCCGCCCTGGAACTGCGATACGGCGGACAGCGACACCGCGGACAGCGGCGACGCGACGCCCGACTCGCGCGTCAACCCCAACCATCGCCGCTGGCTGTGTGAAAACTGGGCCGGCAGCTTCGGCAATCCCGAGCTGTTCGACAACTACCCCTGGACCGCCCTCGGCTTTACCTACGATTGGGGCGACCCCCAGAGCTCCCGCGGCTTCAGCGAATTCGTAGCCGCCGTCGGCACCGAAGCGGTCCTGCACGACATTATCCCGACCGCCGAGTACTGCTTGCCTTAACTGCGTCGGGTGCTCGATTCAGGTAGTCTCGAGAGAATAATCTGATGTAGAACGTACCATCGAGGGCGGCAGACCCCAACAGAGCGAGAGGTAGCTACATGCGTCGAGCTGTTCTTTGGTGTGTCTTGCTGGTGGTGCTGCTCGCTGCCGGCGGTGGCGGCTCCGGCCCTTCGGAAATCGCGCAGGGCTACGGTTACCCCGCTGGTCATTATTCGAGCGCCGAATTCGTAGTCTCTGACGATCCGGCTGTGATGGTGCTCTCCGTGCGTCACGGCGATCGATCGTTACGCGTGTGGGGTGATGGCCGCACGGAGCTGGTGACGGGTAGCGAGGACGAGCGGGAAACGTTCATGCGTCGCATCGAGCGTTCACGGCTGCTGTCGCTGATCCGTTCAGCGGTGGATCACGGATTGGCAGAGTTTGACGCGGACGTGATGATTCACGAGATGCAAGGGCGCCCGCGTGACGGGCACAGCTTGGGCGGCCCGCCTTGTCCGACAGGATCAGAACGTATCGAGGTGACGCTACGTCTCGTGAGCTATACCCGGGATTCCTTCAAAAACCCGAGAGTCGAGCGTGCTGGCTTCTGTGCCCCTGAGACCTACGCTCATATTCCCCAGGCGCAGGCGTTCGCCGAGCTCGCTGCTCTGGTCGAGGAAGAACTGGCAACAGCTCGACGTGAAGGCTCGATTGAGATTCGAGCCGGACCGCCCTACAGCGAGGCGACGTTTACCCTGTCGAATGACCCGGCGAAGCTGATCTTGAGTCTAGGTCGCCGGCTGACGCTTCATGAAACCCTGGTGTCTCGCCTGTTTGGCGATGGTCGCCTAGAAATGGAGCTAAAGGAACGTGGGCACGATCCGGTCATTTATGAGCGGCAGATGAGCTACTCCGAAATGGTCGCGCTCGTTCGCATCGCCGTCGACCATGGTTTCGGTGAGTGGGATACGGAAGCTCTGCGAGAGGTTTTTGGAATTGTCCGCGGTGGGATCGATGCGAGCGGCGCCAGGGGCTCTATCCATTTAGAAACCTATCGACGAGGGGACTATGCGCGAGAGGGTGTCAACCGGCAATTTCGGTTCCAAGATGTCGGCTTGGCGCGAGAATTCTCGTCACACGTACCACAGGTTCGAGGCTTGCTGCTCTTACGAGAAAAGCTCAACGCCGAGTTTGAGGCAGTGCGAAGGGAGGGCGGCAAATGACTCGTTTGCTGGTCCTGCTCTCCATTGCTTGGTATCCCTTTCCCGTTTTAGCCGGAACCTTCTTGGGCTCAGCGGGTCACCTGTCGTCGAGCTGTGGCGGATCCCCTTGCTCGAATTTCATCATCGTTCACCCTGTAGGCTACACATCGGCAGGGATCGGCGGCGAGCTGGAGATTCCTATTTGCATCGAGCCCGGTGAAGAAAGGTTGCTGAGAGCGCCGGTAGAGAATGCTATTGCTATCTGGAATGCGCTGAACCCGATGATGGGCAACTGTAGGGATTGCGGAACAGCAGACGAGCCCTTCAGAGAGGGCGTTCAACTCCTGGATACGGTGGTTTTGCACGAGCTCGGGCACTGTGCCATGGGCCTTGATCACTCGAACTACCAGGCCCCGATGGCCGATGATTCAGTGAACTTCACTTCAGGCACCGAGGTCAATAGCTATGGCGAAGGGGCAGACGGGATCAGAGGATCTCGCGATGATGTGGTCACGCCAAATCCTGGGCCGCCGCCACCGAACGCCTTGATGACGCACTGGTACCGTCTGGCTGACAATAACCCGGTAGTCATCGACGGAACGGTGATCGATGCCACCACGTTCTCACTGATTTGGGCTCTACTGCCGGCCGGCAGCAACTGGCCGGCGAGCGCCAATCGTTTCGTTGCCGAGTCGCTCGGTGCCGGTGACGACACCCAAAGCGTCATGCATGCGGCAGCGGTCCGAAACATGCTCTACGTGGGTATCAGCGCTGATGACTCGAACACTGTGCGTCACGCAATGAGCGGCCTCGACGCCCAGGCCGGGACAGCGGACGACTACACAATTCGCCTGGTGTTGGTGAACGACTGTGCAGATGCCGAGATCGAGGTGCGAATGAGCGATCTCGAGGAGACACTGCTTGGCGACTGCCTGGCGGATGTGACTCCAATCGATCCCGAGCCGCCACCACTGGGCTCAGTCCATCACGCCTTGCAACCCATCCCAATGCTCTTCCCGCGCATTACGGTGAGGATCAACGAGAACATATCCTGGGGGATCTTTGCCGACAGTTTCGAGTCTGGCGACCTTTCCCGCTGGGCTCAGAGGTAGCTCGGCTGCGACAGCCGTGATCTCTTGGCCGAATCACCTGGCTCGACTCACCCGCGATCGTCGATCCGGGTCCCTACAGCGTGCAGAAACCCGGATTGAAGCAAAATCGCGGTCCCTGCACCTTGTAGAGACCGCGATCGACGATAAAACC
>JBCCEE010000702.1:0-3745 GCA_039030415.1 Acidobacteriota bacterium
CCGGCGGTGTCCTACGCCGAGCGCCGGCGTCTCTTCGAGCTGCCGCGCTCGAGCTGGCGCGATTACGACGAGACTTTGCTGTCGAAGGGCGGCATGATCTGCGACCGCAGCGACAAGTCGATCACGCCCACGCCCGAAGTGCGCGCGCTGCTGGGTATCGGAGAGGAGGCCCTGCCACCGCACGAGCTGATCCGGGCGATCCTGCGCTCCAAGATCGATCTGCTGTGGTTCGGCGGCATCGGCACCTACGTCAAGTCGAGCCAGGAGACCCACGCCGACGTCGACGACTACTCCAACGATGAGCTGCGCGTCGACGCCCCCGAGCTCGGCTGCAAAGTGATCGGCGAGGGCGCCAACCTCGGAATGACGCAGTCCGCGCGCATCGAGTACGGGCTAGCCGGCGGTCGGGTCAACACCGACTTCATCGACAACTCCGGCGGCGTCGACTGCTCCGACCACGAGGTCAACATCAAGATCGTGCTCGACGAAGTGGTGGCGGCCGGCGAGCTGACCCGCGAAGAGCGCGATCGCCTGCTCGGTGAGATGACCGACGAGGTCAGCGCTCTGGTGCTGCTCGACAACTATCAGCAGAGTCAGTCGATCTCGATCACGGAAGCGCAGGGCACGGCGCTGGTCGACGAGCACGCGCGGCTGATGCGGCTGCTGGAGCACGCCGGGCTGCTCGACCGCCGGCTCGAGGGCCTGCCCGATGAGTCGACCCTCGCCGAGCGCCGCCAGCGCAAGCAGGCGCTGACCCGCTCGGAGATCGCCGTGCTACTGGCCTACAGCAAGATCTACGTGCTCGGCGAGCTGCTCGACTCGAACCTGCCCGACGAGCCGCTGCTGGTCGAAGATCTCGTGCGCTACTTCCCCGAGCCCATGCAGCGCCGGTTCCGGCCGGCGATCGAGCGCCACCGCCTGCGTCGTGAGCTCATCGCCACCACCGTCACCAACAGCATCATCAACCGCGTCGGGCCGACGTTCATCGTGCGGCTGGCGCAGGAGACCGGCGCCCAGGTTTCGGACGTCGCCCGCGCCTACACCGCCGCTCGCGACGTCTTCGCCATGCGCTCGGTGTGGGAAGAGATCGAAGCGCTCGACAACGCTCTGTCGGCCGATCAGCAGAGCAAGATGTGGCTCGACTCGATCCACCTGATCGAGCGCGCGACCCGCTGGTTCCTGCGCTACGGAGGTCGCCCGCTCGACATTTCGGCGTGCATCGAAGAGTTCGAGATGGATATCGTGGTGGTGGCGGCCCAGCTGATCGATCTGCTGGCGCCGCGCGCCAAAGCGCGCATCCGGCGGCGCTCTCGCCGGCTGCGCGAGCAGAACGTGCCGCACGAGCTGGCGACCCGGCTGGCCGGGATGGAGAAGCTGCCCTCGGCCTGCGACGTGGCGCGCTGCGCCCGCGATTCCGGCGTGCCGGTGGAGCGCGTCGGCAAGGTCTACTTCGCGCTCGGCGAGCGTTTCGGCTTCGATCGCCTGCGCCACGCGGCGCGCCATCTCGCCGGCGACAGTCCGTTCAAGCAGGCGGCGGCCAACGCCAATATCGAAGATCTGCTCAGCCACCAGGCCAGCTTGACCCGCCAGGTAGTGAGCCATCCTGGCCGGGTCAAGGCGGCGATCACGGCCTGGTCGGAAGAGCGCGTCAGCGCCGTGCGGCGTCTCGACAGCCTGCTGGAAGACTTCGAGGCCGGCCCCTTGGACCTGTCGATGTTGACGATCGCCGAGCGCGAGCTCCGGCGGCTGGTCGAGGGGGCCTGAACCCTGAGCCCGCGGCCGGAATAAAATGAACGACTGCATGGTTTTAAAGTAGCGACCGCCCTGATTTCGAAGGCAGAGCTCGCGTCCGCGAGCGCCCCTTCCCCCAAGAGAACACGAGGTTGGCCCCTACGGAGCCAACGGGACCGACTGCTGGGAGGCCTGAGCCCATGACGCAAAAGACCGAAACCAAGAAAGCAAAATCCGAAGAGGTGCCGGCCGAAGACGTGTCGGCTGAAGACGTGTCGGCTGAAGACGTGCCGGCGGCCGAAGCGGCTAAACCGAAGCAGAGCAAATCGGCGAGCGCCAAGAAGGCGAAGACGAAGTCGAAATCGACCGAGACAGCGTCGGCGCAGGCGGAATCGTTCCAGTTCCAGGCCGAGACCCGGCAGCTGCTCGACATCGTCATCCACTCGCTGTACTCCAACAAAGAGATCTTCCTGCGCGAGCTGATCTCCAACGCGTCGGACGCCTGCGACCGGCTGCGCTTCGAGGCGCTCACCGACGCCAAGCTGATGGACGGCGCCGAGACCCTCGAGATCCGCCTCGAGACCGACGGGGACGCTCGCACCCTGAGCATCTCGGACAACGGCATCGGCATGAGCCGCGACGAGGTGATCACCAACATCGGCACCATCGCCAAGTCGGGCACTCGCGAGCTGATTCAGAAGATGAAGGAGGGCGAATCCGCGGAGTCGCTCGAGAACCTGATCGGTCAGTTCGGCGTCGGTTTCTACTCGGCGTTCATGGTCGCGGACAAGGTTACCGTCGTCACCCGCCGCGCCGGCGAGGACAAGGCGACGCGCTGGGAGTCGACGGGTGACGGTACCTACACCATTGCCGACGATCACCGCTTCATGCGCGGTACGACCATCACCCTCGAGCTCAAGCCAGCCGACTCCGACAACGGCATCGACGACTACACCGATTTCCACACCCTGCAGCGCATCGTCAAGCGCCACTCCGACTTCGTGACCTACCCGGTGATCACCAAGCACCAGCGCGAGGAGGCGGAGAAAGACGCCGAAGGTAAAGAGATCGAGGGCAAGACTACGACAGTGATCGAGGACAAGACCCTCAACTCGATGCGTCCGATCTGGACCCGGCCGGCCTCCGAGGTGACCGACGAGGAGTACGCCGAGTTCTACAAGCACATCTCCCACGACTGGAACGAGCCGCTCGACAAGCTGTCGCTGCGCGCCGAGGGGCGTATCGAATACCGCGCTCTGCTCTTCCTGCCCAAGAAAGCGCCCTACGACCTCTACTTCCGCGATCAGAAATTTGGCCTGCAGCTCTACGTGCGGCGCATCCTGGTGATGGACAACTGTGAGGATCTGCTGCCGCCCTACCTGCGCTTCGTCAAGGGTGTGGTCGACTCCGACGACCTGCCGATCAACATCTCGCGCGAGATGGTGCAGCAGGATCGCCTGATCGGTCAGATGAAGAAGTGGCTGACCCGCAAGGTGCTGGACCACCTCAAGGCGATGGAGAGCGCCGATCGCGACAAGTACCTCGAGTTGTGGGGTCAGGTCGGCAACGTGCTCAAAGAGGGCGTCGGCTTCGACTTCGAGAACAAGGACCGCATCGTGCCGCTGCTCTACTTCCAGTCCTCGGCCGATGACGAGAAGCTCACCAGCCTCTCCGAGTACATCTCGCGCATGAAGTCCGACCAGGAGGAGATCTACTATCTGACCGGCGAGAGCCGGGTGGCGGTGGAGAGCTCGCCGCACCTCGAGGCCTTCAAAGCTAAGGGCTACGAAGTGCTCTACCTGGTGGATCCGGTGGACGAGTTCGCCATCCAGGGCATCACCGAATACGAGGAAAAGAAGCTCAAGTCGGTGGGCAAGGGCACCGTCGAGCTAGGCTCTGAGGAAGAGAAGGAGCAGGCCGAGAAAGAGCTCGAGGAGCAGAAGGAGACCTACAAGGATCTCCTGGAGCTGCTGCAGAAGAAGCTCGACGAGCACGTCAAAGAAGTGCGGCTATC
>JBCCEE010000703.1:0-3743 GCA_039030415.1 Acidobacteriota bacterium
ATCTTGCCGCTGCGGCCCACGCCAAGGTCGAGGCTGTAGAGTCGCGGTCCAAAACGGCTCAGCCGAGCGTCGATCTCGGCGGCGAAACGCGTCACGCGCCAGGGCAGATCCGCGACTGCCAGCGGCAGCTCGCGGCCGCCCTGGGAGCATTTTCTCACGTCAGAGCTCTCCGCCGGCTTTCGCGCGAAGGCCAGGACGATCTCCCCATCGCGCAGTATCAAACGTAAGTCGTGGCGCTCGCGGATGCCGAGCTCGGGGATCCCGGAGCTCGTCTCGAGGAACGCCTGCACAATGGTGTCCCGGTAACGGCCCGCCGGATGCGAGGCCAGACTTTCGAGGTCGGTGATGTGGATGCCCCGGCCGCGCTCACCGAACCGAGGTTTGAGGATGAGCGTGTCGACCGAGAGGTCGGGATGGGGCTGGACGGCGCGCAGACGATCCACGAGGTCCGGTGTGTCCGCGCTCCAGGTGAGCGGCACGTGCGCAGCGAACTGCCGGTAAGTCGCCAGTTTGTCGGTCAAGAGATCACTCATCGGCAGGGCGTTGACGAGGGTGATCGGATGCGCCTCGAGCGCCTGCCTGAAGGCGTCGGCGGCGGCGTAATTCTGCGGCAGGTCGGCATAACACAGCGAGAGCTCCGCCAAAGGCAGATCCACCAGCTTCCACGAGCCCCACCGCCACGCCCAGGCGAACGCACGTGCCGAGCCGGACAGGTTCTCGAAGTGGGTCACGTGAAGGTCGATGCCGCGCTCAGCGCAGAGCATGGCGAGGTGACCGTAGGAGGCATTCTCTTCACGGCTCGCGAAGGGCAGTGAATCCGGCGAGCGTCGAACGATGGTGGCGATGAGGAGCGCGTTCTGGCGGCCTCCGTGAGGGATCGACGATGATTGAGGCATTCCTTGTGTCCTCCGGGCTAGCGTTCCGACTAGTCGTCGGACGCGTCGGCTCCCTTGACGATCATGATCATCGACAGGAGCTTGGTGTGGTCCGGGGCACAGGCCGCATCGGGATGCGGGTTGAGGTAGGCCCGCGACGTGATGCGAATCGGCTTGCGGAGCGGCAGCACGACGTCGTCCTCCGACCCCTTCGCTTTGATCACGGTGCAGATCTCTGACTTCATGAGCTTCTTGTCGAGCCCACCGTTCGGGCGCGTCAAGAGATGGACGTAGAACTTCGAAAGGTCGACCCCGGCGAGGCTTTCGGGCACGCCGCCCACCAGCTCGAAGAATTGGCTTGCGCTGTCGGTCAGCGGTCCCGGGTAGCCACGCCCCTGCGAGACGCCGCGAACTCCTTGCCAGATCGAAGCGTCGTAAATGCCGAGGCTGACGTAGCTGGCGTTGTGGGTCTTGGTGTGGTTCACGCCAACGACGGCGAACACTTCTTCGCTGCCAAAGCTGCGCGCTGACGAGGTGCGGTAGTCGGCGTCATGGGTCGCGCCGACGGCGCTCATCGCCAGCGGCACGGTATGGGGTGCGTGCAGTGGGATGTTGCTGAGCGGCAGGCACAGCTCTTGGGTCGAGCCCTCGCCGAAGTCGAGCTCGCTGTGCACGGCGTCCGCGACCTTTTGAAGATCCGCCGCCAGGTAGCGCTCTTCGGTGTTCGCCTTGGGCTCCTCGAAGGTGAAGCTGGGGTGTCGGACCACCGTGCCCGGCGCGCGCTTCGAGACGCGCAGCACCACGAGCTGGTTGGCGACGTCTTCGCGCCAATCATTCGACGCGTCCTTGTTGTCGGGATTCGGCACCGCGTAGCGCATGAGGGTCCAGAAGTCGTCGTCATTGCGGGTCAAGCCCAGTTTGAGGTCGGCGCCAAGGGGGCTGTGGACGTGGATTCCGGCGAGCCCGTCTTCGAGCTCGGCGTCGAGGGCGGCCTTGAAGCCGGCGTCGGGCGAGGTCGAGAAGATGGCCTGCTGGCCCCAGAAGTGGGTGCCGATCTGCCGCTCGAGAGTCCGCCGGTTGATGGTGGGGCCATTGGCAAAGAGGATCACCCGATTGGGATCGTTGTCATACTTCTCCTTCTTGCCCGTACCACGTGCAACGGGTGCTTTGTCGTAGAGCAGGTTGTCGGGATGATGCGACAGGTGCTGCTGCAGTCCGTTGGTGTCGCTCAGCCAATCCATCTCCGGGCGGGTAACGTCCTCGCCGTCGAAGTAGCGGGTGAAGAGGAAGGTCTCGTAGCCGATGAACGCGGCCTCCGGCGGCAGGTTGCCGAACATGATGATGGCCTCGTTCTCTTCCAGCCGGTACGTCCAGTAGAGGTCGTCATCGTTGTCCGAGCGCATGCTCTTGCCGTAGTCATAGGCTTCTCCCGGCCGGTGGGGGACCGCCGGCACAATGTAGGGCGCGGCGGGATTGTTGCCGAAGCAGGTGTTGAAGGCCGGGACGAGCTTTTCGGTTCCGGCGACGGTGAACAGGTCTGCTCTGCCCTCCGCGACGTCGTAGCCAGCGTTGTCGAGGGCCGTTCTCACTTTGCTTTCGAGGTCTGCTAGATCAGGCATTGTCGAGTCTCCTTGTGGCTTTGGCGCACCTCTCCTGTCCGTGCTGAGGCGCCTCGTGCGCTCCAGGGACGGCGGCGGGGCCAGAATTTGTTTCGAGGCGAGTCCAACGGTGTGGCTGCAGACCCTCTACAGCAAACTCGATGCCAGGGTGATCCGACCGACCTCGAATTCGGTTCGACGGGGCGGCGAGGCAGCCCTAGGAACGGGCGAGAAGACCGCCCGCAGAGGCGAGACTGGCCGTTGAGCCGCTAGGACTCGAGCTGGCCGAGGCGACGCCGCAGCGCCCGCTGCGAGACCTCGAGGGCCGTGGCGACCGCTTCGAGGCTCGGGCCGTGCTGCGCTCGGGCGGCGTCGATCTCTTCGAGCGTGAGGTCTGACGCCTTGCGCAGGCCGGGAATGCGCTTCATCAAATCGTAGATCGACGAGCGCGGAATGCCGAGGGCATCGGCCGCTGCCGCGGGCCTGAAGTCATGGGATCGCAGCGCCGCCAGGACCTCTTCTTCGCGCAGCTCGCCGGCTCGCTTTCTGGCCGAGCCCGCGGGTGCGGTACGATGCCGGCGATCCGTCGACCCTGGCGTACCGTCTTGGCTGAGCAGCGCCTCCACTTCGTCGAAGCGGGTCGCCGGGTCGGCTTGGCGATTGGCGATCACCAGCTGACGCGCGACGTTGGCCAGCTGTCGCACGTTGCCGGGCCAGGACCAGGCCGCCAGGCGGGCGACGAGCAGCGCCGGTAGCCAGGGACGGGGCCGGGGGGCCAGGCGGTGGGCCTGATCGACCGCCTCGAGCTCACGCCGCAGGAAGTGCATGAAGAGCCTGCCAAAATCGTCCCGCCTGGTGCGTAAAGGCGGCAAGCGCAGCACATAGCCGCTGAGACGGTGCAGCAGGGGAGCGCGGAAACGGTCGGATGCGATGGCCGCTTCGAGGTCGGCGTCGGTGGCTGAGAGGATGCGTAAGTCGGGGTTCGAGGAACGGCTACCGCCAACCGCTCGAACTTCACCGGTTTCCATCGTGCGCAAGAGCAGCGCCTGCACCTCTAGCGGAGTTTCGCCGATCTCGTCGAGGAAGAGCGTGCCGCCGTGGGCCTGCTCGAAGTGTCCGGCGCGCCGACGATCAGCGCCGGTGTAGGCGCCGCGCTCGGCGCCGAACAGCTCGGCGCCGGCCAGGCCGGGCGATCCACGACGCTGGCCCGCGGCGCGGCGGCCCCTACGTCGCGGTCAACATGGCGGCGCTGCCGGCCAGGCTGGGCGGC
>JBCCEE010000704.1:0-3739 GCA_039030415.1 Acidobacteriota bacterium
GTCCGAAACGCGTTTGGCAAAACGTCATTAGGCTTTCTGACCGTCCGAAACGCGTTTGGCAAAATGTCATTAGGCTTTCTGACCGTCCGGAACGCGTTTGGCAAAACGTCATTAGGCTTTCTGACCGTCCGGAACACGTTTGGCAGAACTCCAAAGGGCCTCAGGACGGTCCTGAGCATCTGTTTTCATGCCGTGTCAGGTAAATAGTTCAGACTCGAGAGAGTGATTTCTGGCTCTCTAACGGGCCGGTCAAGCGCGATGAGGAGGATGCCAACCGGCAGCTACCCAGCGTCTTCGCGCGAAGACGACAGTCGGGTTGTTCATTTTGAGAGATAGCACGGTGGCCCTGCCCTCAGGTGTTTTGCCAATGATCAACGTGGCGTCCGGTGACCATTCGAAATGCTGTTGCCAGCTCTGACGGACCGGGTTGAACAATGAAGCTTCGCGGCCTGTCTCGGGATCGATCGCACTCTGCTGGGCGCCTTTGTTGACGTTGCAGTTGAAACATACCAGGCAGAGGTTGTCGGCTTTATGAGTGCCACCAGCGACCTCGGGAACAATGTGGTCCAGGTGCATAGCCAGACCACTATTGGCCTCACTGGTCTGACAGTATGCACAGCGCTGCTCATCGCGATCAGCGACCTCGGCCCGAATGGCCGCAGGAACCGCCATGGGGCCGTTTAGCCGGTGGCCGCCAGCTCGTTCGGGGCAAGCTGACCGCGCAGAGCCAGCAGACGACGAGCTTCGGCGCGGTGCAGCATGACTCGCTCCGCCTGAGCTATCAGCTCATCGAGCTCACGCTGTTCAGATGCAGCGAGCGGTCGCTGCTTCTTGAGCCCAGCCAGGGCTTCTAATCTCGCCTGACGCTGTGGATCGAGGGTCAGGTGGCTGGCCTTGCCGAGCTGTTCGGCGCTCCAAAGCGCCATTGCGCCAAGCTCGGAGCGGAGCTCGGCTGGAAGCTCTTCCTCGAGTGGCGGCAGCGACATTGCGATGGTCGCAGTCAACACATCTTGGACGCTGCGAGCGACAGCGGTTGCCGTCTCATGAACTCTTTTGTAGAGATCTTCCGGCAGCTCAACGCTGATGGTTTGCCGGGGCATGGTCACTCCTTGATCGTACGAAATCCGCCTCTAGCCAAAATCAGGCTATCACACGGTGCAGAGGCACGATTTAGGCAACCGAGGCTGCCGTGCTCGACTTTGAAGGAGCTACTGCTCGTTCAGCGACCAGTCGTAGGGCAGGTATTCGACGGCGTAGTCGCCGGTTTGTAGGTAGGCGCGGTCGTCTTCGCTGAGGTAGCCGCTGATGAAGTTGAGGACCGCTCGCTCGGCTTCGCTGCTGCCGGCAGTGAAGCCCTCATCCGGCTCGAAGCTGAAGATGAAGTCTTCGCCGTACCACTCGAGGATTTTCGAGACATGGACCTTGCTGGCTTCGCGGTCGACGCGGAAGCGGTCGGGGTGGTCCAGGAAGCGGCGGGTCTGATCGTCGAGCTGCTCGTCGAGGCGGGCTGCGACAAAGGCTTCGCCGCGTAGCGGTGGGCAGCTGATGGCGGCGCACACCAGGGCGGAGTGGATGCGGGGCTCGTCGAATTCGACCCGTAGGATCTCGTGCTCGATGGCGTTGAGGGTCAGCTGGCGGCCGGCGACCCCGTGGGTTGTGACGTCCCACACGCCGGGGATCCAGCGGATGCCGCGCGGATGGCCCTCATCGACGGCCGGCTGGGCGAGGGGCCAGGCGTCGACGATGGCTTGGAGGGTCAAGACGTTGTAAGCGTTGGACCACAGGGCGATCTGCTCGGCCTCGCTCAGGGAGGCGAGGGTGGCGTCATCGAGTGAAGCCAGGTAGGCGGAGTAGATCGCGAGGTCGGACGGCTCGGCGGCGAGGCCCGCGTAGTCGACCTGGCCTGCGTCATCGACGCGGGCAAAGATGCGCTCGAGTGCGGCCTCGGGTGAGCGGTCACTCTCCGTCGCGGACTCGGCGGCGGTCCCGGCGGCCTTTGAGGTGGCAGCGCTCTGCGAGTTGCAGGCGACGGCCCCGAAGCCGACCAGGCCGAGCAGCAGCAGGGTGGCGACGGCGGTTCGCGTCTGGCTGCTGAAGCCCTGGCCCCGGCGCCAGGAGTGGAACTTCTCGACCCAGGCGAGCAGCCTCTCGGGAGCGTTGGCGCGCTTCCACACCCCGGCGGCGAATTTGTTGGCCTCGGCCAGGGTGGGGTAGGTGTGAATGGTGCCCAGGATCTTGTTGAGCCCCAGACCGTGCTTCATCGCCAGCACGTACTCGGCCAGCAGATCACCAGCGTGGGGACCGACAATCGTGACGCCCAAGATCTTGTCCTTGCCCGGTCGGGTCAGCACCTTGACCACGCCGTAGTTCTCGCCGTCGGCGATGGCGCGATCCAGATCGTCGATGCCGTACTCGGACACCTCGTAAGGAATGCCCTGCTCCTTGGCCTCGAGCTCGTTGAGGCCGACGCGCGCCACCTCGGGATCGGTAAAGGTGGCCCAGGGGATCACCCGGTAATCCGCCTTGAAGGACTTGATACCGCTGAACAGAGCGTTGACCGCCGCATACCAGGCCTGGTGGGAGGCGGTATGGGTGAACTGGTAGGGGCCGGCGACGTCGCCGCAGACGTAGATGTTGGGGTAGTTGGTGCGCAGGAATTCGTCCGACTGGATGGTGCCATTCCTGGCGATCTCGACGCCGAGCTCCTCGAGCCCGAAGCCCTTGACCCGCGGCCTTCGACCCAGCGCCATGATCAGCCGATCGAATTCAATGCGGCGCTCCTGGCCGTCGGCGTCCTCGGCCACCATGTAGCGCTGGTCACCGTCGACGCCGAAGCGCGTCGCCTTGTGGCCGGTGAGCACGTCGACGCCTTCCTCTTCGAAGCGCTGGCGCACCATGTCGGAGATCTCGGGGTCTTCGCGCGACAGGATGCGCGGCAGCATCTCGACCTGGGTGACCTGCGAGCCGAGGCGAGCGAACGCCTGGGTCATCTCGGAGCCGATCGGTCCGCCGCCCAGCACCACCAGGCGTTCGGGCAGCTCGCGCAGCTGCCACAGGTTTTCGCTGGTCAAGGGTGAAACTTTGTCGATGCCGGGGATGGGAGGCACCAGGGGGGAGGCGCCGGTGGCGACGACGATGTTCTTGGTGGTCAGCACGCGATCGCCCACCTGCACCCGCCAGGGGTCGACGATCCTCGCCTCGCCGGCGACGACGTCGACGCCGAGGCCGGTATAGCGCTCCACCGAGTCGTGCGGCTCGATGGCTTTAATCACGCGGTGCACGCGGTCCATGACGTCGGCGAAGTCGAAGTCGACGGTCGCCGAGCGGAAGCCCCAGTCTTTGGCGCGCTTGGCGTAGTGCAGCATTTTGGCGGAGCGGATCAGTGCTTTTGACGGCACGCACCCGGTGTTGAGGCAGTCGCCGCCCATCTGGTGCCGTTCGATCAGCGCCACCCGAGCCTTGACCGCGGCCGCGATCAGCGATGCCACCAGACCGCCGGAGCCGGCGCCGATCACCACCACGTTGTATTCGAAGGTCTTGGGAGCCTGGTGCTCGCGATAGATGCGCCGGCGCTTCAGGAAGCCGACCAGGCCGCGGGCCAGGAACGGCAGCAGCGCCAGCAGCGCGAACGCTCCCCAGAGCCTGGGGGAGAGCAGGCCGCTAGCCGACTCCAGTCGGCTGATCTGGGTGCCGGCGTTGACGTAGATGGCGGTGCCGATCAGCATGCCGAGCTGGCTGA
>JBCCEE010000705.1:0-3731 GCA_039030415.1 Acidobacteriota bacterium
GTGGCGGTCGTCCTTCCCCAGCCGATAGAAGATCGGGCCAGGACGATCCCAAGTGGCGCGCAGGGCGCTGCGCGTCTGCTCGAAATCCGCCGGCGCGACGATGTTGAGACCGGGCAGCGCGCGGCTGACGGCGAGCTCCTCCAGGCCATGGTGGGTCGGGCCGCCGTGGCCGTACTCGTAGCCTCCGCCGACGCCGACGATGCGCACCGGCAAGCCGTGCAGCACCGGGCCGTTGCGGATGAATTCATAGGGTCTGAGGATGGCGAAGGTGATGATCGAGTAGACGAACGGCAGGAACCCCGCCTCGGCCAGGCCGGTCGCCAGCCCGATCATGTTCTGCTCGGCGACCCCGACGTTGAGGAAGCGCTGCGGGAACTTCTCGGCGAAGGGCTCGACCACGGTGTAGCCGAGGTCGCCGGTCAGCAGCATGATGCGCTCGTCCTGCTCGGCGAGCTCCTCGAGGGTCTCGAGAAAGGTCGTCCTCATGCGTCCTCGAGCTCGTCGAGAGCCTGGCGGTATTGGTCATCGGACATCGGCCAGTAATGCCACTTGATGCGGTTTTCCATGTAGGAAACACCCTTGCCGAACACCGTCTTGGCGATCACCACCCGCGGGCGGTCCGAGCGCTCGCTCGGCGCTCGGCTGAGTGCTCGACTCAGTGCGGCGACGTCGTGGCCGTCGACTTCGATCGTGTCCCAGCCGAAGGCGCGCCAGCGCTCGGCGAGCGGCGACAGGTCGAGCACGTCGCGGGTGTAGCCGATCGCCTGCTGGCCGTTGAGGTCGACGATGGCGGTCAAGCCGTCGAGGCGATGGTGGGCAGCGAACATGACGGCTTCCCACACCGAGCCCTCGTTGCACTCGGCGTCGCTGAGCAGCGCATAGGCGCGGCGCGATGAGCCCTGGATCCGGGCCGCCAGGGCGGCGCCGGCGGCCATCGGTAGGCCCTGGCCCAGCGAGCCGGTCGAGAAGTCGACGCCGCGCAGGGCGTGCTCCGGGTGGGTGCCGAGCCGGCTGTCGTCGGCGCAGTAGGTGTCGAGCTGTTCGGCGCTCAGCCAGCCGCGCAGATGTAGGGTGGCATACAGCGCCAGGGCGGCGTGTCCCTTGGAGAGGATGAAGCGGTCGCGATCCGGGTGGTCGGGCTCGGGGATGCGCAGCACGTCGCCGTAGAGTGCCGCCAGAATCTCGACCACCGACAAGGCCGAGCCGATGTGCCCCACGTGGGCGCGCTTCGACTGCTCTAGGATGAGGCGCCGCAGCGTGCGTGGGGCGAGCTGGCCGACCGTCGACATCACTGCTTCTCGACCTTCTCCTCGAGGTACTCGTCTTCGGTGTTGACGTCCCAGAGATTCGACTTGTCGGTGCGGCCGGCCAGGATGTTCTCGACCGCGACCATCGCCGTCAACATCGAATGGTCCTGGTTGTTGTAGCGGTGCATGCCGTTGCGGCCCGTGAGGAAGAGGTTCTCGAAGCTGTCGAGGTAGGCGCGCAGCTCGCCGAAGCGGTTGTAGGCGCCGAAGTAGGCCGGGTAGGTCTTGGGGACCCGCAGCACCACGCCGTCGAGCACCCGCTCACGGTCGATGATCTGGATGTGATCGAGCTCTTTGGCGGCGAGCTCCTTGAGCTCGTCGTTGGAAAGACGCCAGAGCTCGTCGCCCTCGTTGCAGAAGTACTCGAGCCCGATCCACACGGTGTTCGGATCGGCCACCAGGTAGGGACTCCAGTTGTTGAAAATCTGCAGCCGGCCGACTTTGACGTCGGGCTCTTGAATGTAGATCCAGTTGTCGCGGATGAGGCCGGGGTTGCCGTCGGCGTCCAGCTCTTTGATCTTCAGCTCGTCGAGCAGCAGGCCGACAGTGATGAAGTCTCGGAAGATCAGGCCCTCGGAGATCTCCATCAGCTCCGGCGGCACCTCGCAGTCGAAGCCGCGCACCAGCTCCGGCACCGACATGGTCGAGAAGAAGTACTCGCCTTCGAAAGTGTGGCGCTCGCCGGTGGCGATCTCGATGGCTTCCACCCCCCGCACCCGCTTGCCGTCGGTCAAGATGCGCTGCACGTCGAAGCCGGTCTTGATCGTCCCGCCCTTTTCTTGGATGCGCTCGGCGACGACGTCCCAGATCTGACCCGGACCCAGCTTGGGATAGAGGAACTGCTCGATCAGCGACGTCTCGGTGCCGCTCTGGGAGATGTCCGAGCCCTTGCGGCGGGGCTTGAGCGCCTGCTTGAAGAAGTGCATCAGCGCCTTGGTCACCGACAGCCCCTTGATGCGCTGGGCGCCCCATTCGGCGCTGATCTCGGTGCAGCTGGTGCCCCAGACCTTCTCGGTGTACGACTTGAAGAAGGTCAGGTAGAGCTCCTTGCCGAAGCGCTGGATGAAGAACTCCTCGAGGTTCTTGGGGTTCTTGATCGGGAACAGCGTGCTCTTCAGGTAGCTCAGTCCGATCCGAATGGTGCGCCACAGGCCGAGCTTGCTGAGAGTGTCGTAGCTCAGGCTGATCGGGTAGTTGAAGAACTGCCGCAGGTAGTAGATGCGCGACTTGCGCTGTCGCAGCAGCATGACCCGATCTTCCTTCTCCGGATCGACCCCTTCGCGCGGTGTCTCGATGGTGCGCGATTTGCGGTGGTAGGTGATCTCCGCTTCTCCGCCGCCCTCGGTGGCCTGCAGCGGCAAAATGTCGAGCCACCAGTCCATGACGCGATCTGATTTCGAAAAGAAACGGTGGCCACCGATATCGATACGGTTGCCCTTGTATTCGACGGTGCAGGAGATACCGCCCATGCGATGGCTCTTCTCGAGTACGAGCACTTGAATATCGGATTGGGAAGCCAGCTCGTAGGCTGCGGTCAGACCGGCCGGTCCGGCCCCGATGATCACCGCTGTCTTGTCTGATGCCATCTGGAATCCTCGTAACCCCTAGAAGAGCGCTGCGCTCGCCAAGGGGATGAAAGTCGGCGTCGGATCAAAGCCCGACCTGATCGATGCCCGAGACCGGAGCGTCGGGTACGGCACCGGGGTTGAGCTTGTTGAGAGGGAGAAAGACCACGTCACACTGCGGGTTCCAGGCCATGACGTAGCCCTCGCGATCCGGGAAACGTTGCATCAAGAGCCGGTTCTTTTCCAAACTCAGATGGTTGACCCAAAGCACCGGATTCTGCAGTTTGGGATCGTTGTTCGGCCGGGCGAAGACCCAGCCTCCGGTCGGCTTGCTGCGGCAGTAGCGGATGAAAGGCTCGCGCACGAAAATGACGCTGGGACCGAGCTCCGCAGCGCGGTGAGCTACCCAAGGCTGGGAGACATTCTCTGCCACCCGCTCGATCGCGGCGAAGCGCGTCGGCACGTAGCTCAGCAGGCTGGTGAGGATCAGCGCGGCGAGCGTCGCGGTCGGCAGCACGGCCAGCGATGGGCGAGCCGGAGCCAGCCGAGCCAAGCCTTCGGTGAGCCTCTGAAGTCCGCAGACGTTGAGTAGGAGCAAGGGCCACGCTAGCTCGAAGAAATGCATCGGTGCGAAGGTGTCGATGCCTACGTTGTTGGTGAAGAAATGCGTCGCCAGGAAACAGAGGAATGACAGACCGAGAATGCGGCGGAGTGTACCGCGCCCGGCAAACAATGCGAAGAGCAGCGAGCATGGCCAGCCGAGGAAGGTGACGTTGAAGCGATACATCGCCGCGCCGAGGATCGCCATCGAGCGCTGGACATCGCCGAACTGGAGCTCGGTGAAGGCGTCGCCTTCGAA
>JBCCEE010000706.1:0-3720 GCA_039030415.1 Acidobacteriota bacterium
CCGGACGGCTCCCGCTACCTGGTCCGGATCGTCGATCGCCAGGACGCTCTGGTCTTTCAGACCGGCGACGCCACGATCCGCACGCGGGACGCCGTCGACGCTTCAGCCCAGCTGTTCGCGCTGCTGCCGGCCGATCAGCTGGCGCGGGCTGGACTGGATGCCGAGCTGGCCAGCTTTCGCAGGCCCGAGCCGGAGCCGCGCGGCCGCGGCGGCAGGCGCTTCGGCGAGGGTCGGCGCCTGAGCCGGATCTACCCCCTCATCAGCTCACCCGAGCAGGCGCGCTGGCGACTGCTGGTGAATCATCCCGAGGGCTCGCTCGACGCGGTCGTCGCCCGCGCTCACCGCAACAATCTGGCGATCAGCTTCGGCATTCTGCTGCTGCTCGCCACCAGCCTACTGCTGATGCTGCTATCGACCCGGCGCCTGCAGGCCCTGGCCAAGCAGCAGCTCGAGTTCATCGCCGGGGTGACGCACGAGCTGCTGACGCCGCTCGCCGCCATGCGCTCGGCGGGGCAGAATCTCGCCGACGGCGTAGTCTCCGAGCCGGCCCAGGTGCAGCGCTACGGCCGCCTGATCGAAGACGAGGGCCGACGTCTGACCGGCATGGTCGGCCAGGTGCTGGAGTTCGCCGGCATGCAGGCGGGCCGCAAGACCTACTCGCTACGGCCGGCGGATCCGGGAGAGATCCTGACGCGAGCTCTCGACGAATATCGCCCCATGCTGGAAGAGAAAGCCTTCGAGATCGAGACGCATCTCGACGACAGCCTGCCCCGCATCCCAGCGGATCCTCCGGCGCTGCATCGCGCGATCCAGAATCTGATCGCCAATGCCATCAAGTACGGCGCGGACGGCGCCTGGATCGGCCTCGAGGCGCGCCGCAGCGAGAAGCCTCACGGATCCGGCGTGACGCTCACCGTCGCCGACCGCGGCCCGGGCATCGCGGCCGCCGACCGGCCGCGTCTGTTCGAGCCCTTCTTCCGCGGCCGCAACGTCGCCGACGAACAGATTCCCGGCAGTGGGCTAGGATTGAGCCTCGTGCAGCATATCGTCGAAGGCCACGGCGGTAGCGTCCGGGTCGAGACGGAAGAAGGCCAAGGCAGTCGCTTCATCCTGTGGCTGCCGGCCAAGGAGGGAGACCATGAGTGAGAGCGGAGCGCACCGCATCCTGCTGGTCGAAGACGAGCCCAGCCTACAGCTCACCCTGAGCGACCGCCTGATCAGCGAGGGCTATCAGGTCGCCACCGCTGATGATGGCGAGACCGGGCTGACGCGAGCCACCGAGGAGGCCTTCGACCTGGTGATCCTCGACATCATGCTGCCGCGCAAAAACGGCCTCGACGTCTGCCGCGATCTGCGCCAACGCGGTCTGCAGATGCCGATCCTGATGCTCACCGCCAAAGGCCAGGTGATCGACAAGGTCGTCGGCCTCAAGCTCGGGGCCGACGACTACCTCACCAAGCCCTTCGACATGATGGAACTGATGGCCCGCATCGAGTCCCTGCTGCGACGCGCCCGCACGCCGATCGCACCCGCCGCCGGCTCCTACGTGTTCGGCGACGTGCGCGCCGACTTCCGGCGAGCGGAGGTGACTCGCGAGGGACACGACGTCGACCTGTCGGCCCTCGAGCTCAAGCTACTGCAGTACTTCGTCGAGCACCGCGGTGACGTGCTGTCTCGCGATCGCCTGCTGGACGAGGTCTGGGGCTATGACGCCACCCCGTACACCCGCACGGTCGACGTCCACGTGGCGTCCCTGCGCCAGAAGCTCGAGACCAAGCCGAGCCGGCCGCAGTTCATCATCACGGTGCACGGTCAAGGCTACAAATTTGTCGGTTGAGTCGAGCCGCCTCAGCCCTTTTCGTCCGCAGCGTCGGCCTCTTCGTCTTCCTTGCGCATCGCCAGGAACAGCACCTCGGTCGTCAAGGTGCGCTTGTCGTTCGAGCGCAGGTACATGTCGCCGCGGATCCGCATCAGGACGCCGCCCGCCCGCTTACGCGCCGAGAGCAGCTTGGCGCGTAGCTGAACCTCGCTGCCGGAGGGCACGGGACGGATGAACCGTACCTTGTCGAGCCCGAAGTTGATCATCATCCCCATGTCGGTGAAGGTGACCAGCTGGAAGAAGAGATTCGGCAGTAGCGACATCATCAAGTAACCATGGGCGATGGTGCCGCCCATCTCGGTCTGCGCGGCGCGCTCTTCGTCGACATGGATCCACTGGCGATCTTCGGTCGCTTCGGCGAAGCCGTTGATGCGATCTTGATCGACCAGGAACCAAGAGCTGGCTCCGAGATCGAGATTCTTGACGCTGAGAGTTTCGGCGAGGGTCAGATCCATGGCGCTCCAAAGGGTGCTCAACAGCCACTGTTAGACCACGTCGGATATCGACGGCGGTGCGGCGGCATTTTTGAGGGACTAGGCTCGAGGCGTGACGCGTTACAGTCGGAACGACATTTTAAGATGGTCCTGACCCATCAGCAAGCTGTGGATCAGCAAGCACTGGGTCAGCAGGCCGCTCAGTTACGACCGGGCGCGACAAAACCCTCCTCGCCCGGCAAAGGCAAACGCTCGCCCGCGATCTCCGCTTGCTGGAAGACTTGCAGGAAGGACTCGTCGATCGGTGCCCAGCGCCCGGGGGAGCGCTGCTTGACGTCCAGCTGGGTGTTGACCGCCAGCGTGTAGTTTCCCTGCTCGTAGGCGTACCACGCGATCACCAGCTGCAGCAGTACGCGATCCTCGAGGTGGCGATCGAGCTCCAGCACCCGGTCGAGATGCGGCTTGGCCTGATACGGGTAACCGGAGCGCAGCAGCAGCCACGCCAGCCCCAGAGAAGACTTGGCCTCGTAGGACTCGTCGCCGAGCTCGATGGCCAGCTCGCGAATGCCGTGAAAGCGATCTTCCGCCTCGTCGAGCTCACCGGTCCGCACCAAAGCCTCGGCCAGCTTGTAGGACAGCAGCAGGCGGCGCGCGGTCTCCTGGCGCTGATCGTAGAACGCGACGGCTCGCCGCCACAGGGTCTTGGCGGCCTCGACGTCGCCTCGCCGCTGAGCCACTTCGCCAAGGCTCGCCGCGATGCGCATCTCGCTCCACACGTCGCCGGCCTGCAGCGACAGCTCGCGGGCGTCGGTCAAGACCTGGGAAGCGCCTTCCAGGTCGCCGGAGCTGAGCAGCAGACTGCCGATCTGGAACAGCGTGTCCGCCTCTCCCAAGCGATCACCCAAGCCCTGCTGGATACCCAGCCGCTCGATGTAGAGCGCTTCGGCCCGGGTGGAATCGTTGTCGGCCAAGGCCAGCCGCGCCAGCTCGAAGAGCACCTCGGCGCGCGCTGGCTGGTCGGCCAGATCCAGGTAGAGCGTGAAGGCCTGAGAGTAGTAATTGCGAGCCTGATTGAGGTCGCCGTCGAGAGCGGACAGCAGGCCCAGGGCGCGCGTCGAGTGGGCTTCCAGGCTGCGATCTCCGCGCGATTGAGCCTCCAGCAGCAGCTCGCTGGTGAGCTGCCGTGCCGACTCGATCTCACCCATGCGGCGCTGACATTCGGCGAGCCGGGCCTTGGCCTGCAGGAATCCAGGATGGTGCTCGAGCGCGATCTCGAAGTAGCGGCGGGCGGCCGCTGGCCCCTGCTCGCTCAGAGCCTGCAGGCAGCAATTAATTCGTGAGTTTGAACGGCAACGAAATCAGGAATGATATTTGTTGCTTATAATTGAGAAAAGATATAAAACCAGA
>JBCCEE010000707.1:0-3683 GCA_039030415.1 Acidobacteriota bacterium
GGAAAGCGCCGGATCGGCATCGGCTCGCGATCCAGACGGTCGTAGAAGACCGTGAAGAGCTCGGTATGGCGCGCTTCGTCGACCGCCCAGGTAGTGAGGTAGAACTGGCTCTCGACCTGAGACATCTTGCCGAGAATCGGGATCAGGCCGGACACCGAGTAGAGTGCGGCTTGCTCACCCATCAAGACGGGCGTCAGGATGCGCCCAAGCTGATCCTTGAGGTGCTTGCTGGTGATGCGCTGTGGGGTATCCCACTTGATATCGGCGGCAGACCACTGTGAGCGCAGGGCCTTGTGCCAGATCTTCATCTGCCGGGTCTTGGAGAGATCGGGCAGGACTTTGTATATCTTCATGAGGCCTCCTCTACGGTACCTATGCAGTCTATCCGAAGGCGAGCGGGTTGCGGATCCAACGGACGACGCTTTGAAACGGCGCTTGACAATGGTGGAACATTATGTGTAGATACACGCACTATGCCGAGCGCACCGATCCCAACGTCGATCCTGCTGCCAGAATTCACCGAGATGGCCAGCATGCCGACGCATTGTGCCAGCTACAACCTGCGGCGCGCCGATCGAGTGGTGACGCAGCTCTATGATGAAGCGCTACGGGAGTCCGGGTTGAAATCGACCCAATTCACGCTGCTCTCAGCGGTCCGCATCGCCGGGCCAGTGGCGATCAACTGCCTGGCGGAACGTCTCGTCATGGACCGCACGACGCTGACCCGCAACCTGCGACTGCTGCAGAAAGAAGGATGGGTCGAGATCCATCCGGGCAGTCGAGACCGACGAGTGCGCGAAGTGTCGCTCACCGAGGAAGGTGGCCGAGTGCAGGAGGGCGCTTTTCCGCTGTGGCAGAAGGCTCAGTCTGAAGTCGCTGAGCGCCTCGGGACTGAGCGGCTGTACGACTTGCTGGCGGGTCTCAACGCGACCGTCGAGGCGATTCGCGACTGAGGCCTTCGGAAAGAAAACGGGAGCTCAGGGTCGAAACTTAACATCGAGAAGGCTTGAGATGGCGAACATAGGTGTAAGTACACGTTTTGCAGGAGGAAGACATGAGCAACGATCAGCAAGAGGGTGAACGGGCGCTATCCCGGGGCTCCATCTGGACACACCCTGTTTGGATAGCCCCGCTGGCTGTGATCGCAGGCCTGGCTTTGCTGGCGGCGATCGGTCGCGAGTCCCGCGCCCAAGACGAGGAGCCGTCGCGGCGGTTGCGGGTTGCCACCCAGGTGGTGGAGCGGGTGCCGACCTACGAGGTGGCGCGCTCGTTCGTTGGCCGGATCGAGGCAGCACGCTCGAGCGACCTGGGCTTCGAGCTCGCGGGTCTGGTCGACCGGGTGTGGGTCGAAGAGGGAGACGTCGTCGAGGCGGGGCAACGCCTCGCCAGCCTCGACCGTCAGCGACTGCGCTCGCGCCGCAACGAGCTCGAGGCCAGTCTGGAGCAGGCACGCGCCGGTAGTGAGCTAGCGCAGGCGACCTATGACCGAGTGGCGGAAGCCGCTGAGCTCGACGCCGTCGCCGACCAGGAGTACGACGAGGCACGACTGTCGCTGCGCACCCGAGAGGCGACGGTCAGGCAGCTCGAAGCGCAGATCGAATCGGTCGATGTCGAGCTCGAGAAGTCGATCCTGCAGGCGCCCTATGCGGCGGTTGTGGCGGCGCGCTGGGTCGATGAAGGTGAGGTGCTGCCGGCGGGGCAGGCAGTGCTGCGACTACTCGAGGCGAACCGGCTGGAGGCACGCATCGGCGTGACCCCCGAGCAGGCCGCGAAGCTTTCACCGGGCGATCCGGCGACCCTGACGGTGCGCGACCGCCAGCTCACCGCTAGGGTCAAGGCCGTCCTGCCAGAGCGCGAGGTGCGCACCCGAACGGTTTCGGTGCTTTTGACCCTCGAAGATGACGCCGAGTCGAGCTCTGCGAACCTTACTGGCAGCGGCCCTGCTCGCAGTGGAGACCTTGCTGAGCTGGTGCTGTCGCAGCCGGTGGCCGAGGCGGGATTCTGGCTGCCGTCCTCAGCGCTCAGCGAAGGGGTACGCGGGCTGTGGTCTTGCTATGTAGTCGAGCTAGATGAAGCGGACGGCGGTTTTCGCGTCGCGCGCCGCGACGTCGAGGTGCTGCACACCGAGACCGATCGGGTGTTCGTGCGCGGCACCCTGCAGGCCGGCGATCAGCTGGTGACCGCCGGCGTGCACCGCCTGGTGCCGGGGCAACGGGTCGAGGTCGAAAGCGCATCATGAGCACGCTCTTCTATCGCAACCGCTACCTGCTGACGCTGTCGATCGTGATCGTGCTGGTCGGCGGCCTGTCGGCGATCTTCACCCTGCCGCGTCTGGAAGATCCGCGCATCTCGAACCGCAACGCGGTGATTGTGACTGTGCTGCCCGGAGCGTCGGCAGAGCGCGTCGAGGCGCTGGTCACCGAGAAGCTCGAAGAGGAGCTGCGTGAGCTGTCGGAGATCGACGAGATCACTTCGATCTCCCGCGCCGGAGTCTCGCTGTTGACCGTCGCTCTGAAGGGCAAGATCACCGACACTGAGCCGGTTTGGGCCAAGCTTCGCGACAAGCTGGCCGACGCTGAACGTCTCTTGCCGCCGGAGGCGTTGCCACCGGACTTCGACGAGACGCGAGCGCCGCCGGCTTTCACCCTACTCGTCGGCCTGTCGTGGCAGGGTGAGAGTGAGCCCCAGGAAGCGGTGCTCAAACGCCTGGGCGAAGAGCTCGCCGACCGCTTGCGCAACGTTAGGGCGACCGACATCGTGCGCGTCTATGGCGAGGCCGAGGAAGAGATCACCGTCACCGTAGATCCCGACGAGGTAGCGGCGCTCGGTCTCAGCATCGACGATATCGGCCGGAGGGTCGCAGACGCCGACTCGAAGGTGCCGGCGGGCGCGCTGCGTGGCTCGGCGAGCGATGTGTTCATCGAGGTCGCAGGTGAGCTCGATTCGCTCGAGCGCATCGCGAGTATTCCGCTGCGTGACGGCGTCGAGGGTGAGCTGCTGCGGCTCGGCGACATCGCCACCCTGGAGCGCGCTCCGCGCCAGCCGCGCGGCGAGCTGGCGCTGGTCGGCGGACGGCCGGGCGTGCTGGTCGCGGCTCGGGTCGAAGCCAACCAGCGGGTCGATCTGTGGGCTCGCAACGCCAACGCCGTGGTCGATCGCTTCGAGCGTGAGCTCGCCGGTGGTGTCGGCGTCGAGCGGGTGTTCGACCAGAGCTTCTACACGCTGTCGCGCCTCGGCACTCTGGTGCAGAACCTGATCCTCGGTGGCTGCATTGTGGTCGGCGTCATTCTGTTCACCATGGGCTGGCGCTCGGCATTGCTGGTCGCAGCGGCGGTGCCGCTGTCGGCATCGTCGGTGCTATTCGGGCTCAACCTGTCGGGCGTGCCGCTGCATCAGATCTCGGTCACCGGTCTGATCATCGCGCTCGGGCTGTTGATCGACAACGCCATCGTGATGGTCGAGGAGGTGCACCACCGGATGCGTGACGGCTCGCGGCTGGAGGCGATCGCTGGCGCCGTCGGCCATCTCTTCGTGCCGCTGTTGGGCTCGACACTGACGACGGTCATCTCGTTTCTGCCGATCTTCTTGCTCAGCGGCAACGTCGGCGAATTCGTCTATACGATTGCAGTCTCCGTGATCCTAGCGCTGCTGTCGTCCTTCACCATCGCCATGACGATTCTGCC
>JBCCEE010000708.1:0-3661 GCA_039030415.1 Acidobacteriota bacterium
CCCCTTTGGAAAAGGGGGGATCGAGGGGGGATTTCTTCCCCGCTCAGCGTCTCGAGAATGCCGTGAAGTCTTGCCTTCGCTGGCCGTAGGGAGAGAATCCCCCTCCAGCTCCCCCTTTTCCAAAGGGGGAGGGCCAGAAGACTTCTGCTGATTGATTCCCTTGGCTAAGGGAGAGGCCCTGCAACCCAATCAGTCGCAGGTCACGAACGCCTCGGTGTCGGTGATGGCCGCGGCGGCGTTGCCCAGGGGGTTGAAGTACTCTCGTACCGCCCCAGTTGCGAGATCGGTCACCCGCAGGGTGTATTGGACGTTGGTGGTGGCGGCGGCGAAGACCCAGTAGCGGTCGTTGATGTCGCAGCCGTCGAGCACTTTGGCCAGCACTTCCCAGTTGTCGGGGTTGAAGAACCACATCAGGCCGGAGCTGTCGGAGCCCGCGGGTACGACCTGCCCATTACCGGTGGCGCCCTGGAAATCGCGCCAGTCCATCTCGAGACGGAAGCGACCGCCGGTCAAGCACAGGGTGGTGGCGTCGGGGACGCACGGCCCGGGCGCGGCTTCGGTGGGGACGACCGAGCGGGCGATAACGCCAGACGACGTCGACGGCGGCGCCGGTCGAAGCGCGGAACGCGTCTGCGAGGCTCTCCCAGGCAGCACGGTGTCACAGGTGGCGAAGGCTTCCGTGTCGGTGGTCGCCGGAGCGTCTTCGCCGAGCGGGTTCTCGTACTCGCGCACTTCGCCGGTGTAGGAGTCGGTGATGCGCAGGGTGTAGCCGACGTTGGTGGTGGCGGCTGAGAAGACCCAGAAGTGATCGTTGATGCCGCAGCCGTCGAGCACTTTGATCAGCATCTCCCAGTTGTTGGCGTCGAAGAACCAGAACATGCCGGAGTCATCCGAGGCGAAGGGGGCGACTTTGCCGGTGCCGGTGGCGGCGTTGAAGTCGGTCCACTCGACCTCGACCTGGAAGCGCTGCTGATTGAGGCAGTGGGCTTCGCTGCCGTCGTTGCACGCCAGCTCCTGGATCTCGAGATCCTGGCTGACGGTGTCGACCGCTTCGCCGCGGCCGGTGGTGAGGGTGACGGTGTAGGTGCCGGCCTGGTCGTAGACGTGGGTCGGGTTCTGCTCGGCGGAGACGGTGCCGTCGCCGAAGTCCCAGCTCCAGGTGTCGGGCTGGCCGGTCGACGCGTCTTCGAATTGCGTCACCAGGCCGGCACGCGGCGAGCTCGGCGTCGTGGTCCAGGAGGCGGCTATGCCTTCGACCTCGACTTCGGCCGTCGCCGTGTCGCTGGCGGTGCCGCGGCTGACGGTCAAGCGCACGGTGTAGGTGCCGGGCTGAGTGTAAGTGTGGGTGGGGTTGCGCTGGCTCGAGACCGCGCCGTCACCGAAGCTCCAGCTCCAGGTGTCGGGCTGGCCGCTGGAGGCGTCGGCGAAGGCTACCGGCAGGCCAAAGGCGGGCTGGCTGGTGGTCACGTCGAAGCTGGCGTCGACCGTCGCCTGCAGGGTGCGGAAGCGCGACGCCACGGCTCCGGTGACGTTGAGCACCCGGTGGTTGTCGCGCTGGCCGGCGATGCCGGCGGGGTTTCCGTCGATCACCTTGCCGGGATGGGAGAAGTAGGGAATGCGCTGACAGATGCTGTCCGTACACTCGGTGTTGTACGACATGATGGTGCGGAAGCGCAGGTCGACGAAGTGTCCGTAGGCCCAGGGGAACGACTGGTCCTGGGGAGCGCCGGCATTGGCGGGATCATGGGCCAGGCCGAGGTTGTGGCCCACCTCGTGCGCGAAGACCAGCGTCGGACAGACCACGATATCGGTCACTGAGTAGGCCCAGGGCGAGAAGCCGGGGCCGACGCCCGTCATCAGGTAGCCTCGGCCGCAAAACGGTGCCGGTCCCTTGATGAAAGCCGAGACGAGGTCAGCGCCGACCTCGTCCCGCAGGCTGGTGATTGGCGGATGGGTGCGCAGCACACCAAGATTCTCGAACGCGGCGTCTGAGAGCTGGATCTCGCGAGCGCGGACCATCGAAACCCGTACGTTGACAGAGCTGTTGATGAACGCCGAGTTGGCGGCGTCGAAGAGATGCAGTATCGAGGCGACGATCTGGCTGTGGCCGCCGAAATGGGCACGCGCCGACGGGCTGTAGATCGCCAGGACGTCGACCCGCGCCGTCGCCTTGAGCTCGCCTTCCGGCGTGGTCGTCCAGACGACTTCGTCGGCCTCGGTGAGCCCGGCCGCTTCGGCGTGGTTGTGCACGTTCTTGGTCAAGGGCGGGTGCTCCGCGCCGGCGCAGTCGAGCTCGCCGGAGTATTCGACCTTCATCAGGGTGTGCGAGCGGTCGCGTTGCGGCCTGGCTTCGTACAGGCCGCTGGCGGTCAGGATGCTGCCGACCAAGAGATCTTCGTGGACGGTGAGGGTGACGGTGGCCGGCGCGTCGATCTCCTGGCCGGCGATCGTGCCGCGCCAGGTGACGCCGTCCGGACGGCGCTCGAAGCCGGTGCGCTCGGCGCGGTGTGAGTCGCCGTCCGGCAGCGCGAGGTCGAGAAACTCGGGATTGCCGCGCAGCAGATCGAGGTCGACGCTGACTTTCGCCTCGAGGGTTGCGGACGGCGTCACGGTCTTGGTCAGGAGCTGCTGGGAGCGGAACAACTGGCTGGCGCTGGACGCGCTGGCGAGCAGCAGAGTGCTGATCACGGCGCTCATGATGGCGCCCAGCGCGGTGAGGGTCGAGACTCGGGCTCGGAGTTTCATCGTGTGGAGTGTTTGCGTCCTGGGTGTATTCATCGCAAAGCCCTCATCGTCTTCCTCCCCTTCATCTCAAAGTAGATCAAGTCACCGTCCGTTACTGATCGGAATTCATATTCCAGCACCGTGTCATGAAATCGCGACCGCCGGCAATTTCTTCGGTACGAGTGGTCTGTAGCCGGTGCGAACCGGCAGTTTATTCACCCAAAGAGCCTCCAGCGATCGCGCCAAGTGACGCTTCATCGCCAGACAGCCCCAGTCATCTTGAATTCTGGTTCCCCCCTTTGGCAAAGGGGGGATAGGGGGGATTCTCTTCGATCTCTACCGAGCCTCCAGAAATCCCCCTCGGTCCCCCTTTTTCAAAGGGGGAGGTCAGAAAGGAGGCGACGAACCAGAGGCCGTTCCTTGGAATCAATGATCGATAGACGGTCGCGCTGGTGTGCTAGACATCTGCTGACTCGCCACGAAAAAACGCGACGAAGTCTTTGCCGTACTTGCGGAAGACGAGCCCCAGGCTCAGCGCGATCGCGATCAGAGACAGCGCGAAACGCAGCGGCGTGGCTTCGTCGGTAGCCAGGGCGACGGCCGTGAACAGCGGTATCGGTATCAGGTAGACGTAGAGCAGCTTGCGCACCAGCTCGCGCAGCCCTTCCGGGTCGATCTGGTAAAGGGCGCGGGCCATCAACAGGCCGCCAAGCGGCACCAGGTTGATCCACGCCATGCCGATCGGGCCCATGATCGAGGTCAGGATGATGCCGCCGACCAAGAACGTCAGCATGGTGACCAGGGTGCACAGGATCCAGTAACCATCGCGATGCTTGACCTTGAGCACTTCGCCGCCGAGGCGGGTGAACGGGTCGACGAGCGGCGCAAAGCACAGGATCTTGAGGAAAGTCGGCGCCGCCACCCACTGCGAGCCGCC
>JBCCEE010000709.1:0-3652 GCA_039030415.1 Acidobacteriota bacterium
ACCGCTTCGTCTCGGTGCTCAAGAAGCCCGAGGAAGAGCTCGACCTGTTCTTCTTCCCCGATTTCAAGACTCTGTTCGAGACGCGCTTCGCCGCCGGCAAAGGCGAGGTCTTCACGCAGCGCTTCGCCGAGATGGGCCAGCGCTTCGAATTCGTGGAGGACGAAGCGCTGCTCAAGGGCCAGGGTTGGTCCTACCCGGAGCGCAACGATACGGCGAGCTTCCAGTGGGCCGTGGGGGCCCAGGCGGAGCTCGGCCTGCCGGTCGACTTGCCCGCCGATGCCCCTCCGAGCGACGCCACCCTGCGCCTGCGCGTGCTGCCCTACCTCTACCCCGAGGCTCCACCCCAGAACCTCGAGCTGTGGCTCAACCAGTATCACCTCGCCACCCTAGAGCTTCCCGAGCATTGGAGCGAGCACGAGATCGCCGTGCCGGCCGACGCGTGGAGCACCAGCGCCAACCTCCTCACCCTGCGCTTCTCGCGCACCGCCAGCCCGGCTTCGGTGGTTCCGGGAGCCGGCGACAGCCGCAGCCTGAGCGCCGCCTTCGACTACCTCGAGATCGTCAGCGGTCGCGCCACAGGCCCAGACGACGACGGCTAGGGCTTGCCAGCGGCCGGCGGCGCGACGACCTCGACCGGGATACGGTAGGCCTGCGCTATGTCGAGGGCCGAAAACCAGCCGACGCGCTCGCGGATCAGATCGAGAGCCAGCTCATAGCTCCCGACGTCCGCTGGGGTATCGATCACGACCTGCGCCGCCAGCTGCTCGCCAGCCGCCAGCGGTGACGGCAGCTCGGTACGCCGGCCCGCCCAGGTGACGAGCCTGCCGTCCGCGCTCAGCCAGTGATACGACAGCTTGACCCGCGTCGGGCCGAGGTTCAGCCAGCCGTGCTCGCTCGCGTTGCGCAGGACCACCGGCACCCCGACGGTAGCGCCGGCCGGCAGGGTGGGTGGCGCTTCCACGCTCAGCCAAGTGACCTTCCGCAGCTCGCGCGCCAGCTCCTCAGGCGAGCCGAGGAAGGCGAGGGCGGCCCCGAGGTAGAAGCCGTCCTTGCTCGAGCCGCGCCACCGCGGCTGCTCGCCCCACTCGCTGGTGATCCTCAAGGCGTAGCGGTAGACCTCGCCTCCCCAGGCCGAGCGCGGGATCGCGACGCCCGGCTGAGGGTCGAGGGTCAGCCGCTGTTTGCTGCCGCGCACCGGCACGTCGTCGAATTCGAGGCGCCGGCAGTCGCGCTGCACGCAAATCTCGACCGTATTGTTCGGCGCCAGGTTGCGGACATCGATTACGAATCCTCGCTCGGCGTCGGTGCTCAGCAGATCCATGCCGACGCGTTTGGCGCCACGCACCCAGAGCTCGTCACCGCGCTGCTCGATCTCGTCGGGCCGTCCGTACAGCTGAGCGCCGGGGACCGGCCACTGGCGGTAGCCGGCAATTTTGCGCGCCAGCGACCACTCCAGGGGCAGATGAGGGAATGGCTGATTGCGGGCATGGGCCTGCAGCGTCGGGTGGTTGACCAGCGCGCCGAGTGGAGTGATCAGCAGCGGACCCAGAAAAACCGCCGCGGCAGCGTAAGCCGGCGCGATCAGCCACGACGGCCGCAGGCTTCGCACCAGGAATAGAAAGCTCGGATACACCGCCGTGAAGTAGCGGTTGCCGACAAACCCACCGCCACCCAGCCATTGGCCACGCACCATCGCCAGGAACAGCACGGCCGCCAGCACGCCGGAGGCGAGGATCCACCAGCGAAACGTCCCGCGACGTTTCGCCAACAGAAAGAACACCACGGCGACCACCGCGAAGGGCATGTACACCACGAAGCCACCGTGGCGGCCGAACAAGAACTCCGAGGCCGACTGCAAGACCATGGTCGGGAGTGTGGTCCAGGCCTGCTCGACGTTTTGCGAAACCTGACGCGTCAGCGGCGCGCTGGCGCGGGCTTGCACCGGCATGCGCGGCGCTACCCGACGCTCGACGTAGTCCACCGGACTGACCAGGCTGATTCCGATCCGCGGCGCAAAATAGGGCCAGACCTGCTCGGTCAACCGGTGAGCGACCGTCGCGAGCAGGGCCACGGTCAGCAGGCCCGCCGCCGCAAAAGCCCCCAGCCCACGCCACGATCGCGCCCGAAACAAGGCATAGAGCATCGGCAGGGACAGCACGATCAACATCGGTTTGCTGTAGATGGCGATCGCCAGCGCGACCCCAGCCCCCGCCGCATAGCGCACCCGCGGAACCGAGCATCGCCAGCGTCTCGCGGGCAGGCCAGCGCCCGAATTTGCCTCCGCCACCCGCGCCGCCAGGTAGCAGGCGATCATGACGCAGGCCATGTTGAGGACTTCCGCCTGCAGCCAGAAGATGTAAACGAACGCGGTGCTGAGCAGGAAGAAGCTGGCGGCGAAGAGCAAAGCCAGCCCGTCGCTGTTGTAGCGCCGGAGATGAGCCCACCCCAGCCAAACCATCCCCATCAGCAGGGCCGCATTGAGCAGCACCATGCCGTTGGCACCGAACCAACCCACAAAGGGCGCGGCTAGCAGCGGATAGGTCACCGGGACGCTGAAGTACGTCGCCTGGCCGCGGGCCTTGCTCATCAGCAGCAGATTGTCGGTTCCCGAGTACTCGCGAAACAGACGCTCGGCATCGCGGTCTTCGCACATCATGTCGCCGTCGTGCCACAGACTCAGGGCGGCGAGGTAGAACGCCGCCTCGTCGGCCTTCAGCCACACCGGTAACCCGGGCTTCGACAGCGTCAGCGGCAGGAGCAGCAGGAAGAGCGTGAGGCAGATCAGGCCCAAAGGCGGCTGTCTTCGAGCTCTTCCTGACGCCGCGTTGCGCATGACTCGGGATTCTAGACGCGCTGTGACGCGGCGGGTCCGAAACGTCCAGAATCTTTGTGCAGACGGTGAGGCTGCCCGCCCATCGCTGGCGCGTTGGGCGTCACGCCGAAAGGGCCGACGCGATTCCCGCGCCGGCCCAATCCCCGTCCGTCGACGCCTCGGGCGTCGACTCATTCTGAGTCGAGGTAGACCTCGGAGATCATCTCGTAGAGCGCGACCGCGTCGTCGTTGAAGCCCGAGCTGAAGACCCCAGCCATCGTCGAGCCGCAGCCCGCAGGCGGCGTCCACGAGAATTCGAGGGTCGGGTGGCTCGAGCGCCCTTCGTCGACCCACAGCACCACCTCGACCTCCTCACCCGCGGTCAGATCGAGCGTGGCGCTGTCCGTGCAGGTGGCGCAGCCGGAGCTGGCGTCCGGTACGGTGGCCGACAGCTCGACGACGCCTTCCCGCACGACCTCCCAGGTCTGACCGTGGCTCGCGTTGCCGGTGCCTCCAAAGTGGTGGGAATCGAAGGTCCACTCGCCGTCGCAGGGCACCGAGAAGGTGTAGGCCTGGTGCCAGTCCCAGCCCGCCATGCTGTTGACGTAGCGCGGCCGGTGGAGCATGTAATCGTAGACCGCACTGCCGCTGCTGTCCGTCGTGATGGCGCCGCGCTCGCTGAAAATGCCCTCGAGGGCGGGCTGCTGGTACTGATCGAGCGGCATGCGGTAGGTCACCATGGCGCCGGCCTCCTCCAGGGCGTACTCGTAGACGCCCCGCCAGTAGGTCACGTCGCGGTCGAAGTCGCCGTTGAAGTAGCCGCGCATCAGCGGCAGCACC
>JBCCEE010000710.1:0-3651 GCA_039030415.1 Acidobacteriota bacterium
CCGGTATCGACTCCGGCTGAGTCGACCGCAGGATCGCTCTTGAGGACCGCCGCACCGGTCGCCGCCGCATCCGACCCGCGCCCGCCGGTCGGCGAGCAGCGGATGGGTATGCCCTGGGAAAGCTCGTACGGATCGCCTTCGCGGATCTCGTCGGCTTCGTAGCGGTGGTTCGTCGAGTAGCGGACCTTCTCGCTCATCTAGTCAGCCTAACATGCGGTCTTGAGCGAGTGGCTGAGAAGCATCGGGGTGCAAGCCGTGGGTCCGCAGTGGAATCGAGCTATTCGACGGTGAATCGTTCGAGCGAGACGGGGGCCCGGGCCGACGAAGTCGCCATGGGCGTGAGGCACGGCGCCAACACTCACCGTGGTGAGGACGGTGTTTGTGGCGGTGTCGATCACCGACACGGTATCGCTGTCCAAGTTCGTCACGTAGACGCGAGACTCACCATCGGAGGCGGCGACTCCGATGGGTAGGTCGCCGACGCCAATCGTCGTGGTGACACCTTGGGTGTCGGTGTCGATCACCGACAGTCCGCCCGACCAGACCGACGGTGAGCTAGAGAGCCACCCGGCGGCTCCCTGTGCCTCAAGCGTCGCGGTGGCTGAGGTCGAAGTCTTTGACGTGCTGGCGGACTGCCGGGTCGAGGCCGTTGCGACGGATCTGGCCGAGGAGCTCACCGAATTCGGCGGTGTATTTGGATTCGACGGGGCGTGGGTGACCGCCGGGGGGCGCTTTGTCGGTGACGATCTTGGCGCCTTCGCTGCCGTCGTCCGACTCGTAGTACTGCGACAGCACCAGGACACGGCTGCCCAGGAAGAGGGCCTCTTCGAGATCGTGGGTGACGAAGAAGACGGTCATTTTGAAGCGTTCCCACAGCTCCAGCATGAAGAGCTGCATCTCCTGGCGCGTGGAGTCGTCGAGGGCGCCGAAGGGCTCGTCCATGAGCAGGATACGTGGCTCCATGATCGCCGCCTGGGCGATAGCGACGCGCTGCCGCATGCCGCCGGAGAGCTCGTGGGGGTACTTCTCGCCGGCGCCAGCGAGCTGCATGCGCTCGAGGTATTCCTGGGCGGTTACGGCGGACTCGCGCCGGTGCTTGCGGTAGCCCGGCGTCCGCAGCCAGCGGCTGAGCAGGCCAAACTCTTCGAGATCCAACCCGAAGATGATGTTCTCGAGCACCGTCAGATGGGGAAACAGCGAGTACTTCTGAAACACGATGCCGCGCTCGCGGCTCGGGCCGTCGATCGGCTCGCCGTCGATGCGCAGGCTGCCCTCGGAGGGCTGCTCGGAGCCGAGAATCATGCGCAGCATGGTCGACTTGCCGCAGCCGCTCGGCCCGACGACGCTGATGAACTCCCCGGCCCGCACCCGCAGGTCGATGTTGTTGAGGATCGTCTTTTCGCCGCCGGTCTTGACCGGATAGCGCTTGAAGACGCCGTCCAGCTCGAGCAGGTAGTCGCTCATCTCACGCCTCCTCGAACTGCCAGTGATAACGCCAGCGGATGAACTGCCGCACCGCCAGGTCAGCGAGGAAGGCGAGTACGCTCATCCAGATGACGTAGGGGATGATGATGTCCATGGCGATGTAGCGCCGCACCACGAAGATGCGGTAGCCGAGCCCCACCGTGGCGGAAAGTGACTCGCCGGCGATCAGGAAGAGGATGATCGCCTTGAAGTTGAGCCGGATGGTGTCGAGCACGCCGGGCATGATTTGCGGCAGCACGATGTTGTAGGCGACCTCGAGGTCGGAGGCGCCGAGGGTCAGGCCCTTGGTGATCTGCTCGCGTGGCACCGCTTTGGCGCGTAGGTAGGTGTCGAGGATGATGGTGGGGAAGACGCCGATCACGATCAGCGCGATCTTGGACAGCTCCCCCAGCCCGAAGATGATGAACAGGATCGGCAGCAGGGCTAACGCCGGAATCTTGTCGAAGAAGGTGACGAAGCGCAGCAGCAGAGCCTCGAAGTAGGGCAGGACTCCCATGTGCAGGCCGATCAGCACGGCGATGCCCATCAGCGCGATGCTGATCAGAAAACGCTTGCCGCTGGCGATGGTGTCGATCAGCAGGCGCAGGTCGCCTTTGCGATCCTCTTCGAAGGCGGTGCGGTAGAAACCCTCGCCCATCGCCTGGAACGTCGGTACCACCTTGTCCTGCGGGTTCTCCTGATGCCGCACGTGGGAGGTGTAGGCGTAGCCGAGGATCGCCAGCAAGAAGAGCGAGGCGGAGAGCAGAATCCCGGTGATCTTGCCGGGTTTGGCGTTGATCCTGAAAAAGTTCACGTGACCTACTTTGCTTGCAGCAGACCGGCTCAGAGTTTGCCGTCTGCTGCCATCTGCATGTAGCTGGTGTCGAAACGCAGCTTGATGTTGTTGGCGTCGCCCTGGACGGTGCCGTCAGGATAGCTGATGCCGACGATATCGACCGAGCGGACGCCTTCGCCGAGCAGGCCGTGCTTGAAGCAGAACTGCCGCACGAACTCCATCTTCTCCTTGATCTCGTCGCTGGCGGTGTAGTCGATGGCGGCCTGCGGGGTGTAAAACATGGCGGTGGTCTTGAGCTGGTTCTTGAACTCGACCGCGGTGGCGCCACTGGACTCGGCCATGGCGGCGATCGCCTCGGCGCCGGCTGGCCCGCGCTTGGACATGACTTCCATCACCTCGTACCAGGCGCCGACCAGCGCCTTGCCGAGGGCCGGGCTCTGCTTCAGCACGTCGGTGCGGACCATCATGAGGTCGAGGATCTCGCCCGGAATGTCGGCCGAGGTGAAGATCTTGTCGACGCCGGGAGCCTGCTCGATCTCCATTACGATCGGATTCCACGTCACCACCGCTTCCTGGCGGGTGTCAGCGAGGAAGATCGGGCCGATGTCGGCATCGGAAGTGTTGACGATCTCGACGTCGTCCTCGCTCATGCCGTGCTTCTCGAGCGCCCGTGCCAGCAGGTAGTGCGAGACCGACAGCTCGACCAGGTTGATCGACTTGCCGGTCAGCCCCTTCACGTCGATGCCTCCGCGGGTGAGGACGGCGTCGTTGCCGTTCGAGTAGTCGCCCATGATCAGGGCGGTGGTGTCGATGCCGGAGGCGGCGGGCATGTTGAGCCCTTCCATGTTGGTCATCACGCAGGCGTCGACCTGCTTGGCGACGAAGGCTTCGACCGAGGCGATGTAGTCCATCCGCACCAGCTCGATCTCGATGCCGTATTTGTCGGCCCACTTCTCGAGGATGCCGGAATCGCCGGCGTACTCCCAGGGCATCCAGCCGACGTAGATCGACCAGGCGACGGTGAATTTTTCTTTGGCCTGGGCCTGGCCCGTGCCGCCGACCAGCAGGGCGAGCGCCAGACCGGCGATGATGAGGGTCTTGTGAGTTTGTGATCGCATCGTGTCTCCTTACTCCTAGACTTGAAAGCTACACCCTGCGCTAACGCGGCGAGCCCGTGACAGGCACAGGCCGCAGCGAGCTTCTGAGAGCCGAGAGACTGTATTTCGTGGTCTTACATTGCACTTCTATCTGCGAAAGGTTCTGCTTCGTCAGCGGAAGGTCCGTTATTGTTAATTGTTGAGATTTACTGGATGTGGGAGATGCTTTCGACTTTAACTTTGATTTTGATCGTGATTTGCCGTTGTTTCTTCGCCTCAGGAGTGACTCATTTC
>JBCCEE010000711.1:0-3648 GCA_039030415.1 Acidobacteriota bacterium
CGACGTTTGCTCCCTTCAAGAAACAAAACTGGTGGAGGGCATTGACGAACGCAGCGGTCGGCATGGGCATCGACAAGCCCAACGTACGCACCGTCGTCCACACCGGACTGCCGGGCACGCTGGAGGGCTACTACCAGGAGATCGGCCGCGCGGGTCGCGATGGCGAGCCGTCGCGCGCCATCCTGCTCTACTCCTACGCCGACCGCCGCACCCACGAGTTCTTCCACTCCCGCGACTACCCCACCGTCGACGCCTTGACCGGCATCTACCGCAGTCTGTCCGGCGACCCGGTGCCGGCGGAGATGATCGGCGCGCGCCTCGGGCTCGACGAAGAGACCTACCAGAAGGCGCTCGAGAAACTGTGGATCCACGGCGGCGCGATGGTCGACCCGGAAGAGAACGTCAGCCGCGGTCACGATAAGTGGAAGGGCCCCTACCTCGAGCAGCGCAACCACAAGCTTTACCAGCTCGAGCAGATCACGCGCTTCGCCCAAACCCGCACCTGCCGCATGCTGGCGATGATCCGCCACTTCGGCGATCAGGAAGACGACGGCCAGCCCTGCGGCCTGTGTGACGTCTGCGCCGCCAACCGCTGCCTGGTACGGCGCTTTCGTCAGCCGGAAGCCAGCGAGATCCTCACCATGCGGCAAATCATTCAGTCGCTCGAGGAGTGGGACAACCAGGGCACCGGTCAGCTCTTCAAAAAGAGCTGCGAAGGCACCGCCGTCGACCGCCGTGCCTTCGAGCGCCTACTCAGCGGCCTCGTCTCAGCCGGCCTCGTCGCCACCCACGAAGACTCCTTCCAGAAAAACGGCAAGACCATCCGCTTCCAGCGCGCCTCCCTCACCCCCGAAGCCTACCGCGCCGATGCCAGCGCCATCGCCAAGGTTCTGCTGGCCGAGGAGCCTCCGAAGGCGAAGCGCAAGCGCAAATCGACCAAGAAGCGCTCCACCAGCTCCCGCGGTCGCGGGTCGAGCAAGCGTCGCGCGTCCAGCAAGGCCAAAGCCGCCCCAGTCCCCACCGGCAAAGCCGCCGAGCTCTACGAGGCGCTCAAAGCCTGGCGGCTCAAAGAAGCCAAGCGCCGCCGCATCCCGGCCTTCCGCGTCATGAGCAACCGCACGCTGGGCGAGATCGCCGCCTCCCGACCGAGCAGCCAAGTCGAGCTGCTCGCCGTCTACGGCGTCGGGCCGACGATCGTCGAGAAGTATGGCGAGACGCTGCTGGGGATCGTTGGGTCCGCGCGGTGAGGAGCGCGATCGGCTCAGCCGATCGCGATGAATCCTCCGCCAGCGCCACGGGTTCGGCGACCGCGCTCGCCGGCGCGTCGGTGTCCTGCGTCGCTTCTGCGTCACGCGTTCCGTCACCGGCAGTCGTCGCCTCGGGATGCGTCTCCTCACCGGCAGGCGGCTCGTCGACAGCATTTATCTCATCGGGGGTAACCGTCTCCTCAGAGGTACGCGTCTCCTCTGACGTTTCGTGCTTGGGCGCGCGGCGTTTCGGTCGGATCGTCTTGGCCAGCTCCTTTTCACCCGCCAGCTCAAAGAGCGCTGCTGCCGCCTTCGAAACCGCTGAGATCTCGCTGCGCAGGCTTTCGATTGCGCGCGCCTTCTCCTTGCGGCTCGCGTCGAGCTCGTGGTTCGCATGCTGTAGCGCGCTCAGCACCTCTCGCAGCCCCTCCGCGCCGGGCTCGAGCACGTCGATCAGATGCTGAGGTGTGAGCTCCGCGCCGAAGCGGGACGTTGGGAACCTCAAGTCGGGCTGTGCCAGATGATTGAGCGCCGTCTCGACCTGGCGCAGCAGTTTGCGCGGGCGTCTACGCGTCGGCCCGTCGATACCGGCCGTCACGAAGCCGTTGGGCTTCTCCGTCCCCTTCGCTCGGTAGAGCTCATCCACCGTGCGCCGCATGCTCGAGACGTCCTCATAGAGGGTCGTACTGAGGCCGTCGCGCTCCTCGCGCAGCTCCAAGACCCGTCGAACCAGTCCGATCGTGTGCTGCTCGGCCGCACTCAGCTTTGCTCGCGAGGCACCGAGACCCGCCTTCAGCGTCAGCAGGACCGCCCGGAAGTCGGCCGGCGGCTCGCCCGCGTCAACTATGCCCGGTAGCGAGACCGCCCAGGCGTCGAGGCGCTGGGTAACCTCGTCGACGTGACATCCGATTGCCGCTTCGACCTGCTTTGCTTCGTCCAAAAGCTTGAGAATGCGATCACTTTGTACGTTTCTCATGGGTACAGCCCTCCAGCGGCTCGAGCTTGGGATGCTCAGAATTTCGTCTCGAAGGTCGAGCCCGGTGCTTCGCTCGGCGATTTCTGATAGTTAATCTTTTAGCCCCAGGGATGAGAGCTATCTTAGGTAAGAAGAAAGCTTCCGTCAAGAATTTGTTTCGCATATAAGAGAAATAAGCACGATAAACACTTCGTACGGGCGATCGCTGTCGCCCTAGAGACGATCTCGAGCCGCTCAATCCGTCACCAACGCTTGGTGTTGAAGGTTCCCGTCGTCCACGGCGTCACCAACGCTTGGTGTTGAAGGTTCCCGTCGTCCACGGCGTCACCAACGCTTGGGGCGGCAGTTTCCCGGCGTTCAATGCGTCACCAACGCTTGGGGCGGTGATGTCCCGGCGTCTACAGCGTCACCAAGGCTTGGGGCTGCAGATTCCCAGTGTCCACTGCGCCGCCAACGCATGGGGTGGCAGTCTCCCGGTTTTAGCCGTTATGCCATCCACCTCGGTCATTGACCGACAAACCACCCACTTCGGTCAGGTGGCCAAGGCCCCGTCCGCAACCGGTATGCCACCCACCTCGGTCACGTGATCGTGGCGGTCAAGTGCTGGTCAAGTCGGCACGCAAACAAGTTTTTTCGCTGAAACCGCAAGATCGAGGACCTACTTTACGTCTTCTAGAAGGGTGTAGGCATCGAGTGCGCCCGAGGTCTTCAGGCCGCTGTGCTCGATGCCTCGAGAAACCGGTTCTCGAGAGGAGCCGAGTCGCCGCGACGTGTGGTCGCGGGGGGCGTTTCTCCTCGACAGAGCCGACTTTCGGGAGAAACACCTATGTCGTCTCGAAGTCCTCGTTACATCCCGCCTGGTTGGAGCGTCGAAGTGTCCACATCCACTGTTTGTGGCTTCTTCATGCTACCCGTCACCTCTCACTTCCGGCGCATCTTCGTCGGCATCCTGGGCCGTGCTCAGGAGCAGCACCCAGTGAAGATCCACGCAGTTGTTGCCACATCCAACCATTACCACATGATCCTGACGCCTGAGGATGCCGAGCAGCTCGCCGATTTCATGGAATTCGTCAACGGCAACCTGGCTCGTGAGGCTGCTCGAACTGTCGGCTGGCGTGGCTCTTTCTGGAGGGAGCGCTACCACCTAATCCCGATCAGCCCCGAGCCCGAGGCACTCGTCGGCAGGCTACGCTACGTTCTCAGCAACACCGTCAAGGAATTCCTCATCGAGCGCGTTGGCGACTGGGATGGCCTCCACAGCGGAATCGAGCTGATGGAAGGCAAACCGATGAAGGGCGTCTGGTATGACCGATCAAAAGAGTATGAAGCGCGGCGTCAAGCCAAACGCAAGGCGGCACGACGCGGGAAGCCGGCCGAACCCATCAGCCGCGGAGCCTTCATGGAACACTACGAAGTCAAGCTCGC
>JBCCEE010000712.1:0-3644 GCA_039030415.1 Acidobacteriota bacterium
CGCCCAGCCCCCTCCTCGGCCCAGCCATAGGCCAGGAAAATCGGCCCGACCAGGGTGTCGGCGCCGATAGCCGCGGTCGCCGCGTAGATGAGATCGTCGAGGCTCGGATCCTGGTCTGCGCTCCACGCGTTGCCGGCCTCGAGCCAGCCGCCGAGGAACGTTCGGCGAGCGAACGTACCGCCGCTCGCGATGCGGTAGAGGTAGCCGGCACGCAGGACGCCGAAGTCTTGACCGCGCAGCTCGTCTTCTTGAAAGCCGGAAAAGGAGAGGAAGCCGCCGACGTTGAATTCGTCATAGAGCGGCAGCGCGCCGCCGGGGCTCCAGCCGCCATCGATCCCGAGCAGCAGCGTGTGACGGCCTCGGGTATGAAAGAACGAGCTCTCGAGTGACGCCTTCGTATAGTTGTCCTCGCCACCGAGACTCTCCTCGGCGCGGAACAGCCGCAGCTTGACAAACGAGCCGCGCAGCGGCAAGACCGCGGTATCGAGCCGGTCGAGCGTGGCTTCGATGACGCTGGCGCCGAAGTCGACTTCCCTGAGCTCGTCACCGATCGGCAACGGCTGCAACCCGCTCGCCAGCGAAACTTCGGCACGGCCGCGCTCGATCCCCAGCCGGACCTCACCGAACCTGCCGAACTGATAGCCGAGATCGAGCTGGACCTCGGCGCGCTCGATATCGAATTCGGCGAGCTCGATGCCACTCTCGAAGAAACCACGGCGCTCTTCGGCCAGCTCACCCCGTGCCGCCACGAACCAGCCGCCGTGGAAGTCGAGAGGTTGAAAAAACTCGCTGGACAGCAGCAGATCGGTTCCGACACTGAGGTCGTTGCGCCATTCGGCGCCCCGGGAATTGAGGCGGGTGGCGGTGTAGTTGAGGCGAAGGCCCAGGGAGTCGCCGGCATCGCTGGATTGGATGTCGAGACCAAACCGAAGGTAGGCCGGTCCCCAGGGTTTGTCGTGCAGAGTCAGCAGCACCCCCTGCTGGCCTTCGCTGTCCCGGGCCAGGTCGTATTCGATCGCCTCGAAGTCTCCGAGGCCGTAGAGGCTGATGATGTCGGCCTCGAGGTCTGCCAGATCGACAGACTTCCCGAGCTCGACGTCGACCAGGGCATTGATGATCCGGGGGTGGACGCGAGAGTCGCCGGCAATCTCTAGATATTCGGCCTCGATCGAGCGCGGCACCTGCTGCCGCGCTTCATCGCGATAGGGCTCGACGAAGGCGAGGGCTTGCAGCGCCTCGGCATGGGTCGTCGCCGCTTCGAGTCCCGCCCGAATAATGTCGGGCGCCACTTCGAAGTTGAACAGCCCGAACGCCGAAACGTCCGGATTGATCACGAGCTCCGCGCGCTCGAGCTGGGGATCGACATTGCGACGGGTCAACATCGCCTGGGTTTGCTTCAGGATGTCGATCATCGTCTGCGTTTGCCCCTCGACGAGGGTGTCCCCGAGATTCACCGCGATGACGATGTCGGCCCCCATCTCCCGCACGACGTCGATCGGCAGATTGTCGACCACGCCGCCGTCGACCAGAGTCCGGCCGTCGATCTCGGTTGGGGTGAAGTATCCGGGAATCGCCATGGACGCCCGGATAGCGTCGGCGGGATCACCGCGGTCGAGAACGACGCGCTCGCCGGTCTGGACGTCGGCGGCAATGGCGCGAAAGGGGATCGGCATGCGGTCGAAGTCGTCGACATGCCGCACCGGTAGCGTGAGGTTCCGAAGCAGCAAGAAGAGGTTCTGGCCGTTGCTCAGCCCCCTGGGCCAGAGCAGTCGCCCTTTTTTCAAGCCAAGCTCGAGATCGAAGGGGTATTCCCGGCTGTCCTGTTTGCGCTGGAACGAGAGATTCACGCGCAGGGGCCGATCCTGCATCACGGTACTCCAGTCGATGGTCGTCACCAGCTCTTCCAAGTAATCCGCCGAGTATCCCGCGGCATAGAGTCCACCGACGACCGCGCCCATGCTAGTGCCGGCCACATAGTCGATGGGGACGCCGAGCTCTTCGAGCACCTGAAGCACCCCGATGTGGGCGCATCCCTTGGCGCCGCCGCCGGCCAAGGCGAGACCGATCTTGGGGCGCTCCAGTTGTGGCTCAGCAGCGCTCTCGCTGGCTTCGGCTGGCGGCAACGCCAGAGCATAGGAGGCCAGCATGAGCCAGATGATGACGAGGTTTCTGCGGCTCAGCTGATTCAGCACAACGACCCCTAGAGTTGTCTCAGATGATTTCTAATATCCGGGGACGCCAATGCTGTCGCACCCGCCTGCCGGGAAGCAACCGGTACTGCCACGTTCCCAGGGGAAGTGAGGCACCGCCACGAGCTCGACAGCGTTGGCCACGGGTCCTAGGTCGTGGGCGACGCGGAGTCCTGATATGCTTTTCTCGATGGCCGAGAAATTCTCTTGGGATCCGCAGAAGGATACTGTCAATAGACTAAAACACCGGGTCAGTTTTGAAGAAGCCACAACGATCTTCCTTGATCCGCTATCTCTGACGAAACCAGACACTAGCCATTCGTGGCTCGAGCACCGCTTCGTGACGCTTGGCTTGACACGAATCACTCATCGACTCCTCGTCGTCGCCCACCAAGATCACCAAAACCTGATTCGCATCATCAGCGCCAGGGTGGCAACTCGGAGGGAGCGCAAACAGTACGAAACTGGAGGTTGGATAGCCGAAATGAAATCAGAGTATGACTTTAGCGACGGTGTCCGCGGAAAGTATGCCAACCGCTTCTCAGCAGACTGCGTGATGATCCAGCTCGCGCCGGACGTGGCCGAGGTGTTTCCCGACGCTGAGGCGGTGAATGCAGCTCTTCGGGAGTTGATCCCCGAAACCGGCAGCCAGCGCGAGTCGCGACCTCGGGACGCTCCAGAGTAGCCTCGGCGGCACTGCGACCCCTTGTCAGCACCAAAGCATCCCCACTCCACCCGCCGACTGCAGCTCGACCGATGGAGCCCGATGCTCGGGTTCATCCTGCTGATCGCCGGTGCGCCGGCTTTCGCCGAACCGCCGGAGAGGGACGAACCGGCGGTGGCGGCAGCTCGGGCGCTGCAGCGAGCGGATCGCGCGGCGGCCTGCAGCCGCGAGCAAGTCAGCGCGCTGCGTCTCGCGCTGGATGGGCTCAGGGTCTCTGGCGACGCTAGCGGGCAGGCCTCGGCTCTCAACCGCCTGGCCACCTGCAACCAGAACGCCAGCCGTATTCCCTTGGCGCTGGATCAGCTGCACGAAGCCTTAGCGCTGACCCAAGAAGCTGGCGACAGCGATCTCGAGCGACGCGTGCTGACCAACCTGGCCACGGCGACCAGCTCCGCCGGCGAGGTCGACCGAGCGCTCGAGCTGTTCGAGCGCGCCGTCGTCCTGCACCGTGCCGCCGGCGATCGAATGCTGCTCGCGCGGACCGCCAGCAACCTGGGGCTCGCCTATGTCACCCGGGGCGAGTTCGCCAAGGCGCTCGAGACCTATAACGAGGCGCGGGAAACGTTCGAGGAAACTGGAGAGCGCAAGGCATTGTGCCGGGTGCTGGCCAAAATCGCTACCGCCGAGAGCGCCAGCGGTGCCGCGGAGCAGGCCCGCTCGACCTTCGAGCGCGCGGACCGCATCTGTCGCGCCGAGGGCGACCAGGAAGCCGTGGCGTTCATCGGCGGCCG
>JBCCEE010000713.1:0-3636 GCA_039030415.1 Acidobacteriota bacterium
CCTCCGCCAGCCGCTGCTTTTCCTCTTCCTTGATGATGCCGTCAACGGCGATCACATGATACATCAAGGCAGCTTCAGCCCATTGCATTTTGGAATGCAGGGTTTCTTGGCCACCAGCCGCAGGATGCGCTCGCCGCGGGCGGCGGCCTCGTTGGCTTCTGCGAGCAGGCGCATGAGCTCGCTGTCGGCGAGCTGCGGTACGTCGGCGGCGTCGCGAACTTTCGGCACGTCGAGCTTCCGTTCCACCCTGGCGAACTGACGCCCGAACAGGTCTTCGATGCGCAGCAGCAGGGTCGCTTCACCCGGACGCAGGTAGCGCTGAAAGATCAGCGGAATGGGCGGCGGCGATCCCAGGCTGGCCGGCAGCTCGAAGCTGTAGCGAAAATTGTCGAACAGCTTGCCGTCGCGGACGATCTCGCCGGTGAGCTGAAAATGATGGCGCGGGTCCGCGGAGCCTTCGAGCACCCCGGCCATGCCCGCCGGCACCACCGCGATGCCTTCGACGACGGTGCGCTGCTGGTAGTAGCCGGGAAAGGCGACCTCGAAATCGATCTCGAAGGTCTCGGCGTCCGGCGGCAGATCGGTGGTGGCGCTGGCGAATGTCGCCACCCATTCGCTGGGCGGGTCCTCGGGCACCGCCAGAAAGCGCTCCAGCGCCTGCTCGTAGGTCAGCGAGCCGTCGTAGCGGCGGGTGATCTCCTTGGCCATCAGCTCGGGGTTGATGCCGCCGCACATCTGGCGCATGGTGAGGCCGATCACCGGCTCGGCGCGCAGTGCGGTGTTGAGGATCATGCCGGGCTGGTAGATCTCGTAGGGGCGGTGCTGGACGTTGGTGTAGAGGGTGATCGGAAAGACCTCTTCCTCGCTCACCTCGTAGTACCAGACCTCCATCTCTTTGACGCGCTCGAGGCAGAAGGTGTAGGGCTCACCCTTCAGCATCATCACCCTCGAGCGGGAGTCGAGCAGACTGGGGTAGCGGCTGCGGGCGATATCGGCGCGCTCCTCCCACGGGCGCCGCAGCTCGTTCATGTGGGTCAGGGGATCCGGGTCCCGGACCTTCCAGAACTGCTCGATGAACGCATCTCTCCGGAAATCTTCATCGAGGGTTGTGAAGAAACTCTTTTCTTCATCGGTGATCATCACGTCGACCATTTCGAGCCAATCGACGTATTTCGCTCCCAGACCTTTCGCTCCCAGACCTTGTGCGTTTGTTGCATCAAGCCCCTCAGCTTCGAGACCGTCAGCCACCGCTTCGGGGGCTTCCGCAGTGCTCTCGGCTCGGGCGTCTGCGGTCTCGGCAGCCGCGACTTCCGCAAGGCCCAGGGTCGTCCAGGATAAGGGCGGCCCGGACAAGGGCGGCCAAGATAGCACCGCGACGAGTGCCAACAGGCGGCTAGCGAGATCCCTACGGCGACGCCTCATGCTCATCATCGTAAGCAAGAATAGCGCCACCGTAAAGCCACCATTTCTAGCCGCTCCAGGCCTCTCTGGCGGACGCAATCGTCCACAGAATCAGGCACATACGTCCTCGATCGAGTTTGCGATAAGCTCGGCCGCGCAAGGCCGAGTCCGGTAACCACCCCTTGGAGGCAAGAACGGACGATGGAAACCCTGGTTCTGAACGCGTCGTATCAACCGGTCAATCGCGTCAGCTGGCGGGAAGCCTTCTGCATGGTCTTCACCGGCCGGGCCGAGATCGTGGAGAACTACGCCGATCGCGTCATCCGCTCGGCCTGTGAAGTCTTCCCGATGCCTTCGATCGTGCGTTTCGTGCGGCGGGTGAGCTACGTCTTCCGCGGCGGGGTCAAGTTCAACCGCAAGAACCTCTACCTGCGCGACAAGGGGCGCTGTCAGTACTGTTGGGAGAAGGTGCCGCTGAACGGGTTCGACTTCGAGCACGTCATCCCGAAGGCTCAGGGTGGGCGGACGCGCTGGGAGAACATCGTCGTCGCCTGCTTCGAGTGCAACCAGCGCAAGGGGGCCCGCACCCCGGCTCAGGCCGGCATGAAGCTGCGCTCCAAGCCGATGCGTCCGAAGTACCTGCCGGGCGCCGTCTCGGGCAACATGGTGTGGACCGACGACATGCCGCTGACCTGGCGCGACTACCTGCAGTCCGTGCGCTACTGGCACGATGAGCTGGAAGACTAGGCGCGTCAGATCACCCGCGTCTTCCACGTCCCGCGCTTGAACATCACCGTGCCGACCACGGCCAGCAGGGTCTGCGACAGCGCGACGGCGATGAACACCCCGGTCGGCCCGATGCCCAGCGGATGGGCCAGCGCCCACGCCACCGGCAGCTGAAACAGCCAGTAGACGAAGAAGTTGATCCAGGTCGGGGTGGTGGTGTCGCCGGCGCCGTTGAAGGACAGCACCATGATCATGCCGAAGGCCCAGAAGACGTAGCTGTAGCTGGAGATGAGCAGGCATTCCGCAGCGAGCAGCGCGACGGCCGTATCGTCGGTGAAGAACGCCATCAGCGGCTCGGCGAAGAGCTGGAAGACGACCGCTACGCAGCCCATGAAGAGCATGTTGAAGACCCCCGTCCGCCACACCGATTTCTCGGCGCGCTCGGGATCGCCGGCCCCTAGATTCTGCCCCACCAGGGTGGCGGCAGCGTTGCCCATACCCCAGGCTGGCAGCAGGATGAAGATGATGATGCGTACCGCCAGGGTGTAGCCGGCGAGCGCCACGTCACCGAACACGGCCAAGATCTTCACCAGACCGAGGAAGCTGGCGGTGCTGATCAGGAACTGCAGGATGCCGATGCCAGAGACGCGGGCCAAGCGGAGCATTAGAGCGATCTGAGGCCGCCAGTGGTGGCGCTCGATACGGATCTGACTGCTGCCGTTGGTGAGCAGCCGCAACTGGTACACGATGCCGATAGTGCGGCCGATGGCGGTAGCGATCGCCGCGCCCTCCAGGCCGAGGGCCGGGATCGGTCCCCAGCCGAAGATCAGCAGCGGATCGAGCACGATATTAATGCCGTTGGCGAGCCACAGCGCGCGCATCGCCAGCGCCGGATCGCCGGCGCCTCGGAACACCGCGTTGATCAGAAACAGCAGCATCACCGTGATGTTGGTGCCCAAGAGGATCGCGGTGAACAGGGCGCCGTCCGCCGCCAGCTCGGGGCTGGCGCCGAGCAGCTGAAGCGCTTCGACCGCGAACAACGCGCCGAGTACCCCAAATGCGACCGACACCACCGTCCCAAGCATGATCGCCTGCACCGCCGCGGAAGCCGCCGCCGCCGGATCTTTCTCGCCGATGCGCCGCGCAACCATCGCCGCGGTGCCCATGCACAATCCCATGGAGACCGCGAACACCAGAGCCTGCAGCGAATCCGCCAGCCCAAGAATGGCGATCGGGTCAGAGCCCAGTTTGGCGACGAAGTAAACGTCGACCACCGAGAACAGCGATTGCATCGCCATCTCGAGCACCATCGGAATTGCCAGCAGCGCAATGGCGCGGTTGATCGAGAGCGAGGTATAGCTCTGCTGAACGCCGCGGATCGAGTCGCGCACGTCGCGCCAGAAGTCTGGCGGCAGGTCTGGCGTCGTCGCCGCCTCGTCGGTGGCGGCGGCTTGATGGGGTGGCTCGCTCATCGACGCATGCTATAGGAGCGATCAGCCGGCCCGTGAG
>JBCCEE010000714.1:0-3634 GCA_039030415.1 Acidobacteriota bacterium
CGACCTCAACGCTGTAGAGATAATCGTCGTTGATGCTTCCAAGAGCCTTGTCGACGCGTTGAGAGTAAGCCGAAGCAACAACGCTAACGACGCAGGGCAGGGACCTGAACACCTCGCCCACCAGCCTGAAACCGATGGCATGGACGTGCTCGGCATACTCTCTCCGTAGCGCGGTCTGGCTCTTGCGCTTCTCGAGTATCCTCTTCCCGTTGGCGGCTACCCGTGCCACGACTCGGGACACATCCTCGATCTCCGGCAAGTCGACATCCAGCAGCACCTGGCGGCCAGCATCCAAGAAATCGAAGTTGACGTTGGTCTCGAGCGGCCAAGCGAGCTCGCTCAGGGCGATGCTCAGAGACTTGGCCATGAGCTCAGGATCACCCAGCATGGCCGCCTCATGCGCCTCCCGCCGCGCTTCTTGCTCGGCATCGAAAATAGCCTTCCTTTGGCTCCAAGCGTCGCGGGACTGCTCGTACGCTCTCACCGAGGCCGCCTTTTGCCTCTCGAAGGCCAATCGAGCCGTTTTCCACTCCGCGAGCTCTCGCCGATAGGCAAGCTCAGCTTTCAAGAGATCGGCGCGCTTCCGCTCCTCGAACCAAGGCAGAGCTTTCTCCATGAATCCCGCACGCCTTGGAGCGGCCTTCTGGGGCCGTTCCCTGGAGAAGGAAACCGGGGGCGGCGGCACCGGCGCCTCTTCCGGAAAAGGCTTGCTCTCGAAACTCGAGCGATAAATCGGCGGTGGGGTCGACAGATAAATTCCGCGCAGCGCTTGAGAGGCCTGGTTGATCTTGTCGACGCGATCCTTCAGCCAGCGTTTGACGGCTTCTCGGTTCTGCTCAACGGCTTGGCGAGCGAGTCTGGGAGAGAGCGGCTCTCCTTCCGAGCTTGCCGTCACCTTGCCATCTTCATCGAGCGCGAACGCAACCGCAAACTGCTGGGGCTGCGGACGCTCTCTTCTGGCCTTACGCTTCGAGCCGGATGAGCCAAACCGGTGCTGATAGCTGAGCCCCGAGCCGGGGATGCTGGCCGTCGCGGTCGTCCCGCTGGTGCCAAAGGTCAGCGTGCCGCCCCTGCCACCGAGGGAGATGCTCGCACTGCGCATGCCGAAGTTCAGGCGGACGCCTGGCGCCAGCTTGACCGATCTTCTGAATCGAAAGCCCATAGTTCGCCATCCTCGCTTCCCAAGTTGCTCGTCTCGGCACACCGCACCAAGCGGGATGCGCCTTCGAAGCATCTGACCCGGGTCCACGAGAAGGGTTGAATCGACCCGAGGACTTCAAGCGCTAGGCGAGTTCTACGGCGACGATGTGCCGCTGACAGGCCGCAGCGAATGCTGCTGAAAGAAGCTCCACATCTCAGCCGTGGCGTCGACCTCTTGGCTGGTTGGCCCGGCGAACCATTCCGGTATGAGGGCGCCGCCGGGCCAGGTGTGGCCTCCGCCGTCGATCGTGAAGAGGACGACACTCGCGTCGTCCGCACAGCCCGTGTATTCACGGCGCGTGACGCCGGTGGCCACCGTCTGCTCGGCGGTGGCCTCCCCGCAGCGGTTGCGGCGCGCCCAGTTCGCCGTCCATTCCGTGACGCTGGGGAGGAGGCCCGGGATGACCCAGGAAGTCCCGCCTCGGTAGGGTGCGGCAGTATCCCCCGTGCCGTGCAATGAGATCATCGGCACGGGTCGATCGTCGGTGCACCAGCTCCAGGGCAGCTTGTTCGCGGCCGCTACCAGCCCGACAGCGGCGATGCGATCGGACAGCGCACACGACAGCACGAACGCCATGCTGCCGCCGTTGGAGAGGCCGTTGGCGTAGATTCTCGACGGATCGACGCGGTAGGTCTCCCCCACTTCGTCGATCAGATCGGAGATGAACCCGACGTCTCGGTCGAGATCTGGACCGGGGCGAATCACCCGCCAGCCGGTCATGCCGCCAGCGTCGAGCCCTGCCGGGTAGGCCACGAGGAAGCCGCGCTGCTCGGCCAGGCGATTCCAGCCGCTGATATCGCGGTGTAGCGCCGGCCAGCCCGCCCCACCGTGCAGGCTGATGACGAGCGGTGCCGGCTTCGCGGCGTCGTGGCTCTTCGGAACGTAAAGCAGGTACTCGCGCGTCTCACCCGAGGAGACGACCCGTCCGTTGTTGCGATTTTGGACGTGGAAGCCGATGGCCTCTGCCGCGGCCAAGAGCAGCGGCACGGCGAGGAGGGTGAAGACGAGGCCGAGGACGCGCAGCCTAGCGGGCGTGCCGGGGATCAAGGTCGGGCTCCGATCATCGATGCCGATTCCAGTCCAGCGCCAGAGGAGCCGCGGCGATCCGGACCAGCGGTACCGCGAGGATCGCGAGCAGGGCGAGGAAGTAGGTGCGGAAAACCATCGTCGGTAGCAGCCACATCAGCAGAGCGTAGAGCACGAGTACGATGACGGTCCAAGTCAGCACGCCGAGGACGAGGCGGCGATCGTCGAGCAGCCGGCGATCATAGAGGCGCGTGGCCACCCAGGCCGCGGCGGTGAGCTTGCAGCAGGCCAGAACCAAGAAGATCCACAGCAGCGCGTTCCACAGGTTGGCAATGACCTCTCGGCTGTGGTCGAGGATCCAAGGCAGGAGCGGTAGCACAATGCTGAGCACCAACAGCGGGACGAAGACGCTGGCTCGCACCAGCCACGCTCGACCGCTCAAACCGACGAACAGGCCCTGCACAAGGTGCTTCCAGGTCGCGATCACCAGGGCGGCGAGAACGAGCAGGCCGAGGGCGCCGGCTCGCGCCGGGCCCACGCCGTCCATGAGCTGGCGCCAGGCTTCGCTCACGACGCGGGACGTGCCCGAAAGCTGGAGGGCAATCGCGACGGTGACGAGCACCAGCAGCCACGCGGCCAGAGCGCTCAGCATCGCCGCCTTCAGCTTGGCGGCCACTAGCGACGCGCTGGTCAGTGGCTTGGTGGCGACGAACGAACCCAGCTCGTAGACGTCGCGGCCCTTGGGATTTGACGAGCGGACGGTTGCGGCGACAAAGAGGGCGAGGATCGGCGGGGTGAGCATTACGGCGACGAGCGTTGAGAGGACCCAGGACGTCGCGTCGCTGATTGCCAGCAAGATGAGCTCGAAGGGCAGCACAATAGCCACCAGAGCCGGCAAGGAGCGGCCGAACCGCTGCCACTCTAGCCACACTTGAGCCTGGGCACCGGAGTGCCAAGATCTTGCAGCAGGAACGCTCTCGCGGCGGGCGACAGGGTCGCGAGAGTCAACCGGGCCGCGAAGATTCACAGCGCCGCGGCGCTTGAACAGTCCTCGCCAGTCCGGCACGTCGCCCCGTCGGGCACGAGCCAAGCCGAATCGAGCGACGAGATAGGCCAGGGGCAGCTGCGGTGCCAGCAGAGCCAGCATGGTCGCCTCCTTGGTCTCGAGGCTGAGCGCCAGCAGGACCACGATCCCGATCAGGCCCAGCAAGAGCACCGCCACCACCACCCGCAGGCCGGGTATTGGGTAGGGCTGCCAGATCAACGCCTGAGTCCAGGCCAGCATCACCACGGCGAACAGGGCCGGCCACACCGTCGGGATCTCGGCTCCGGCAGGCCAAACCGCCAATAGCCGGGTCGCCAGCCACAGGGCACTCATCGTCAGGGCGCCATAGAGCATCGGCCAGC
>JBCCEE010000715.1:0-3628 GCA_039030415.1 Acidobacteriota bacterium
CCGTCGGAGAATACTGATGCGCGTGAGGAACATGCCGTGAAACATCATGCCGCCGGGGTCGCCCTCCTCGTCATCGGGCTGTTCGGCGCCTGGCCGACCCGTGCCCAAGCTCCCTTCGAAGCAGCGCTCGCCAGCGGCCGCGCCGATCTGGAAGCCGGTCGCTACGAAGAAGCCTTGGAGCACTTTCGTCGCGGTCGTCGCCAAGCCAGGGACGCGGACGACGACGCGGGTGAAGCTCGCCTGATGTTCTACCAGGCTTTGAGCTGGCAGCGACAGGCCCAGGCGACACCGGACGACTCGAGAGCCATGCTTCGCAGAGCGGCCAGGCTCTACCGCAAGGTCCTCGCCGCCGACAGAAACGCCGTGTCCGCGGCGGGCAATCTTGCCCGGGTCTACGTTCAGCTCGGTCAGAACGAAGAGGCCGAAGCTGCGTTCCGGAGAGCGATTGCCGCTGCCGATGTGCGCCAGGCCTTCTACACCGAGAGCTATGCCGACTTCCTGGCGGCTCAGGGCGATTGGAGACGCGCTGCCGGCCTCTACCGCCAAGTCGTGCTGGCGAACCCCCAAAGCGCCAGCGCGCACCGCAAGCTCCTCGACCACGGCTTACACGAAGACCTCGCGGGCCTGATGAAGTATCTAGGCGAGCTGCTGGCGCAGGGGCAGGTGGTGCGTGCCCAGGAATCGGCCGTACTGGCGATGGAGATGGGCTCGCCGAGCCCCGGGCAGCTCACAGCATTGCTCGAGCTCGTCGTCACCAGCCTGAGTCGCCAGCTCTACGACCCCGCGAATTTTCGCATCGAGGTCGATCCGGACCGGAGACTGTGGGAGTTTCGCGACGACCCGATCATCGGCCCGGGGGTACGCGAGCTGTTCGCACTGCATGAGGGAGACGGCTTGGTGCCCAACCGGTTTCCTTGGTGGACTGGCAACAGCGGGACCGGCAACAGCGAGCTCTCTCCGACCGCCTCCGCTCTCGAGGCGTTTCGAAGCCTCGCCAGATCGCTCGGCGAGCGCCATCAGAGGGTGGACCGTTCGGAGCGCGCGGAGAACCTCTACCGGCTCGCGGCCCACCTGGAGCCCTACCGCATCGATCCGTTGGCCCTGCGTGACCTGGCGGACCTCTATTTGGCACAGGGCCAGCGTGACGCCGTCGAGCGCCTGGCGACGGACTACGAGCCCCAGCTGCAAACCCTGATGGCGGCCAGCGATCAGTCGGGGCAGCTGTTCGACTACCGCACGAGCCTCGGCAGGATGTTCGTCCACCTCGAGGCCTGGGGGGATCCCAGCACCGTACCTTCAGCGTTATATCAGCTGGAGCAAGGGCGGGAAGTCGCCGCGTTGATCGATGGCTTCTGGCTGCCGCAGCCTCGCGTCGCCGCTTCCGCCTCGGAAACCCAGATGCTGCTCTTTGCGATGGCGAAAGCCACCGGAGGGGAGGCCCAGTATCTCTGGAGGTCCCCCACCTTCGACGAGGGTTTGGCAAACCTCTTGGCCCAGGGCTATGAAGCCACCGGTCATCTCGAGGACAGCTACCGCGTGCGTCTCGAGACCGCAGCCAGCTACATGGTCGCCGGTATCCCGGAAACCGCCCAGCAGCTCCTCGCACCGATCGAAGGCTCGGCCATCGCGGGGCTCGATCCTCATCTCGACCACGCCTACACCTCCCTGCAATCTCAGCTCGATCGCGGAACCGATATCTGGCGAACCGGAGGGATGAGAGAGCCGTTCGATGGCGGTTTCCGCGCCACCAGCCACTCTGTATTGGGCTTGCGCAACAGCCCGCACACCCCGAGCACAAGACAAGACGCCTTGGATCTCGCGGTGGCGCTCGACAACGCTGGTGACACGGCCACCGCCATCAATCACTTGAAAGCGAGTTTCGACGAAGCGGGTGAGGCGAACGCCTACTACTATCTGGGGCTGGCTCAGATCGCAGCGGGAGAGTCGGCCAAAGCCAAAGAGCACCTCCAGAAGTTCCTGGAGCTGGCGCCTACCCATCCCGAAGCCGCGACGGCCCGGGAGGTGCTCAACCAGCTGGAGTAGTGGCGCGTCCTGACTTCGTGGAGCGGCCCCCTGACTCCCCCGCCCCGCCGCTCGCCCACACCTACCCCAACGGGTGAGGACAGTCCACCCGTGCTTCGCTAGCCTGAGCGCATGAACGCCAAGATTTCAGACCTCATGTCCGAGAGGGTGATTCATGCTCGGCCACACCATTCCGTGGAGCACGTGCGCGGATTGATGGAGCGCAATCACCTGCACGCCGTGCCCGTCGTCGATGGTGACGACCACCCGGTCGGCATCGTCTCCTCGTTCGACCTGATGACGCCCAAGGATGGGACGCCGGTCAACAAGGTGATGACCGAGCGGGTCTACACGATTCCCCAATACAACGACGTCCATCTCGCGGCTCGCCTGATGCGCAAGCACAAGATTCATCACGTGGTGGTGACGCACGAGAAGGCGATCGTCGGAATCCTCAGCTCGTTCGATCTGCTGAAGCTCGTCGAGGACCATCGCTTCGTCATGAAGCCGGGGCCGACGCCCACCAAACGGGCGACTCGGCATTGACCCACCGCCCGGGGACGTTGCCCGCTGACGCCCCGCTGGTCGGCTCGGTGATGACGCCGTTCCCGCACGCGGTCAGCCTCGACCAGTCCCTGGCCGTGGCGCGCCGCCTGATGGCGGAGCACCAGGTGCGTCACCTGCCGGTCAAGGAGCGAGGGCAGCTGGTCGGGCTGGTGTCGGATCGCGATATCAAGCTGGTCCTCGGACCGAGCGCCGGCGTGGCGATCGACGGCCAGGGTCCCCTGGTGCGGCACGCCTGCATCCTCGATGTCTACACCGCGGAGATGGACACTCCGCTCGGCGAGGTGGTCGCGACCCTAGCGCGGCGGCGCATCGGCTCGGCGCTGATCACCCGTCAGGGACGCCTGGCCGGCATCTTCACCGCCACCGACGCCTGTCGCTACCTGGCGGATCTGCTCGGCTTCGACGTCGACCCGCCGCCACCCACCGACGATCAGGCGGCCTGACTCGATTCCATCCAGGAACGGTCGATAGACGAGGCCTGCGGAGCTCGCCGGGTCGCGTCCCATTCCCAGCATGATGCCTGACGGCTGTTGTCAGGTTGCAGCCCCATAGCTCGAAAGCCTTATTGGCATAGGGGGCTCACCGAATTTTATCGGTCGGGCAAAGCAACTAAACACCCTGGAGGGTATTCATGCTGAGGTACGTTCGCTCGATTCTTTTCCTGGTTTCATCGCTCGCGATGACGCTCTGCTTCACAACTCCGCTAGCGGCTCAACCGCCCAACTGCAGCGTCATCCCCAACGTTACGGCTGCCTGGCAGCCCGGCAGCACGCCGCCACCGGGCTGGCAGGGCGCCGATCCGGCGATCCTGACCGACGGTGACACGGCCAACGCCTGGCACTACTACTGGCAAGGCGGCACGCAGATTCCGGTGGTCTTCACGCTGCCCGCCGGCTACGACGTCACCGCCGTCAGCTGGCACGATCACTTCGGCGACGGCACGGTCACCCTGACCGCCGGAGGTCAGACGCTGAGCTTCAGCACCGACCTCTGGCCGCTCGACTGGCACCAGGAGGCGTAGAGCCTGTCCGGGGTCACC
>JBCCEE010000716.1:0-3624 GCA_039030415.1 Acidobacteriota bacterium
CAACGCCTTGGACGGCCTGCTGCACCATGGAGCCGCCGAGCGCCATGTCGTGGCGATCATGGGCGGCCACGCCATGAAGCGCACCGATCCCGACTACCGGCGGGTCGCCCTCATTTCCCAACGGCTGGCGGCGCACGACCCCCGCATTTTGATGACCAGTGGCGGCGGCCCCGGCGCGATGGAGGCCTGCACGCTCGGCGGCTGGCTCACCCACGCCGGCGAAGCCGCGCTCGATCAGGCGCTCGAGATCCTCGCCACCGCCCCGAGCTACAAAGACGCGGGCTGGCTCGACACCGCCTTCGAGGTGCGCGACGCGTTCCCAAACCACGGCGATAGCCTCGGCATCCCCACCTGGTTCTACGGCCACGAGCCGCCCAACCTGTTCGCCAGCTACATCGCCAAGTATTTCTCCAACAGCCTGCGCGAGGATGGCCTGCTGGCCATCGCCAAGCACGGCGTGATCTATGCTCCGGGCAGTGCCGGCACCATTCAGGAGATCTTCCAGGACGCGGCGCAAAACCACTACGGCACCTTCAAGATGGTCAGCCCCATGGTCTTCCTGGACCGCCACTATTGGACCGAAGTGAAGCCGGTCTACCCGCTATTGCGCGACCTCGCCAAAGACCGTCAGTACGGCGAGCTGCTCACCATCGCCGACGAACCCGACGAAGTCATCGACTTCATCCTGTCGCATCCGCCGGTGCCTTACGAGGGCTAGTCGACTCGCCTACTTGTCATCGACTGCAACCGCGTCGAGGCGGTCTAGGATTTCTAGGCCTCTGCTGACCGAGCCGCCACCCGCGCGCACGCGGAAACGCGTTTCGATATCGAACTCAGCGAGCGCCGTTGTCGATAGCTCCTCAAACAACTTATTCAGGCTTAGCCCATAGCTCTTGGCCATGGTCTTGAGGCGTTCGTGCTTTTCATCGGGCAGCCGTACGGTAACTGTAGCCATCGTCACAACTCCTTGACTAGCTGGTCTGGAGCAAGAACACGTATCTGTGGAAACCGCAGTTCTCCGCTGTTGAGGTGTCGCAGGTTCTTCGTCACGATCACTTCAGCACCGGCAGCAACTGCAAGCTCGAGAAGATGATTGTCAGCCTCGTCGATGAGATTCGGACGCCAACGATAATAAACCGTGATCCAGGCACACACGCTGGCAAAGGCATCCAGTAGCTCACCGATCTCGGCTGCCGCTAACCTTGACTGCTCCACAATCGACTTGCGACCGACAACGTCCTCATACTCGAGGAACAGGGCAGTTCCCATGACCGGAAATAGTCTTCTGAGTAGGCAGCTCCGAAGAATTTGGCGGCTTGTACCGCCAGCCTGGCCAAGGATAGCGCTTACGAAAACACTGGTATCGACTACGACACGCACACCGTAATGCTAGCACATACGACAGCACGACTCAGTAATCAACCTTCAGCGTCGTACTGAACTCTGCTAGCCTCACTGAATAAGAAGATCTGACCGTCTTCCGAGCCCCCTGACGCGCCTACGGTATGCCCTTCTACGCCGACCTCCACATCCACTCCAAGTATTCCCGCGCCACCAGCCGCAACTGCGACCTCGAGCACCTGGCGCTGTGGGCGAGGCGTAAAGGGCTGGGGGTGATCGCCACCGGCGACTTCACCCACCCCGCCTGGTTCGACGAGATCCGCGACAAGCTGGTGCCGGCGGAGCCCGGGCTGTTTCGCCTGCGGCCGGAGCTCGAAAAGGAGATCGACGCCAAGCTGCCGAGCTCCTGCGCCGGGCCGACCCGCTTCATGCTCGAGGTCGAGATCTCGACGATCTACAAGAAGGGTGATCGCACCCGCAAGGTGCACCACCTGATCTACGCTCCGGATATCGACACCGCGTCGCGCTTTCGCGACCGCCTCGGCACCATCGGCAACATCAAGAGCGACGGCCGGCCGATCCTCGGGCTCGACTCGCGCGATCTGCTCGAGATCACCCTCGAGAGCGGCCCGGACGCCTACCTGGTGCCGGCCCACATCTGGACGCCATGGTTCGCGGCGCTGGGCTCGAAGTCGGGCTTCGACTCGATCGAGGATTGCTACGGCGACCTCACCGGGCACATCTTCGCGGTGGAGACCGGGCTGTCTTCAGACCCGCCGATGAACTGGCGGGTTTCCGGCCTCGACCGCTTCACCCTGGTGTCGAATTCCGACGCCCACTCGCCGCCGATGCTGGGGCGCGAGGCCTGCGTCTTCGACACCGAGCTCGACTACTTCGCCATGCGTCGAGCGCTCGAGACCGGCGAAGGCTACGGTGGCACGGTGGAGTTCTTCCCCGAGGAGGGCAAATACCACCTGGACGGCCACCGCGCCTGTCAGCTGCGCCTGGAGCCGGAGGAGACCCGGCGCTTCGAGGGCCGCTGCCCGACCTGCAACAAACCGCTCACCGTCGGCGTCATGCACCGCGTCGAGACGCTGGCCGACCGCGACGCCAGCGAACCGCCGGAGGGCGCCGCGCCGTTCAAGAGCATCGTGCCGCTGCCCGAGATCGTCTCGGAGCTGTGCGGCGTCGGCCCCAAGTCGAAGGCCGTCGGCAGCCGGGTCGCCGCGCTCGTCGCCCGCCACGGCCCCGAGCTCGACATCCTGGAGCGCCTGCCGCTCGAGGATCTGCGGCGGGACACCGATCCGCTGATCAGCGAGGCGATTGAGCGCCTGCGCGCCGGCCAGGTATTTTGCGAGGGCGGCTACGACGGCGAGTATGGCGTCATCCGTCTATTCGAGCCCGGCGAGCTCGAGGCCCGCGCCGCCATGCCAGTGCTGTTCGAGCTGCCCGAGCCGGAGCCGGCCAAGGAGCCCGAGGTCAAGCGTCGCGAGCCTTGGGAAGAGGCCGCGGCGCGCCGCGCTGAAGCCGCAGAGGAGCCTGAGACAGAGATAGGTGACGCCGGACCACCGCCTCCGCCGCCAGTCACCAGCCTGCAGCTACCCTTCGACGCCGCGCCGCCTCCCACCCTGCTCGATCGGCTGGATGCGGATCAGCGCGTCGCGGCCGAAGTCATCAACGGACCGCTCTTGATCATCGCCGGCCCCGGCACCGGCAAGACCCGCACGTTGACCCATCGCATCGCCCACCTGATCGAGACCGATGTCGCGCTGCCCGAGGAGTGCCTGGCGATCACTTTCACGCGGCGCGCCGCCGCCGAGCTGGCGGAGCGGCTCGAGGAGCTGCTGGGGGCACGAGCCCAGCGCGTCACGGTCAAGACCTTCCATGGCCTTGGGCTGGTGATCCTGCGCGAGCAGCGTGCCGAGCTCGGCTTGCACCGCGGCTTCCGCATCGCTGAAGCGTCGCAGCAGCTCGAGGTCGCGAGCCAGCTGTTCGAGCTCACCAGCAGCCAGGCCACCAAGCTGCTGCGCAGCTTCTCGTTGGCTCGCAGACAGCGTGCCGCCAGCCCCGAGGATCTCCGACCTGAAGGTCAGCAGCCCCCTGCCGCAGGTCAGTCACTCGACGATCCCATTTTCAGCAAGCTGCAGGCCTACGAGGAAGCGCTGTGGCAGCGCGACCTGGTGGAGCTCGACGACCTGCTGGTGCTGCCGACGCGCGTGCTCGCCGAGCGCGACGATCTGCGCGCCGCATACCGCCATCGCTTCGCCTGGATCTCGATCGACG
>JBCCEE010000717.1:0-3598 GCA_039030415.1 Acidobacteriota bacterium
AGCCGACGCCGACGAGCAGGGTCAGCGGTTTGTAGTCCGCCTCGACCGTGCCGGCGCCGAGCTCGCTCTCCATGGTGACTCCAGAAGCGCTGAGCCAGCGCAGCTGAGCGTCGACCAGCCAGCGGGTCTCGCTCGTCCAGCGGAAGCCGGCCATCAGCTGCAGGCCGAGCTCGTCGGTCTCGAACGAGGTTTCGACGCCGTCTTCTTCGAAGTCCACGTCGACTTCCTGGATCCAGCCGATGCCCGCTCCGAGGTAGGGCTGGAAGGCGGAGTCACGGCGGAAGCGGTAGTAGGCGTTGGCGCCGATGGTCACCGAGGCGTAGTTGCCGTCGCTGACGGTGCGACCGTCGGCGAAGGTCACGCGGTCGAAGTCGTTCGAGCGATAGAGATAATCGAGCTCGAGGGTGAATTTGCCAAAGTCGGCACCGAAAGCGAGGCCGCCCGCGAAGCCTGAGCCGTAGTCCGCGTCTGCCGCGCCGTCGGCGAATTCGGGTGACCGCACGTCGAGGGAGCCGCCGTCGTCGAGGTCGCCGAGGCCACCGATCAGTTTGAGGTAGCGGTCTCCCGCGTCCGCGGGTTGGGCGATGGCGAGCCACAGCAGGCAGAGGGACGCGAGTATCTTGCTTTGAGACACTGTGCGTTGAGACATCTTGTGTTGGGACAAAGTGCTTTGAAACATCGTGAGATCTCCTGGACGGGTGCTTGAGATGTTGGGACGAACGAGGCCGTGTGTCGATGAAAGTTTCGGCGTCTTCCGCGGCTCTCGATGCGCCGATTGCATGAACGGAGCCGTTGATGCACGAGCGGTCATCCACCCGCGAGATCTGAGAAAATCAACCCATGAACGGCACCAGCGGTGCAGCGACAAGCGTCGGCTTCGAGCGCTACCTCGTGGCGGCGGGAGCCGTGGTGGCGGTGCTCTTCACGGTGCTGGATCCTTCGCCTTCGAGTGGTTTGACGGTGCCAGCGCGGCTCGCGTTCTGGCTGCTGCATGCCTACGGCTCGCTCGCAGCGCTGGCGCTGGCGCAGCGCTGGCTCGACGGCTGGAATCCGCTGCGCCGTCGACCCTGGCTGGCGCTGGTTGTGGCCGGTGTCGCCGGCTCGCTGCTGTTCGCGCCGCTGGCGCTGGGATTCGAGAGCCTGTTCGGGCTGCAGGAAGACTTCGACGGCAAGGGCCTCGAAGACTTGCCTCGATTCGGGTGGTTGGGAGCAGTGCTGTCCGAGGCCAGCGAGATTGCGGTGCCGATCACCATCAGCTGGATCGTGATTCAGCTGCCCTGGCTGCTGCAGCTCGATTTCGGCTCGCGCTCTGCACAGCCCAGAGCCGGCATCGAGCTCGAACCTGTCGCACCCGTTTCGGAAGCGTCCGTTTCAGAAGCGTCCGTTTCAGACTCCTCGCTGGCTCAGGCCTCTGAGGCCAAGCGGCCCGCGTCCCAGGAAGCCGAGGCGCTCGAGGGTAAGCTGGCTGCTGGCCTGTTCTCGCTCCTGCCGTCGGCTCTGGGGCGCGACATCGCGTCCCTGACTTCAGAGCTTCACTATTTGCGGGTGCGCACGCCGCGCGGGAAGGCGATGGTGCTCTACAACCTCAAAGACGCGGTCGCCGAGCTTGAATCGTCGACTCCGGGGCTGCGGGTGCACCGGTCCCATTGGGTAGCGCACGGTCACGTGCGCCGGCTGGTGCGCTCCGGTTCGGGTTGGTCGTGTGAGATGTCGACGGGCGATCGGGTGCCGGTGAGCCGCAGACGCTCGCGTGAAGCGCTGGCAGCCTTTGGCGAGGGTGCAAGGTACACCGCGTCTTCATGATCGGTTTTGCTGCGGATTGGCGCCTTGAACTATGGAGGCGCCGAGTTTGAACGACGGACGGAACAGGGGAGCATTCGCCATGGGTAGTCATCCACTCACTGCTGCAGTCGGCTTTATTCGACCGTGGAGCACACTCTGGCGGTTTTGCCTCATAGCGCTCGCTTGGCTAACGCTGGTGGTGCCCGCAGAGGGAAGGGCGCTGAAGGTTTCGAAGCTGGAGATCGCCCAGGCCGCCGCCAGTGCCGAGGGCCCACTGGGCGCGGAGGACTTCATCCGGGCGCGACTCGACTATGCGCTCAGCCGCAGAGATCGCGGTGGCCAGCTCGAGATTCGAGCCAAGGTCTGGGCAGTGAAGCCATTCAGCTCGGAGTTCCTGCCGGTCGAGGTTGTCCCCAAAGAACCGTTCACCCAGCGCAAGGGTAGCGTCGAGGTGCTCGTTCGCCTGGATTCGGCTTATACGGACGAAAACGTAGCGCACCCGCTGCGGCTGGTCTTCGTGCTGACCCAGTCGGAAGAGGACGGTCGCTTCAGCATCCTCGCCACCACTGGCCGACTCGAGCTCGAGACTCAGCTGCAGCGGATGGCGTGGAACGATCCGGTGAGAATGGAAGAGCTGATCGCCTCCGGCGAGCCGCTGCCGGTGAGCGCCGATGCAGGCATCACCCGCCCGGTGCGGATCGGCGGGATTCTCCGTGATGCGCGACGCGCCGAGTTTGCCGGCAGCTTTCGCCTGACCATCGACGCCGAGGGCAACGTGCAGGACGTAGAGCGCCTCAGCCCCTCGCCCGCAACGCCGAGCCTCGAGACGCTGCGAGAGATGCGCAGCTGGCAATTCGAACCGGCTACCTATCGAGGCAAGCCAGTGGCGGTGACCTTCGTCTACACGTTCAGCTTCAACTAGGCCAGCTTCAACTAGGCCAGCTTCAGCTAGAGCCCATCCGATAACGAGCGATAGACGGTCGCGCTCGGTAGACTGCGGCCTGGGCGGCCCCCTTGACCTGTGGAGCTCGCCGGACCAGCTGCGAGCTTCATAAACCTCTGCTCGTCAGGCGCTTACGAGCTCCAAATGCGTTCCCAGCTCAAACAGTCCTCGGCCGTGCTCGTTCCACCAGCGCGACCTACCACCTCACAAATGCTGTTGTGGGATGCGATCCAGCTAAGCGTCGGCGTTCTCCAGAGAATAGACGAAACCGGTGTGGGCGCCGAAGAAGAGGCCCTCGGGGGTGACGGTGACCGAGCTCCACACCCGATCGCCGACCTCGAATCGCCACAGCACTTCGCCGTCGGTGCGACTCAGGGCGTAGAGGTAGCCGTCGCTCGAGCCGACGTAGATGCCGTCGGGGAGTATTGCCGGTGACGCCAGCACGCGGCCGTCCAGATTGCGCTGCCAGCGCACCGCTCCGGTAGCAGCGTCGAGAGCGTAGAGATTGCCGTCGTCCGAGCCGACGTACACCGTGCCGTCGAAGACCGCGGGTGAGGAGAAGACATCGCCGCCGGTAGTGTGTTCCCAGAGCTTGCTGCCGTCCGCGGCGCGCAGCGCGTAGACGCGATCGTCGTATGAGCTGATGAAGACCGTGCCGTCGACGACGGCGGGCGAAGCGAAGATCGGCTCGCCGGTTGCAAATGTCCACTGCGTTTCACCGGTTTCCAGATCGAAGGCGTGAAGCTTGCCGTCGATCGAGCCGATGAATACGCGGCCATCGGCGACCGCTGGAGACGACAGAATGCCGCCGCCAGTCGGCGCCCGCCAAAGCACCTCGCCGGTCACCCGGTGGACCGCGTAGACGTGGTGATC
>JBCCEE010000718.1:0-3592 GCA_039030415.1 Acidobacteriota bacterium
CTCTGCGACGGCTCGCAGGAAGTCTTCGCGGGTCCGCAGTGAGCGTGACATGTCGTAGTGCGTGCTCGCCAGCACCAGGCAGACCGCCCCGGGCGAGAATGCTTCCAGATCGACCAGCAGCATGCGCGGAACGTACAAACCACGCTTGGGGCTGTCAAGCTCGTAGTGGCTCGAAGCCACGCCGTCGAACAAGGTGACCTCGAAGCGCCCTGAGACCGCGACGATCACCTGATCGGTGTCGCGGTGGGCGTGGCCGCCGCGCGCCGCGGTCACGTGGTGCATGAAGAAGACGCGACGGATGTCGAACGGGACGTCGATCTGGCTCTCGGCCGCGGTCAAGGTGCCGCGCGGGTCGTCGACCGAAGGCAGGTCGATCCACTTCACGCTCTCTAGCGGGCTCACCGGCTCACTCATCTCAGCTCCTCGCTCTGCTCTACACTGAGCTCTTTACTGAGCTCTTCACCGAGCTGCTCGCTCAGCTCCTAGACGTGTCCGACGCCGGCGATTCCTGCGCCGGCAGCCTCAGCGAGGCTACCGGAATCGGCGGCTGCCAGCGCGGCGCCACGCCCAGGATTTTGCACAGCATGACCCAGACGGTCTCGACGATCAGCCGCAGATCGTAAGCCATCGAGCGATGCTCGACATAGTGCAGGTCGGCGGCGATCTTGGCGTCGAGCAGCTCGCGAACGTAGAACGTCTCCGGCCCGACACCGGCCGGCGGTCGCAGGTGCTCCTGGTAGACGTAGTAATAGAGACTGCCCGAGCAGGTAAGCCCCGGCCGCACCGACAGCGCCTGGCGGTGCGCGGCGGTGTAGTGCTCCTCGACGATGTTGAGCGATTCGGGCCGCGGCCCCACCAGCGCCATCTCACCGCGCAGCACGTTCCACAGCTGCGGCACTTCGTCGAGCTTGGTGAGGCGCAGGAGGCGACCGAGCGGGGTCACCCGGGCGTCGCCGCCGACGGTGATCGTGCCGTGGCGATCGGCGCCATCGGTCATCGTGCGCAGCTTGAGCACCTCGAACGGCACGCCGTGCAGGCCCGCCCGTCGGGCCCGGTAGAGCACCGGGCCGCGCGACGTCAGCTTGATCAGCACGGCGATGACCGCGAGCACGGGTGACGCCGCCACCAGACCCAGGGCAGCCACCGCGCCGTCGACCCAGCGCTTGGTGCGGTCGAAGGCGGTCGCGGTATTGCGCATAGCAACAGTATGACGCATAGCGGCTGTCGAGCGTAGCGGCGTTACGTTACGCGTGGATAGTGATGCGCGGCGCAGAACTGCTGTTTCAGGACTTGTGTTACGATCCGCGCCGTGGTCGCTCCGCGCCACGACTCTCCATCCCAAAGCGTCTCATCCAACAGCGGTAATCGAGTCTAGCAGAGCCCGATCCCGAGGGATCCCGGGGCACCTGAGGTCGATACCGTCTCGCCGACAGCGTCTCGTCGAAACCAAGCTTCCGAAACTGCCTTTCAGGGTGCGTTGCTCTACCTTGATTCACCGCGAAGCTGCCGGCCATAGGGAACAAGAAAGGATTGCCGATGCCCAATCATCTGATCAAACCCCATGGCGGCGAGCTTGTTCAGCTGGTCGTCTCCGAAGAGCGCCGCCAGGAGCTGCGCAGCGCCTCGGTCGACTGGCCGTCGTGGGATCTCACCGCCCGTCAGCTCTTCGATCTCGAGCTGATCTTGAACGGCGGCTTCTCTCCTCTCACGGGATTCATGGGCCGCCAGGACTACGCCTCGGTCTGTGAATCGATGCGGCTGGCCGACGGCACCCTGTGGCCGATCCCGATCACCCTCGACGTCTCCGAAGCGGTCGCCAGCGGCCTTTCGGAAGGCTCGAAGCTGGCGCTGCGCGATCCCCAGGGGGTGATGCTGGCGGTGCTCAACGTCAGCGACGTCTGGCAGCTCGATCGCGAGGAGCAGGCCATGGCCTCCTTCGGCACCACCGACACCGCCCACCCCGGCGTCGCCCAGCTCTTCGACAGCTCCGATAACTTCGCCGTCGGCGGCACCCTCGAGGGCTGTCAGCTGCCCCAGCACTACGACTTCGTGGAGCTGCGCCATACGCCGCAACGCCTGCGCAAGAACTTCGCCCGCCTCGGCTGGCGCAAGGTGGTGGCCTTCCAGACCCGCAACCCGATGCATCGCGCCCACATCGAGATGAGCCTGCAGGCGTCGCGCGAGCTCGAGGCCAGTCTGCTGGTCCACCCGGTGGTCGGCACCACCAAGGCCGGCGACGTCGACCACTACACCCGCGTGCGCTGCTACCAGGCGATCCTGCCGCGCTACCCCAAGCACACCGCCATGCTCTCCCTGCTGCCGCTGTCGATGCGCATGGCCGGACCGAAGGAAGCCGTGCTGCACGCCATCATCCGCAAGAACTACGGCTGCACCCACTTCATCGTCGGTCGCGACCACGCCGGCCCGGGCAACGATTCCCAGGGCAAACCGATCTACGGCCCCTACGACGCCCAGGACCTGATGCGCGAGCACGAAGAAGAGCTCGGCATCAAGATGGTGCCGTTCAAGCTCATGGTCTTCGCCGAGGACAAAGGCGGCTACATGCCGGCTGACGAGGTGCCGGAGGGCACCCGCACGCTGTCGATCTCGGGCACCGAGCTGCGGCGCCGGCTGGCCGAGGGCGCCCCGATTCCCGAATGGTTCACCCTGCCGGAGGTCGCCAAGGAGCTGCAGCGCACCCACCCGCCGCGCCACAAGAGCGGCTTCACGGTGTTCTTCACCGGCCTCTCCGGCGCCGGCAAATCGACCATCGCCAACGTCTTGATGGTCAAGCTGCTGGAGATGGGCGGCCGCCCCGTCACCCTGCTGGACGGCGACATCGTGCGCAAGAACCTGTCCTCGGAGCTCGGCTTCTCGCGCGAGCACCGCGACCTCAACATCCGCCGCATCGGCTTCGTGGCGTCGGAGATCACCAAGAACGGCGGCATTGCCATCTGCGCCCCGATCGCCCCTTATGAAAAGGTGCGTCAGGAAGTGCGCGAGATGATCTCAGCCGGCGGCGGCTTCATCTTGATCCACGTCGCGACGCCACTCGAAGTCTGCGAGCAGCGCGACCGCAAAGGCCTCTACGCCAAAGCGAGAGCGGGCAAGATCGACAAGTTCACCGGCATCTCCGATCCCTATGAAGTGCCGGAGGACGCCGACGTCATCATCCCGACCACCGACACGACGCCGGAAGAGGCAGCGCAGCAGGTCCTGCTCCACCTCGAGCAGGAGCGCTACATCGGCGGCTCGGCCTAGAGCGACCCAAACTTCGCCTTCTCGCTGAGCACCGTCCCCGCGGTGAGACGACCGCTGTCACCTTTCGCGGAAGCGAGTCCTGTTTTTTGGACAGCGATTCATTGCACCGAGCGTCGCCTCTAGCCACAGAGGCGGCGCCAGCGGGCGGTGCCGCCTGCCGTAGGCCGGCGTAGCCCGCGCGCCAACGCGCCATTTCGGCCGGTCTATGCGCCACGGCTCGGGCGAGTCGCGGGTTTACGTAAACCGCAAGAATTTCGTCTAGGCTGTGGGACCAGACGCGCTGTCCGGGTGACGAGATCCCGAGCTCGATCGATCAGAAAATTCTTCCAGA
>JBCCEE010000719.1:0-3592 GCA_039030415.1 Acidobacteriota bacterium
GAGAACAGCAGCAGGTCGGCTTGCTCGGGCGAGACGAGCACCACGGAGTAACGCCTCGCCAGCAGTTGGACGATCGGGTTGTCGCGCTCTTGCAGCCCCGGCCAGAACGCAGCGGTAGCGACCTGCAGCACCGGATACCCGGAGCTGGCGTGACCAGCCGTCCGCGTCAGCTCGCTCTGCTCGAGGATCGCCAAGGCGCGCGGCAGCTCGTGTTCGATCTGCTCGTGCTGGTCGGGAAACTTCTCGTCGAGGTAGCTGCGCAGGGCACTCACCTGAAGACGTCCGTCGCACAAAGACCAGACGACGGCAGCCGTCGCGCTCAGGCCGACGTCGAGCGGCTGACCGGCGACTCGGACCGTCAGCCCTTCCTTCGAGGGCCAGGCGATCGAGCCGCTACGGCGCACGATGAAGGGGTCGTTCATTTTGAAAGGCTCCTGCTCAGACCGTGATATGATTTTACTCTCATCGGCAGGAGATCAGCGTGAACGAGACCCAGCGTCGGCCGCAGATCGGACGGCGGCAGGCATTGAAGACTCTGGCCAAAGGCAGCGGCGTCGCCCTGGCTTCCAGTCTCTTGCCCGGCCAATGGATGACCCCTTCAGCTCTGGCTCAGGTTCCACCGAGCCCCGCAAGAAGCCGGAGAGCAGCCGACCTCCTGGGACCTTCGACGACAGGCGGCCCGACGACCGGCGGTCCGACCACGACGGGCGGGCCGACCACGACGGGTGGTCCGACCACGACAGGCGGTCCGACCACGACAGGCGGTCCGACCACGACGGGCGGTCCGACCACAACGGGTGTTCCAACCACGACGGAGCCGCCGACCACGACCACGGTACCACCAACCACGACGGCGCCACCAACCACGACGGAGCCGCCAACCACGACCACGGTGCCGCCGACCACGACGAGGCCGCCGACTACAACGTCCACGACGACGTCGACCACCACCTCAACGACGACGTCGACCACCACCTCAACGACGACGTCGACCACCACCTCAACGACGACGACACCAGTACCCGTGGAGCTGCAGTCGTTCCGGATCGACTGACCGGCGGGAACCAGCGATGGCCCAGCCCGGCCGGCAGCCCCGAAGCTCGGGGCCACCGCGCAAGACACCTCGCCGTCAGGGGCAGGATGACCGGAACGTCGTTACGTCCTGTACCGGCAGCGCCGCTTGGCTCTGAGGGTTAGTGTACTCCTGGATCAAACCGGTCTGGGTATCGGTGACGCGCACCCGATACTCGACGTTGGTGGTGGCCGCGATGAATACCCAATAGGCCTCGAGCCCGGTGATGCTGCAGCCGTTGAGCACTTTGAGAATCATCTCGAAGTTGTCGGGACTGAAGAACCAGAACAGACCCGAGCTGTTCGACAGCGGCTGCTGGGTACCGAAGCCTGAGTTTCCTTCCACCGTGAGCCAGTCGACCTCGACTTTGAATCGCCCGTCCTGCAGGCAGAGCACCTGCTCCGAGGGTGTGCAGGTCGAGGCACCGTCGTCGTCGAGCAGCGAGATGCGGGTGCTGGCGCGATCGCCGGAGAGCTGGACCTGTCCCTGTGGATTGCTCAGCTCCAGGGTGAAGGTTTCGTTGCCCTCCATCACCTCGTCATCGAGCAGGACGATGCCGAGGGTCTGCTCCATCGGCGACCCAGCGTCCCAGAACAAGGTGCCGGAAAGCGCCTGGAAGTCTTCGCCCGCCACCGCTGAGTCGCTGACCGTCCGGTAGTCGATCATCGCCGGACCGATCGGTGCCGACGACAGGCTGACGGTTGCGCTGACCTGGCCGTCGTTCTCGTTGGCGACGATCACATCCTGAGCCAGCGCGGCGCTCGGAATCGGCTCCGTCACGCCGTTGAAGCGGGCGTCGTAGTACTGATTCCACAGGTTCTGCGCGACCGCCGTGTAGCCCGCCGAGTTGAGGTGGATGCAGTCGTTCTGCAGGAACATGGCCTGCGTCGGGCTGGGCCGATTGATGTCTCCCGGCGGCCGGAGGGCTCCTGGAGGGATGCCGTCGTCGGGAAAGCCGAAGGTGAACTGCATCAGGCCGCGATGGTCGACGAAGCTGGCCCGGGGCCGCGACGCCGCCAGACCGGCCGCGGCGTTCTGGAGCACGACGAAAGCCTCGTTGACCTGCCGCGGAGTCGGGCTGTCGAGATCTTGCCAGGTGCCGTTACAGCCGGGAAACAGCTGCGTGTCGACGAAGTTGACGTAGTCGTAGAGGCTGATCACGACTTCGAGATCGGGCCGATGCGCGAGCACGGTGTCGACGACGACCGCGAGATCCGCTCGGACCTGTTTGACCAGTGCGTTGAGCTGAGCCTGAGACATGCCGGCGAAGTAGCCGCCGCCACTGCGGCCGGCGAGGAAGTCGTTGCCGCCGATCGTGATCTGGACGGTATCGATCGTCGGGTTGCTGTCGAGCTCGCTGCGGATCAGCTGGAGTGAAGCTGGCTGCCGCCACTCCGCCGCGGTCGTGCCGCCGAGCGCCGTCTGGGTGCCGCGCTCGAGGATATCGGGTCGACCGTTGGCGGCGAACACGCCTCGCAGGGTGCGAAACTGCCACATGAACTCGGCCCAGCTGTCGCCCACCAGCAAGACCCGAGTCTGAGCTCCGGCCGAGGAAGCGGTCAACAGCATGACGAGAGCCAAAACGGCTCTGAAAAACGATCCGGGCTTGGAAGCCAGCACGGTCTCAGGTGCGTGAGGACGTTGCATCGCTGGGATCTCCATGGAGGAAGAGGGGGGAGTCACGTAACTTCAAGGGCTACGACAGCGTAATGCCATCAGATGTTCTGACCCTGTACGGGACATTGAGAGAGTTTCATCTACGGAACCTCGTGACGCTCCGGATCGTCTATTGCAGCGAGTGATAGCCTGCGATGCAGCCCATGAGATGACGTTCCCCCGATGACTGCATCCCCTGATGACCGCATGCCGCGACGCCCGGCGCATCCAAGGAGGTGAGGAATGAGCGACAGCAAAGCTAGCTGGTGGGATCGCCACCCCGCCGTCATACCAGTTTTGGCTTCGATCGCGTTCCTGCAGCTGTTCCAGGGTATCTCGATGGCCCTGAAGTTCTCCGGCATGGGTCCTGCCGCGGCCGCGGGCCTCGGCACTCTCGGCGTCATGCTGGCGCCGTTGACCCTACTGCTGCTGTTGCCCCTGATCCTGTGGCTGCGGCGCCTCCATCCCGCATGGGCCGACGGTGATCGTGTGCGGGCGAGCTGGGCGGCCAGCTTCGGCGTCGCCAGCGCTCTCGCCGGCTGGATGATCGCCGATCAGATCACCTCCGCTGGCGGATTGACCGGCGGCACCGCCCTCATCTTCGAGGCTCTCTTCGTGCTGGCGGTCGGCTGGGCCGCAGCATCTTGGGTCGTGCCGCCCAAGAAGTGGCTGAAGATCCTGGCCGCCAGCGTGCCGGTAATCCTGGCAGCTTCGATGGTGATTGCCGGCATGGCGCAGCCGCCCCCTCCCGAGATCTCGGCGCAGCCCGAAGCTCGCAAACTGAGAACCACACCGGCGACGGCCAAAAGCCCGGACGTGATCCTGGTCTCGATCGACACCCTGCGCGCCGACCGCCTCGGCTCC
>JBCCEE010000720.1:0-3583 GCA_039030415.1 Acidobacteriota bacterium
CTGGCGCGCAAAGCGATCAAGCTGGTGCAGAAGCTGTTTCAGGTGCGCATTTGCCGCATTCCGATCGACGGCAAGCTGCCGCGGCCCTGCCTCTACCACGATATGCACCGCTGCCTCGGCCCGTGCGTCGACGGCTTGACGACCTATCAGGCCTACAGCGAAGCGGTGGAGCAGGCCAAGCTGTTCTTGTCCGGGCGCAACGAATTGCTGACCCGCGAGCTCAAGCAGCAGATGCGTCAGGCGTCGGACGAGCTCGAGTTCGAGGAGGCTGCGCGGCTGCGCGATCTGCTGGCGGAGATCGACGACATCAGCCAGCGCCGCAAGCTGTCGTCGGTGCGCGGTGAGGACGTCGACATCTTCGGCGTCAAGGTGGCTGGAGGCAACGCCGCGGTGACGATCCTGGTGATGCGCGGCGGTCAGGTGCTCGACCGTCGCGAGCTGTTCTGGGAAGGGCAGGACGAGGTCGATCCGGCGCGTCTGCTGTCCGAAGTGCTGCCGCAGATCTACGGCTACACCACCTTCATTCCCAAGGAGATCCACCTGCCGACGCCGATCGACGGCGAGGAGGCGCTGGTGATCTGGCTGTCGGAGCGCAAGGAAGAGCGAGTCTACGTGCGCATGCCGTCGCGCGGGCCGAAGGCGGATCGGGTGGCGCTGGCGATGCGCAACGCCGAGCTCGCCTTCAAGCGTCGCTTCCGCACCGAGAGCCGCGGCGCGCTGGCGGCGCGGGCGCTCAGCGAACACCTCGAGCTGGCGGATCCGCCGCAGCGCATCGAGGGTTTCGACATCTCGAACTTCCAGGGCAGCGACACGGTCGCGTCGCTGGTGGTGTGGGAGGCCGGCAAGATGCGCAAGTCGGACTACCGCAGCTTCAATATCAAAGGGCTCGACAAACCGGACGATTTCTTTTCGATGCGGCAGGCCGTCGAGCGGCGCTACCGGCGGGTGCTGGATGAGGTCGGGGCGATGCCCGATCTGATCCTGATCGACGGCGGCCGCGGTCAGCTCAACGCCGCCCTCGAAGCGCTGTCGTCCCTGGGGGTGGAAGAGACCCGGGTGGTCGGCCTGGCGAAGCGTGAAGAGGAGATCTATCTTCCCGAGCAGCCCGAACCCTTGCTGCTGCCGCGCCACGACCCCGGCCTCCAGCTGCTGCAGGAGATTCGCGACGAGTCCCACCGCTTCGCGGTCTCGCGCCATCGCCGTCGGCGCAAGGCGCGCACTTTCCGCAGCCGGCTCGACTCCCTGCGCGGCGTCGGCGCCGGCCGTCGCAAGCTCCTGCTGCGGCGCTTCGGCAGCTTCGCAGGCGTCGAGCGAGCGACCCTCGACGAGCTCAAGGAAGTGCTCGGGCCCCGAGTGGGGCAGTCGGTGTTCGAGCAGGTGTCGGCGATGAAGGCCGAAGAGCAGGCCGCCGACAGCGGCCAGGCGTCCGAGTCCTTGAATGTCTAGTAATTTTTTCTTAACCTTATGTTCTGGTCAAAGTAGAAGACTTCGAGCGAGGCAAAAGATTCCGAGCAGAGGTCTGCCACGTAAAGCTGGGCTCGTGAAGCTGGGCTTATTGAGCGCTGCCGCGGGATGGATTCCGAGGCGAAGGGGCGTGAGTATGCGACTCAGAGTGTGTGATTTAGACATCATGTCCTGCGGCAACGTGACCTTCAGCAGAGTGGATTAGAGTAACGCGCACAGAAAGTTTGGCCACCAGCTCGCGCCCTCTCGATTCGTTGGCAGCCAGCGGGCGTCGGCCGACCCGATGGAGACCGCCCCTCGATGGATCGAACCGCAAACCCAGATAGCACCACCGACGCCTTTGCCGAGATCGTCCGCTCGATCTACCTGAACCGGCTGAGCGGTCTGGTAGAAGTCGACGTCGGCGACGAGCCGGCTACGCTGTTTTTTCGTCGCGGCGAGCTATTCCTCGACCGCGACGATCCGACGGCGCTGAAGATCAGCCCGCTACTGGCTGCGATGGGCGATCACGCGCCGACGGCGGATAGCGGCCTGGGCCACGCCATCGAGTCGCTGGCTGCCGAGCTTTGCCCCTTCCCGGAGGTGCAGGCCAAATTCCGTCGCGACCACGCTCTGGTAGTGGAGCTGGTCGGGCCGCTGCCGACGGTGCGCTTCGTGCAAGAGGTGGCGATCCACGGCTGCGACGAGATTCAGCTCATCGAGCGACTGGGCGGCGATACGGTGCGCCTGCGCTCGAGCGACAAGACGCCGGCGCTGCAGCAGCTGCCGGGCCTCGAGCCCGACATGGCGAAGGTGCTGGTCACCCTGGCGCAGCCGGCGACGCCGGCCGATCTGCTGCGCGGCAGCAAAGATCGCCTCACCCTGCTGCGCGGCTTGACCAAGCTGTGGTCGGTGGGGCTGGTGACCCGCACGCCCGGGACCGGCAACGCCCACGCCGGCTGGGATCACGATGTGCTGTCGCCGCGGCTGCTGGCGCAGTTCTCAGAGCGCATCGCCGACGATCTGCGAGCGACGCCGCTCGAGCTCGATTCCAGCACGCACCGCGCGAAACTGGCCGACCTGCTCAGCCGGCTCGGCCAAATGGATCACTATCAGCTGCTGGGGATCGATCCCAAGGCGAGCGAGGACAAAGTGTTCGCGGCCTACAGCGACCTGGCGAGGGTCGTCCATCCATCCCATGCCACGCGCCTCGGGCTGGAGGGCAAGGACGTCGCCTCGCGCGTGCTGTTCGAGAAGGCCACCGAGGCTTACCTGACGCTGTCGGACCCCCGTAGGAGAGCGAGCTACAACACGGTCGCCGGCGTCCACGTGCAGGTGACGGTGGATGAGGCGCAGCGCGAGGAAGAGAAGCGCGATATCGCACGCCAGAACTACCGGCGCGCTTCGAGCTGTCTGTCGCAGATGGATTTCTCGCTGGCGGTCGACCTGCTCAAAGAAGCGACTCGCATGGACCCGCGGGCCGAGTACTTCGCCCGCCTCGGCCTGGCGCAGTCGAAGAACCCCAATTGGCAGCGGCACGCCCAGGAAAGCTACCGCCGGGCGGTAGAGCTCGATCCCGAAGACGCCGCGATCCGGGTGGGTTTCGCTCAGCTGCTGGAGCAAGCTGGGCATGCCGACGAGGCCCGCGAGCACTATCGCGAGGCGCAGCGGCTGAGGCCCACTCTCAAAGAGGCTCAGCTCGGCATGGAGCGGCTGGGGCCGGGGCTGCCGAGCCTGAGCGGCAAATCCGGCGGCTTCCGCAATCTGTTCAGTCGATCCGAGAAGTCTTGACCGCGCGCCCCGGTATCCCGTCCAAGTCTTGACAGGGCGGCCAGCGGCAGAGTTAGACTGACGGCGTCGGAGAGCTCGGGACGGTCGCCGTTTCGGCTGGTTCAGCGCGGAAGGGAGGAAAGTCCGGACTTCTACGGGCAGCATGCTCGCTAACGGCGAGGCGTGGTGACGCGACGGAAAGTGCAGCAGAGAGTAGACCGCCAGCTGTGAGGCGCTCGCGTTTCGCAGCCGGTAAGGGTGAAAGGGTGCGGTAAGAGCGCACCGCTTTCCCGGCGACGGGGAAGGCACGGTAAACCCCATGCGAAGCAAGACCAAATAGGGGGGCAGCCCCGCGGACCGCCCGTTCCGC
>JBCCEE010000721.1:0-3583 GCA_039030415.1 Acidobacteriota bacterium
CGGCTCGAGCAGTCCGGCCAGGATCTTCATGAAGGTCGACTTGCCGGCGCCGTTGGGACCGAGCAGGCCGAACATACCCTTGGGAACCTCCAAATCGATGCCGCGCAGGGCCGTAACGCCGCCCGGGTACACTTTCACCAGCTGTCGCACCTTCAACATCAGCTCTACTCCTTGGTTCGCATCCATCGCACCTGAAATTTGATGGACTGCGGTATTCGGTGGGCCGCACCGAGCAGGTTTCCGAGCCCCGAACGCTCGATTTTGCTCTTTGGAGGTGGGCCTTACAGGCGGGCGCTGGTTCGGCCGTTCAAGTGTCGAGCCGATTCAAGGCGCACTGAAAGGCGAAGTCTATGCGACACCCAGCCGCTTCCAAGTCGCGTCTTCGCAAATGGCAAGACCCTTTGAGTCTACGAGACCTCGAGTGACTTGTTTCACTCGTGCACTCGGGGCGATGGGCATCCGGGCTGTCTACGTGGATGGTTCGATGAGTTTTTGGTCAAGATCTTTCAGGTCAGCCTCTATAGCTTTACATCCAGTCGCTTGAGGTAGCGCGCATCCACGTTGGCTGGAGGGATGCGCGATTCATGGGCTATCAAACCTGAAGGAGAGGCTGTGCTCAAAATAGAAAGCCAAGGTTTTTCGGTGTTCGGTTCCATCGCTCGCCTCGGGGCTAGACTGGCCCTGAGGGTGCTGGCCCTGAGGGTGCTGGTCCTGACTGTGCTGGTCCTGGTTGTGCTGGCGTCGAGCGGGTTGGGTGCGCGAGCCGCTCATGCTGATGATACGCAGCTGTGGTCGCAGTATCTCTTTGCGTTACATCGCGCCGAGCGCTACGACGTGCTGTTTTATTACGAAGCCAGGTTGCGCGATCAGGCGACCCAGGCTTCGGGGTGGTTCAGCGGCCCGAAGATAACCTATCGATTGCACGACAACCTGTGGGTGGGAGGAGCGATCAAGCACATCGAGCTGAAGGGCGATGACGTGATCGATGGACGCCTGGAGCTCGAGGTGACTCCTCGGGGCCATATCGGAAGAAAAGTACGTGTCGAGTTTCGCAACCGAGTGGAGGTATTCCACCGGCGTAGCAGATCGGACTCGACGCGATTTCGCCACCGTCTTCGCCTCAACTGGATGCTCGAGCGCGGCAAGCTCGATCGACTGTTTTCCAGTATGGAGTGGTTTCACGAAGACGGCGACGGGCTGGGCGATGTGATCGAAGAGCGCTTCGTGCCCTTGGGAGCCCGGTTCCGCTTCAGCAAGCGTGGCTCGATCGATCTTTACTACCTGCTGCGTAGCCGAGACCGCGCGACGGGTCGCGTGCAGGACCACGTTCTGGGCACGTTCTTCTACCTACGACGCTGAGATGAGCGACAGCGATATGAACGGCACCGACATGAACTATCAAATCGATCGGCTCGATGAGATCCTGCAGGCTCTGAGGCAAAGGCTACGGATCGCAGTGGTTTACAGCGGCGACCCGCGGGATCCCTCAGCCATTATCCATCGAACCCACCAGGCGCGAGTCTGGAAGAGTTATGAGGGGGTCGCGCGGGACATCGCGGCAGCACTCGAGCGGCTTGGGTTCAGCAAGGTTTTTCTGCTGCGGGAAGGCCGTGATCTCGGCGCCCATCTGCAGCGCGCCGAGGTCCACCTGGCGTGGTTGAACTGTGGGGGGATTCAAGGTTTCGATCCGTTGGCGCAGGCTCCGGCGCTGCTCGAGGGGCTCGGCATTCCCTACGTTGGTCATCGGCCTGCCAGCGCCACGCTACTCGACAACAAATACCTCTGCAAAAGGTTACTTGCGGGCCTGGGTTTGCCGACCGCGCCGTTCCTTCTGTGGCACCCACGCTGGGCGAGTGGGCTCAGTGAGGCCACTCTGCTGGAGACCTTCGGGACCGAGCAGGGGCCGTGGGTGGTCAAGCCGGTCAACGGGCGCGCCTCGCGCGACGTGACCTACTTGGAGCAGGCGCACGAACTGCCGGCGCTGGTTGCTGAGATCTATGGACGGACGGCCAACGCGGTGTTGATCGAGAGTTTCCTGCCGGGGCGCGAAGTGGCCGTCGGCGCGGCAGCTCCCCTGCGGCGCGTCGACGGTCGCTGGACCCGAACCCGCGGCGCGTGGTGCTTCGCCTTCATCGAACGACTGCTCGCGCCGCAGGAGCACATTTTCGAGTCGCTCGACGCGCGCCCGATCGACGGCAGCCGAGCGCGAGTGCTCGATCGCGGCCAGGAGGGGGCGCTGATCGCGAAGCTGCAGGCGTTGGGTCGCGTCGTAGCCGACCATCTGCACTTGCGGTCGATGTTCCGGATGGACCTGCGCGAGGATGAGCACGGCGAGCTGCGGATTCTCGAGATCAATCCCAAGCCCGACCTCAAGGCTCCGACGTCCGACGGCGCGACGAGTCTGCTGGCACTCGGGCTCGCCGACGCCGGCGTCAGCTACGACGAGCTCGTGCTGTTTCAGTTGGCTGCGGCGATCGATGACGGGTTGAGCGGCCTACAGAGCTCCTGGGGGCCGATCGTCGAGCAGCTGCGGTTGGCCGGGGTGCCAGCTGGCTGCCCGGGCTCTACGGTTGGTAAAGAGGTGGGAGCACCGAAGGCCAGCGGGTGAGCAGACGAGTGCGAGCGAGGCTGCTGGGCAGGGCGCGCGACCCAAAAAGCGGCTCCAAGCCCACCGGCGGAGGGCAGGAGCCCCCTGCCGTCCGCCCGGCCGAGCTCGGTCTCGTCTTGGGGCTCTCCCTAACGCTCTTGCTCGCCGTCGGTTTGGCCGAGGCGTTTCGCGTCTATCCGGCGATCGAGCGCGAGCGTCTGGGGTCCCAAGGCGAGATCATCAAGCAGGCCCTCGAGCGCTTCCTCCAAGCGGACCTGCCGCTCGAGCAGTTTCCCGGCTTCCAACCGGTCGCGGCGCCGCTGCTCGAATCAGACGCTTCGCTGCGCCGCATTTCGGTGCTCGACGCCGCAGGGCGGGCGGTGTTCGTGGCCGGCAGCGACGAGCATTCCAAGGCGGGAAGCCCGGAGATCCTCGATTCGATTCGGCTGCCGCTCGAGAGTCGTTTCGAGACCGCGGGCGAGCTCGAGATGAGCATGGCGTGGTCGGTGATCGAGGGCACGGTGAGTCGCGCCTTTCTGCGCTTGGTCGGGGTCGGCGCGCTAGCGGTGATCGTCGCCGTCGTAGCGTTTGCTCGGCTCCGCCGGCACCCGCGCTCCAACCTATGGCTGAACGTTATCTTCACGGCCACGTTCGGAGCGGTTTCGTTGGCCATGGTCTTGACGCTGGTGGCGCTGTACTCGCAGGGCATTCGTGGCAAGGCCAAGGCCCTGGCCGAGTCGCTGGCGTCCCGCATCGAGGAGCCCCTGAGCCTGGGGCTCGAGCTGTCGCAGGATCTCGAGGGCATTGAGCGCATACTCGGCCGCTACGAGCAGGCGAACGCCGATCTCAGCCGGCTCAGCCTGCACATGGCCAGCGGCGAGATCTACACTTCGACCCACGCCTCGACCGACACTCTGGCCGACACTTCGGCCCACACTGTGGCGGATACTGTGGCCGGCCGGCAGCTCGGGGAGGCAGGCCAGGATAGCTCCAAAG
>JBCCEE010000722.1:0-3576 GCA_039030415.1 Acidobacteriota bacterium
AGCATTAGCTAAGACCGATAAGCAAAACCAATAAAGATATCGTCCGAGAGGCTTGTAGATGAATCACCAACTAGAAAAACAGCTAACATACGCGAACTTCAACCCACCGGGGGATCGCGCGATTTGTCGGCGCTGAGGAGCCGAAACACCGGGCGATCGGGCGTCGTGACCGCGATCGGAGACCAAAACACCCGGGTTTTTGCCTCTGAAAAAGTCGATCATCACTTCACCGAGCTGGCAAAAGAGCTCGAAAAACTCGATCACGCCCTGTCCGAGCCGATAACACGCCTCAAAATAATCGATCAGCCGCTTCCCGAGCGCAGATTCGCCGTCCCAAAATTCGATCAGCGCCTCCCCGAGCCAAGGAAAAGTCGCGTAAGTGACGCCGGCGCAGCATTTAGGCTGAAACCGGCGGTCGTCGTGTCTCCACGAGCTCCGCGCCGGCGCCGGCGAGGGCGGCCCCACGTGATGATTCGCACGGGTCATCAGCCTGTCGCGCTGCGAAGTGGCCCCTCCAGCCCCTCGAAGCTGCAGCGAGCGGCGGCTTCATGGTGGGAGAAGTGGCGTCCGGCGGCCTGATCTCGCTGGTGTCCTGGGCAGCCTCGGGTTAATTTCATCAGCGTGATTACAATGCGGTGCCGTTTCTCGCCTTTAGTAGTGACAGCGATCGTTGGCGGCTCGCGCAGAGTCTGTGGGATCCCTAGTCTGTGGGATCCCTGGTCTGTGGGATCCCCAACTGAGCTTCGCGCCCGTCACACGTCCGCTTCAACGCGTTGAGCCAAAGAGGTTCGAACCCCGTCGCAACAATCAGGAGGTCAAGTCGTGAAGATCAACTCAACCACAGTCCCGCCGGCATCCCAGGGAGGATTGCCGAAAGGCATGTCGAAGCTTGGATGGGTTCTCGCGGCCCTCGTGCTCACGGCGAGTCCGGGTGGAGTCTGGGCCAAGAGCAGCGAGACGGTAGTGCTGGGGACGCTCGAGATGGCTGAGGCCAACGCCAGCAGCGAGGGCCCGTTGGGACCGGAAGACTTCATCACGGCGCGCCTCGACTACTCGATTAGCGAGCTCTATCGGCATTCGTCATTCGGCCAACTCGAGGAGGACTCCGAGCTCGAGATTCAGGCCCAGGTATGGGCGGTGAAGCCGTTCACTATGCAGCTTCTGCCGGTGGAGATCTCGCCGCAGCAGAAGCTCTCGAGGTTTTCGGGCGCCGTCGACGTCGTAGTGCGCCTGCAGCAGGCGTTCGAAAGGGAGAACGTCGCGCATCCTCTGAGGCTGACGTTCGCCCTTACCCATCGCAAGAGCGAGACCCGGTCCACCATCATCGCCACCTCCGGGCGGCTGGAGCTCGAGACGCAAACGCAGCGGTTGGCCTGGCGAGATCCGGTCAGGATGGCGGAGCTGGCGGCTAGCGGCGAGCCGATTCCGTACTCGAACGATCTTGGATTGAATCCGCCGGAGCTGATCGAGGGCAAGCTACCGCGTAAGCTGCGTGGCGCCAGCAAGACCTGGAAGGTTCAGCTCACCATCGACGCCGAGGGGGCCGTCCAAGACGTCGATCCGCTGGGCGCCACCACAGACGAGATCACCCCGGAGGCGATCGAAGCGCTCAAAGCCCTGCGCTACCGGCCGGCGAGCTACGAGGACCAACCCGTCGCCGTGCTCTACACTCTGTAGGCTCTGGCCAACCGCGCGATCAGCTAGCCCGCAAACGCTGTTCCGGACGGGATCTCACTGGCAGCCCGTGGGCTCATGATATGCCGAGCTGTCCCATGCGCCGGCGCAGGGCTCGTTCCGAGACCTCCAGAGCGTCGGCCATGCGGGCGAGGCTGCCGCCGCTTTCCGCGCGGGCGGCCTCGATGTCGCTACGGGTGAGGTCCGAGGCGATGCGGACGCGGTCGCTGCGAGCGATCAGGTGGTAGAGCGAAGAGCTGGCGATGCCGAGCGCGTCGGCGGTGGCCTTGAGGCGCCAGCGATGGGCACGCAGCGCGGACAGGAGCTCGTCTTGATCGATCTCGGCCGGCTTGCGCGGGCCCGTCGCGACCGGCGGCTCTGAGATAGGGGCCTCGCTGGTTGGTGAGTGGAGGGCTGACGCCTGTGGCGCCGGCCCTGGCTCGACGCGCGGCCCGAGCAGCTCGTCCAGCGATGCCGGCATCGGTACGCGCTCGGCGCCGCGGTGGGCGATGGCGAGCTGGCGGACGACGTTGGCGAGCTGGCGGACGTTGCCCGGCCAGTCATGGGCGGCCAGGCGGGCTACCAGCTGCGGCGGCAGCCAGGGCGGCTGACCGGGCGCCAGGCGAGCCGCCTCGCCGACCGTCGCCATCTCGCGCTTTAGGAAAGCCGCGAGCAGACGGCCGAAGTCTTCGCGCCGCTGGCGCAGGGGCGGTAGGCGGAGGGTGAAGCCCGCCAGGCGATAGAGCAGTGGCGACCGAAACTGTTCGCTGTGGATCGCCGCTTCGAGGTCTTTGTCGGTGGCTGAGATCACCCGCACGTCGACGCGGCGCTGGGTCTCAGCGCCGACCGCCTGGATCTGCGACGTCTCGAGCGCCCGCAGCAGCAGCGCCTGGACCTCCGGCGGCGTCTCCCCGATCTCGTCGAGAAACAGCGTGCCGCCGTCGGCGCGAGCGAAGGTGCCGCCGCGCTCATGACGCGAGCCGGTGTAGGCGCCGCGGGCGGCGCCGAACAGCTCGGCGGCGGCCAGGGAGGGCGGAATCGCGGCCATGTTGACGGCTATGAACGGCCGCGCTCGGCGCGGGCTGGCGTCGTGGATGGCGCGTGCCACCAGCTCCTTGCCGGTACCGGTCTCGCCGCGCAGCAGGACCGGCACGTCGAGATCCGCCACCCGGGCGATCTCGTGCCGCACGCGAGCCATCTCTGGGCTCTCGCCGATCATCTCAGGCACTGCCGGGGCCGTGGCGCTCAGCGGGTCGAGCAGGTGGAGCAGCAGCACGACGCGGCCGGCCAGGAGCAGCACGACCCCGCGCTCGATATCGCCCGCCGTGAGCCTGAGCTCGTGATCGACGGCGCGGCCGTCGGCCTCGAGGGAGGTGCGAGACGTGCCGCGCAATAGCGTCATCGAGCCATTGGCCGAAGCGACGCGTAGGGTGATCGGCCGTCGGCTGAGTGCGGTGTCGGCTAGCGGCCGCTGTGGGCCGCCTTGCGGCGCCGCGAAGCTCGGAATGTGGCGAGCCAGCTCACAGGTCGTGCCCTGCAGCAGGCAGCGTTCGCCGGCCCGGTCGAGCTCGGGGTGATAGAGGATGGTCAGGCCCGGCACTCGGGGGTCGATCGCCCGTTCCCAATCCGTCGTGCTCTGGTGCGTCTCGGTCAGCGGTACCGGGGGATCCGGCTGGCTGGTGTCGGTCATGAGCTCGGTTCAGCGACGCGGCGGGCGTAGTTGGGCGTAGCTGGGGGTGGGGTGGTCTTAGGTGGGTGAAAACGGCTGTCGAAACCCGTTTCGAAAGGTTTTTTGCGCCGCCAGCGGCTGGCACTCATCTTGCTTTTTACCTTTTCCAAGGGCCCATCAGGTGCATTCGCTCCACAGCTACTTCATCCTCGGTGGCGACCCCTCTGAGCCGG
>JBCCEE010000723.1:0-3573 GCA_039030415.1 Acidobacteriota bacterium
CCCAGTCCCTTCATGACCAACGTGCCCAACAGAACCAGGTTGTTTCTTGGAAAGAACGATCGATAGACGGTCACGCTGGGTGGACTGCGCGCGGAGCTGCGTATCTCGCCTCGGCACTAGCGAGTAACTCAACTTACTGGGATAAAGGACTTTGCGGGCACGGCTATCGCGGATTCTGCTCAAACATACTCGCCCGTGCTCGTTCCACCAGCGCGACCTACCAGCTCCCATCGCCGTTTCCGGAAGGGAACTGGCTCCACCCGCTCAATTCTCGAGCGGCATAATCCAGCTCGACGGTCCCAGGCCGCGACGCTGAGCGGCAAGGTTGAGCTCGGGGTCGACCATCGGCTGCGGTGGCCGACCGTTGAAGCTGATGCTGGTGATGGCTCGCAGCTCGAAGTCGTCTTTGCCGGACTCACGCAGCGTGCGATCCAGGTGGTGGACAAGCTGCAGCAGCATGTCCGGATCGTGCTGGACGTGGTAGTACTGGCGAGGCGTCAGGACTTTGTCGAGACCCTCGAAGACGGTCTTCTTCTGGGTCGTTTGATCGACCATCACCAGCTGGATATCGCCCCGCTTGTCGCGCAGCTTCATGCGCCAGGCGAAGAAGATGCCCTCCTCGGTCCAGTCGACGTTGCCCGGGTAGAGCAGGTGGCGAAACGGCAGCAGCAACTGGATGGCGACGTAGATCGCGAGCACCGTCACGATGCGACGCTGTCGCGGTTCGAGCGTTAGAGCCTGTTCCGTCTTGGCACGCTTCGGTTTCTTCCGCTTCGAAGGTGACGCCTGCAGCTTCTTCATCAGCCCGACGCGACGCGGCCAGTCCGGCGTGAAGAAGATCGTCGTGGCGCAGATCATCAGCCAGGGGAAGACGCCGATGTTGAAGAGGAACACGTTGGTGAGGTGGAAGGTCGAGATCACCAGGAAGGCCGCTAGCCGAGTGCGTCGATACAGCAGGCACGGCACGATCAGCAGGTCGAGCAGGAAGCCGCTCCAGCTGAAGAAGTAGCCGCCGGCCGGGCTCCTCAAGAATTCCGGCATGCTGACGCCGACCCCGGCGCCGCCGGTCTCGAGCCATAGGGTCATCGGCTGGGCGCGCAGCATCCAATCCGCGTTGAGCTTCGCCAGCGCGCCGAAAAAATAGGGCACGCCGATTTGGAAGCGCAGCAGCCAGAGCGCCCAGCCCGGGATCGTCGTCGAGCGCAGCTTCGGGGTCAGCGCCGCGTCGAGCGAGGCCGTGCGGTGGGCCGGCAAAAACACCAGCAGCCAGCCGAGCAGGCAGATCAGGTAGTCATGGTTGTTGATGCGCGACGTGTCGAGCAGCAGAACGTAGAGGCTGAGGATCGCGAACGTTAGCGCCGACAGGCGGTAGAAGAGGCCGAGCGCGATGCCGAGAGACGCGGCGGCGAGGACCCAGAACACCCCGCGCATCGCCCACTCCGGCCCGGGCTGCACCCAGCCGAAGCCGTAGAAGGTGAACAGAATGTTGGTTTCGGTGAAGAGGTGCACCTTGTCCGCGAGATAGAAATCGCGGAAGTGCCACAGCATCATCAGCCCGAAGGTAATCCGGAAGAACGCCACCGACGCGCCGTCTACCGGCACGAACAGAGCTTTGAGAATGGCATCGCGCCACGAATCAGCCTTCAGCTCACGGTTCATCACGCAGTCTCAGAAATACGCTAGTAGTGGAAGCGCGTCTGCAAGAAGTCGATCCGCGTGTCGCGAACCAGATAGACGAGCCGATGCTCACGGGTTAGCCGCCTGGACCACACGCCGGCGCCGAGGTGCTTCAACGGCTCAGGCTTGCCGACGCCCTGAAAGGGATCCCGTAACACGGCCTCGACGAGGTCAAGCACACGCAGAGCCTTCTTGCGATCGGTCTCGACCCAATAGCGGAGGTCTTCTCGAAACTCAGGTTGAAAAACCGCCTCACGCTGGCGCCGACGGCGGTCAGTCAAGACCCAGATCTCGCCTCAGCTCGTCGACTGTCCGAGGCGATTCGGAGCCGGCACGGGCACGAGCGAGCGCCGACAGCAAACGCCGGGCGTTCTTGGGCGAACGCAACAGGTGGGCCGTCTCCTCGATACTCTCGAGCTCGCTCGCCGCGATCATGGCTACAGGCTCCGAACCTCGCCGCTCTATGATCACCGTCTCGCGGTCCGCCGTCACGCGGTCGCACAGGTCGGCGAGGTTGGCCCGCGCTCTCGTATAGTTTGTGTAGATAGCCAAGACTGAGCCTCCTGGGTGGCGCTCTCCAGATGTGCTGTTCTCCAGATTCGTTCCTTGGAGAACCTGTACATGAACACTGTACAGCTCAGAGGGTAGACCGTCAATCCGTCAGCGTGCCACCAGCTTCTGCCACAGCTCGAGGTAGGCGGCGCCGGTGGCCTCGATTGAGAACTGTTCGCGGACGGCGCGGCGGGCGTTGCGGCCCATGCTGCGGGTGAGCTCACGGTCGGCCGCCAGGCGCGCTAGCGCCTCGGCGAGACCGGTAGCGCTCTCGGGCTCGACCAGGTAGCCGCTGACGCCGTCTTCGATCGCTTCCGGAATGCCAGAAACGGTGGTCGACACCACCGGCAGACCGGCTGCCATCGCCTCGAGGATGGTGACCGGGAAGCCCTCATAGATGGACGGTAGGCAGAAGACGTCAGCGACCTGGTACCAGCGATCCATCTCGGCCCGCGGCACAGCCCCCAGAAAACGGGTCGACGGCGCGATGCCGAGGGTCTCGGCGTGCTGCTGCAGGGCTTCGTGGTGCTCCCCGCTACCGGCCAGGATCAGCTGCGCCTGGGGCCAGTCCTTCAGCAGGATCGCGAAGGCTTCGAGCAGCACCGCTGCCGCCTTGCGAGTGCGCAGCCGGCCGACGAACAGCACGGCTGGCCAGCCTTCCCTCTCAGCCTCGCCGTCGACGCCTTCGTCCCTCACCGGCACCTGGGCGTCGTCACGCGCAATCCAGCGCGACACGCCGTTGGGAATCGCGGCGTCCACCGGCACGCGATAGTCCGCTTCGATCTCCCCCGCCGTCACCTTACTGACGGTGGCGATGCCGTCGCACAGACGGGCGGTGAGCTTACCGAGGAACGACAGCAGCGGCGCCCGCAGCCAGGCGAAGACCCGCTCGCTGCCGGTGGGCCGCGAAACGATCTTGCCGTCGGCCCGGATCGGCCGTACCGACAGCCGCTCGCGGACGTAAGAGACGTGCAGGGTGACCGCCAGCTTCGAGCGCCCGGCCCGCAGCCCAAAAATCCGCGCCAGACGATGCACCACCGCCACCATCACGCCGTCGGACTCGTGCAGGTGCACCACGTCATAGGGCGTCGAGCCAGCCAACTTCAGGAACCGCCAGCCGGCGTAGAGCGGAAACAGGATCTTCGCACCCCCGACGCCTATCGCGTACGGGTCATCGGGCGGCACCACGCGAGTGAGCACGCTCACCCGATGCTCGGCCGGCTCCTGCTCGCCAAAGAGATGGGCGAGCTCAAAGACCAGCGAGCCGACGCCGCTGATGTCGGCCGGCGGATAGGTGTTGGAAACGGTGAGAATATGCACGATGAGCAAGCGGGTCCGGAGAAC
>JBCCEE010000724.1:0-3567 GCA_039030415.1 Acidobacteriota bacterium
GAACCTGGGCCACGGCGAGCTCGGCTTCAGCGAGCTCGTTCAACGTACGGCCAACCGCCGACGCCTGGTCGATGCCCAGCAGACTCTCGGCGCTCGGGTTGAGCTGAGTCACCCGGCCCTCGAAGTCGCAGATGATAACGCCGCCCGGCGAAGCTTCGACGATGCGATCCAGCAGCTCGTTCTGCTCCCGCACCCGCAGCCGCTCCTCCCGCAGCTGGTCGATCATGCGGTTGTAGACCTCGATCAGCCGGTCCATCTCGGGCTGGCCGACCGGCGAGAAGTGGGTGGTGAAGTCGCGCTCGTTGATCAGCTGGGTGCCGGTGTCGATGAGCTGCAGCGGCACCGCCAGCGAGCCCACCAGCCGCACCCCGATCCAGGCCGACACCAGCAGCACCGCCTCCACCGCCAGCAGCCACTCGCGGCGCTCCCACAGCGCGAAGCCGCTGGCCACCGCCAGCAGCACGTGGAGAAACACCACGTAGACCGCCAGCTTGGAGCGCAGCGTCATCGCCTAGTCCTCGACGCTGTCGGCGTCGGACGCCGCACCGCTCGGGGCGCTTGGCGCGGACTCGATTCCGAACTTCTCACAGCGCCGGTAGAGCGCCGCCCGGCTGAGGCCGAGCGCCTTGGCGACCCGCGTGATGTTGCCGCCGTGGTGCGCCAGCGCCTTGACGACCATCGCCCGCTCGACCTCCTCGAGGGTCATGGCACCCACCGCCGGCAGGGCGCGGTCCCGCCGCTCCCTCTGCCCCAGCGCGTCGAGATCCAGCAGCTCCTCGGAGCCGATGGTGTCGCCGCGGGCGAGCAGCACAGCGCGCTCGATCACCTGCTTGAGCTGCCGCACGTTGCCCGGCCAGCTCTGCGACGCCAGCCAGTCGACCGCCGAGGGCGACAGCTCGAGCCCCTCGCGACCGTACAGCCGGCCGCAGTGCTTCACCAGGTGCTCGGCGAGGAGCGGTACGTCCGACCGCCGCTCGCGCAGCGGCGGCAGCTCGACGGCGATGAGATTGAGGCGGTAGAGCAGGTCTTCCCGGAAGCTGCCCTGCTCGACCATCTTCGGCAGGTCGCGGTTGGTCGCCGAGATCACCCGCACGTCGACCCGGCGGGTGGTGCTCGAGCCCAGCACTTCGTAAGTGCGATCCTGCAGCACGCGCAGCAGCTTGACCTGGGCCGAGGGATCGACCTCGCCGATCTCGTCCAGGAAGATGGTGCCGCGGTCGGCCAGAGCGAAACGCCCCGTGCGATCCTTGCGAGCGTCGGTGAACGCGCCGCGCACGTGGCCGAACATCTCGCTCTCGAACAGGGTCGACGAGATGCCGCCCAGGTTGACCCGCACGAACGGCTCGGCCCGCCGCTTGCCGTTGCGATGGATCGCCTCGGCGAGCAGCTCCTTGCCGGTGCCGCTCTCGCCGGTGATCAGCACCGAAGCGTCGGTGGCGCTGACCCGGCCGATCAGGTCGAGGATGCGCAGCAGCTTGGGATGCCGGCCGACGATGCCGCCGAAATCGTACTGGCGATCGAGCTCGTCGCGCTCGATGCCCTCCTGGCGCCGCTCGGCCTGGTGCTGCTCGGCGCGCACCTCGGCCACTTCGAGCACGGTCTCGACCGCCTGCAGCAGCTGCGGGTTGGACCACGGCTTGGTGATGAAGTCAGCGGCTCCGGCCTGCATGCCCTGCACCGCCAGCTCGATCGAGCCCCAGGCGGTGATCAGGATCACCGGCAGCTCCGGCTGCCGCCGCTTGATCTGACGCAGCAGCTCGAGCCCCTCCTCGCCGCTGGTGCCCTGCATGGCCCCGGCGCGCGAGAAGTTCATGTCCTGAACCACGGCGCGGCACGGCTCGTCAGCCAGGATCGCCAGCGCCTCGGCGGGTGATGACGCCGTACGCGTGGCGTGGCCCTGGCGCTTGAACAGCAGCGCCAGGGAGGCGGTCACGGAGGCATCATCGTCGACGATCAGGATCATTCAGCGCTCATTCCAGCTATTCAATGCCTGGCTCATTCAATGGTCTGGCTCATTCAATGGTCTGGCTCATTCAATGGTCTGATTCATTCATAGTGCAAGGCTTCCGCCGGCTGAATGCGCGCCGCCAGCCAGCTCGGGTAGAGGCCGCAAATCGCCGCCAGCGCGTAGATCGCGACCGCCGAGATGGAGAACGCGAAGCCGTAGGTCGCAACGTCCAGGAAGCGGAACCAGCCCATCAAGGGCACCTGCACGATCACCAGCGCTCCGAGCACCAGGCCGAGAGAAGCGATCATCAGCATCTCCCCGAGGATCTGCCAGTGGATGTTGGGGCGCGTCGCGCCCTTGGCCCGTCGCAATCCCACTTCGAGGGTCCTTTGGGTGACATTCTGCCACAGCACCCCGACCAGGCCGAGGCCCACCATCAGGATGAGGAACGTCGCGACGGTACCCGCCGCCACCAGCGGAGCCAGCCGCAGCCGCAGGTAGGTCGCCCGCTTGCTGGCCAGGGCCCGGACGTTGAACGACCACTCCGGCGCCACCGCCTGCAGCCGCTTCAGCAGCTCCTCTTCGAACGCCGCGGTGGTGCCGGGGGCCAGCTTGATCGCGAGCTGGGTCATCGGACGCTGCTCTTCTTCCAGCCAGGCCGGCTCGAACATCATATTGTTCGGCACCGCCAGCTCACCGCCCTTGCGGTAGTCGTCGATCACGCCGACCACCCGCTTCTCGGGCCGGCCGTTGTCGTCCCCCCCGAAGTCCAGCGCCTGGCCCACCGCCTCCTGAGCGCTAACGCCAAAGTGATCCCGAACGAAGGAACGGTTGACCACCACCGGCTGCCAGGCTAGGGCCGCGTCCGCCGCTTCGAACCCGCGACCGGCGACCAGCGGAATCCCGAGCACCTCGAAGACCTCTGGCGAAGCCCGAATGATCTCGGTGCGCATCAAGCCGTTGTCGCTGGTGGTCCAGTTGCGGGTCGACGACGACTGCGTATAGGGCGGAAAGTGCGCCGCCGCCGCCCGCTGCACTGGCTCCAGGGTCTCGAGCTCCCGCAGCAGGCGCGCGACGGTCTGGTTGGCGGCGGTGAGCCGTTCGCCTTCGAGCTTCGAGGCGCCGGTTCTCAGGGAGACGTGCCAGACGTCTTCCCAGGTGTAGCCCAGGGGACGATGGTAGTTCCGCCAGGTGGTGATCGCCGCGGTGGCGACCGCGAAGATGACCAGGAACGAAACGAGAATCTCGAGGATGATCAAGGCGTTGGACGCCTTGCGGTTCCACACGATCCGCAGCATGTGGCGAGTCATAGCGATCTCCTTCGCAGGGCGGTGACGGGATGCAGACGCGACATCTTCCACGCCGGATAGACGCCTGAGATCAGGCCAAAGATGACGGCGATCACCAGGCCGTAGGCGAACACCCTGAGGTTGAGCTGAAAGACGGCATAGGGAATCAGCTCGACGCCGCTCAACAGGTGCAGCACCCCCGCCGAGAGCAGGAAGGCGACGCCCCCTCCCACCAGGGTCAGCAAGACGTTCTCGATCACGAACTGTCCGACCAGGGTCCACGACGACGCTCCGAACGCCTTGCGCACGCCGATCTCCGACGCCCGCTCC
>JBCCEE010000725.1:0-3555 GCA_039030415.1 Acidobacteriota bacterium
AGATTTGCCATTCGCAACCGCGTATTTAGATGATATTCTAGTCGCAAGTGTTAATGAGCAAGAACATCACGAACATCTACAGCAAGTACTTCAAAAACTGAGCGAGTACAGCTTGAAGCTCAAACCTCAAAAATGCGAATTTTTCCGAACCAAGGTAAACTTTGTCGGAGTGGAAAAACCGAACTCCCCCAGCGCGGCCATCACTTTGCCTGCATTCTCAGCAGACGGGTAGATCAGAAAATCGATGTCCTGAGTCGCCCTGACGTATCCGTAGTAATTGACGGCATGCCCGCCGACGAGCAGGTATTGAACGCCATGCCCGTTGAAGATTCTGACCAGGTCTTTCATGTCCTGGGAGAAAATCACGGATAGCTCACCAAGTGACTTTTTCCCAAGTCGCTGTCTTGACGATCGGTTGGGTTGCCCAGTCTTCTCCCCACGCCCGCTTCTGGACGATAGCGAATTCCGTGAGCCGCTCCTCAGGCGTCATTCGCGCCCGCCGACGGCGTTCAGCTGCGTTCTCTTCTTCGAACGAGTTGAAGACTTTCACCCTAGTCATTGAAGGCTCCTCCGGTCAGCTCCATTTTATGCGGAACCGCGAGGCACGTGATCTGAAACTCTCTCCGCCCGCAGCCCCGTCGGCCCTCGACGCTCGACCAGCCGCAGCTCGCCCCGGCGACTTGGATAAACTGGATGCAGTATGGCCAAGAAGCTCACTGTCTTGACCCCAGCCCAGGCCAAGGGCATCCAGGCGGCTCCCCGCGACGACATCGCGCGCGGACCGTCTGAGGCGCCGGCGGTCGAACAGCGAGAGCCGCCGGCGGGCGCCGCGGGACTCAAGGCGGTGGCGGTGGCCATGCAGCACATGCAGCGGGAAGGCTACGATCCCGTGACGGCGACTCGCGTGCTGTCGCGGATGAACCAGAAGCAAGGGTTCGACTGTCCGGGGTGCGCGTGGCCGGATCCCGACGACCGGCGGTCGTTCGTCGCCGAATACTGCGAGAACGGCGCCAAGGCGATGGCCGAAGAGGCGACGCGCAAGCGCTGCGACCCCGAGTTCTTCCAGAGGCACTCGGTCGAAGCGCTCGGCGGGTGGACCGACTTCGAGCTCGGCCAGGCAGGGCGCATCACCCATCCGATGGTGCTGCGGCCCGGCGCGACCCACTACCGGACGATTAGCTGGGACGAGGCTTTTGGCGAGATCGCGAACCACCTCAACGCGCTCGAATCGCCGGACGAGGCGCTGTTTTACACTTCGGGGCGCACGAGCAACGAGGCGGCCTTTCTCTACCAGCTCTTCGTGCGCCAGTTCGGTACCAACAATCTGCCGGACTGCTCCAACATGTGCCACGAGTCGAGCGGCGTCGGCCTGGCTGAGACGGTCGGCATCGGCAAGGGCTCGGTGAGCCTGGAAGACCTCGAGAGCGCCGAGCTGATTGTGGTCATGGGGCAAAACCCGGGCACCAATCACCCTCGCATGCTGAGCGCCCTGCAAACGGCGAAGCGCAGAGGGGCGAAGATCGTCGGGGTGAATCCGCTTCGGGAGGCCGGCCTGAAGCGCTTCCAGCACCCGCAGTCGCCGCTCGATCTGCTGTCCGGAGGCACCGAGCTGGCCGACCTCTATCTGCAGGTGCAGATCAACGGCGACGTCGCCTTCCTCAAAGCGGCGATGTGCGAGCTGCTGCGACGCGAGACGCAGCGCCCCGGCAGCGCCTTCGACCAGGACTTCATCACCGAATTCACCGACGGCTACGAGGCTCTCGTAGCGCACCTCGGCGAGCAGGATTTCGATGAGCTGGTGGCCGCCGCGGGCCTGACGGCCGAGCAGGTTCACGAATTCTGCGACCTGGTCGTCGCGCGCCCCAAGATGATCGTGTGCTGGGCCATGGGGCTCACTCAGCACAAGAACGGCGTCCACAACATTCGCGAGATCGTCAACCTCCTGCTGCTGCGAGGGGCGATCGGCAAACCCGGCGCGGGGACCTGCCCAGTGCGCGGCCACAGCAATGTCCAGGGGGATCGGACCATGGGCATTTGGGAGCAGCCGCCCGAGGCCTTCCTGCAGCGGCTCGAGCAGGAGTTCGAGTTCAAGGCGCCGCGCAAACACGGCCATTCGGTGGTGCACGCGATCGAGGCCATGCGCGACGGCGAGGCCAGCGTCTTCCTCGCCATGGGCGGCAATTTCCTGTCGGCGTCGCCGGACACCGAGGTCACCGCGGCAGCCCTGCGGAGCTGCAGGCTGACCGCTCACGTGTCGACCAAGCTCAACCGCAGCCACCTGGTGCACGGTCGCACGGCGCTCATCCTGCCGTGCCTCGGCCGCTCGGAGCAAGACGAGCAGGCGAGCGGCACGCAGTTCGTCACCGTGGAGAATTCGATGGGCGTGGTGCATCGCTCGCTGGGCACGCTCGAGCCGGCGAGCCGGCATCTGCTCAGCGAGCCGCGGATCGTCGCCGGCCTGGCGCAGGCGGTGCTGGGCGACGCCACGACCGTCGACTGGGGCGGGCTCGCCGCCGACTACGCGAAAATTCGCGACAAGATCGAAGCCGTGATCCCCGGCTTCGAGCGCTACAACGAGCGGGTCGAGCAGCCGGCCGGCTTTTATCTGCCGAATGCCTCTCGCGAGCGCAGGTTCAATACCCGCAGCGGTCACGCTCGGTTCACGATCAACCCGGTGCCGCGCCTCGACGTCGGCCCGGGCGAGCTGCGCATGATGACCATCCGCACTCACGACCAGTTCAACACAACCGTCTACGGTCTCAACGACCGCTACCGCGGCTTGGCCGGCTCGCGGCGCATCGTGATGATGCACCCCGCCGACCTCGAGGAGCGTGGGCTGGTGGCCGAGCAGGCCGTCGACCTGCTCGGCGCCGGCAAGGCCGCGGGGCGAGTGGCAGAGAACTTCCTCGCCGTGCCCTACGACATTCCGCGGGGCTGCGTCGCGACCTACTTCCCGGAAGCCAACGTCCTGGTGCCGCTGGATCTACGCGCCGACCGCTCGCATACTCCGGCGTCGAAACTGGTCTTGATCACCGTTGAGAGCCGAGGGCAAAGACGGACCGAGGAAAATGAGGGCGAGGCGGTGGCCGAGAATCCCGTGAGTTGATTCAGACCTGTCAGCCCAGTCAAGCTATCCCAGTCGAGCTATCCCAGTCAGGCTATCCCAATCACCCTAGGGTGCACATACGATGCGTATCTTTATTTTGAGGGATTCCGAACTGCGAAACATTTATCACGACAAGGCTCCTTACCCTGGTAAGGCCTTGCTGATCCAGCGCGACATCATCCAGCGCGACATCTTGGCGCTGATGACATATCGGTTTTTCAGGCAGAGCTCTAGAGGATTCGCTCCTCGCCAGCTCAGGCCGTGGGGGCGCGGCTTAGAAAGCCATCGACAAGCTGTTCTCGCTAGTGAGCGCTTTAGCTGATCGCCAAGAGCTAGTGACGCTGCGGGTCGATTTGTTGTCGCTTGATTTCGATCTCAGACCGTGAGGTTCGCTGGGGACTCGGAATGAGTCGCCCCGCGTACCAGTGACATCACCGAGAATGACATCG
>JBCCEE010000726.1:0-3552 GCA_039030415.1 Acidobacteriota bacterium
CGTCCAGCTCGCCAAGGGGTTCGCGCCCGATCTCGCTCTCTACGCCCAGGGGCTGGTGGTCCTCGCCGTGCCGCTGGTGCCGTTGATCGTGCTGGCGCTGTTCTTCCAGGCGCTGACCAACCACAAGCTGATAGGCCTTCTGCTGATGGTGCTCGTGCTGCTGACGCGGTTCGCCCTGCCGCAGCTCGGTTTCGAGAACAACCTCGCCCTCTACGGCAGCCACCCGCCGATCACCTACACCGCGCAGGGCGGCTACGGCCACCACGCCGAGCCCTTCGGCTGGTTCATGCTGTACTGGGGTCTGGCGGCGGTAGCGCTGGCAACGGCGACCCTCATGCTGTGGCCTCGCGGCACTCAGGGGCCGCTGCGCGAGCGTTTGGCTGTTGCTCGCGGACGCCTGTCGCGACCGGCGCTGGCGACGACGCCTCTAGTGATGATGTCCCTAGCGCTGCTCGGCATGGCGGCGACCGGCGGCTGGATTTACGTCAACACTAACCTGCGCAACGAATATCTGGATCGCGACCGCATTCCGCAGAAGCTGGCGGACTACGAGCGTCAGTACGCTGAGTACCGCGACCTGCCGCTGCCCAGGGTCACGCGGGTGTTCACGGAAGTCGACCTCTTCCCGGAAACTCGACGCGCCGAGCTGCGGGGGCGCTTCTCGCTCGAGAACCAGGGAGCAGTGCCGGTCCAGCTGCTGCCGATCAGCATCTCGCCGCGCTGGGTCGAGGGGGTGCTGCCGGTCTACGGTGGCGTCACGCTCGAAGCGGTGGAGCTGCCGGAGCATCGCGTCGTCCTGCGCGACGACGAGCTCGGCTTCCACCTCTACGAGCTCGAACGCCCGCTGGCGCCCGGCGAAGCGTTCGAGCTGGGCTTCACCGTGCGGGTCGACCACAGCGCCTTTGCCAACCGCCGCCACAACAACCTGCTGGTCGAGAACGGCACCTTCTTCAGCAACGCCAATTTCCTGCCGACGGTCGGCTACGCCCGCAGTAACCAGATGCGCAATCCTACCGAGCGGCGCAAGCGCGGCCTGCCCGAGATCGCGCGGGTGGCCGATCTCGACGACGCTGACGCGCACCAGCGCAACTACCTCGAAGCCGATTGGATCGCGTTCGAGGCCATCCTCTCGACTCCCGCCGACCAGATCGCCCTCGCCTCCGGCAACCTCGAGCGTGAGTGGACCGAAGGGGACCGGCGCTACTTCCACTACAAAACCCACGCGCCGATCACCAACCTCTTGCCCTTCCTCTCCGGCCGCTACGAGGTGGCGCGGGATCGCTGGCAGCACGTCGACATCGAGGTCTACTACCACCCGGACCACGCCTTCAACGTCGAGCGCTTCTCGAGCGTCACCCGCCACAGTCTGGAATACATGACGCGGCACTTTGGCCCTTACGCCCACGATCAGCTCAGGATCGTCGAGATCCCGCGATACCACGGCCAGGTCGCCTTTGCCTTCGCTCAGACCATCCCGTTCTCGGAGTCCTGGTGCTTCACCGCCAATGTCGAGGCCGCCGAGCTCGACTGGCTGAGCGCCATCCACGCCCACGAGGTGTCCCATCAATGGTGGAACCACCAGGTGATTCCCGCCGACGTCCAGGGTGCGACGCTGATCTCTGAGGCGCTGGCGCAGTATTCGTCGATGATGATCCTGGAAGAGATCTACGGGGAGGAAGAAGTGCGCCGCTTCCTCCGGCATCACCTGGATCGCTACCTCGTGGGGCGCGGCAACGAGCGGGTGCGCGAGATGCCGCTGGCGCGGGTCGAGAACCAGGACTACATCCACTACGGCAAGGGCAGCCTGGCGCTCTACGCCCTCGAAGACGCGATTGGCGAAGCTAGGCTCAACCGGGCGCTGCGAGCGTTTATCGACGCTTTCGCTTACCAGGGGCCGCCGTACCCGACGTCGCGCGACCTGCTGGCCCATCTCAGGCAGGAGGTTCCGGCGGAGCACCAAGGGCTGCTCGAGGATCTGTTCGAGACCATTACCCTCTACGACAACCGAATCCTCTCAGCCACCGCCGAGCCGCAGGACGACGGCAGCTACCGGGTGACGCTCGAGACCCAGACGGTGAAGCTGCGCGACGACGGCCACGGTCACACCACGGAGCTCGGGGTCGACGAATCGATCGAATTCGGAGTGTTCGGCGAGCCGCTTGAGGGTAGGGAGACCGTGCTGGCGCTCGAGAAGCGTCACGTCCGCGATGCGCGGCAGACGGGGTCGCGCGCCAGCACGTTCACTTTCGTTGTCGACGAGCGCCCGGTGCGTGCCGGCATCGATCCCTACCACAAGCTGATAGACCGTGATGCGGATGACAACCTACTCGCCGTGAAGGTGTTGAGCCCGCGGCGCTGAGCCCGCAGCGCTGAGCCCGCGGGCCTGAGGAGTGCAATATGTTACGGATTGAAAACCTTTCCAAGACTTACGCCAACGGCGTCCAGGCGCTGCGCGGGGTCAACCTCACGCTGCCGCACGGCCTGTTCGGCCTGCTCGGCCCCAACGGCGCCGGCAAGTCGAGCCTGATGCGCACCCTGGCGACCCTGCAGGAGGCCGACACCGGCACCGCTTTCCTGGGCGAGCTCGACGTGTTGAACGACAAGCCGGCGGTGCGGCGTCTGCTCGGCTACCTGCCGCAGGACTTCGGCCTCTACCCGCGGATCGACGCCGAGACTCTGCTGTCGCACTTCGCGCGCCTGAAGGGGCTGCGCGAGCGCCGCCAGCGGCGCGAGGTCGTCGAGTCGCTGCTGCGGCTCACCAACCTGTGGCGTGTGCGCAAGCAGAAGCTCGGCACGTTTTCCGGCGGCATGCGGCAGCGTTTCGGCATCGCCCAGGCGCTGCTCGGCGATCCCCAGCTGATCATCGTCGACGAGCCGACCACCGGCCTGGATCCCGAGGAGCGCCGTCGCTTCCTGAACCTGCTGGCTAGGATCGGCGAAGACGCCGTCGTCATCCTCTCGACCCACCTGGTGGCCGACGTGCGCGAGCTGTGCCGGGCCATGGCGATCATCGATCGGGGTCGGGTGCTGCTCGAAGGCACGCCGTCGGAGCTCGTCGCGCGGCTTGAGGGCCGGGTGTGGCGGGCTGAGATCGAAGAGCCTGAGCTCGATCAGCTTGGTGATGGCGTCACCCTGCTTTCTACGCACCTCAACGCGGGACGTACCGTGGCGCGCGTCGAGAGTGGGGTGTGTCCTGACGCGCGCTTCGTCGCCGCGGAGCCCGATCTGGAAGATGTTTACTTCTCGGCTCTGCGCGGTGCCTCGCTGCGGGCGGCCGCCTGACGCAGGCGTTACGCCTGCCGGATGCGCAGTCCTTCGGACTGCGCCCAGATGCCGGCAAGATGCCGGCGGTCCCAGCGCAGATGTTGCCGGATTGCCTACCGGGTAGAAGCCTCATGCCCAGCCTAGATGCTGGCGGATGGCTTCCTGGTAGAAGCCCCATGCTGGGAGCGCCGGCGTTACGCCTGCCGGAAGCACAGCCCTGCGGATGCGCCCAGATGCCGACGGTCCCAGCGTAGCCGTCAATTCTGCGGGATGCACACCTGGTAGAAG
>JBCCEE010000727.1:0-3551 GCA_039030415.1 Acidobacteriota bacterium
ACCGACGGCAACAGCCAGGCTCACATCGACCGCCACGGCGGCCTCGATGGCTTCTACGACTGCGCCGGCGGTCTGTGCAACGTGCGGCTGTGCGCCCGCGAAGGGTTCTACCCCTTCGGCGGCTGGAACTACTCCGCCGATCCCTGGAGCCTGCGTCTCCACATCCCCTGAAGCCTGTGAAGCCCTCCCACCATCGCAGCCCACACTTCCCGCGGGTGGCCAGCGTCGCCCTGTGGGCTGCTTTGTCTTCGACCGGCTGGGCGGCAGCCCAGCCGGTCGAGCTCCACGGCCGGGTCACGGATCTCACGGGAGCCGGCCTGCCCGGGGCCACCCTGGCACTGCGGGCCGCTGACGCCCCAGCCCCGGGACCCCGTTCGCTTCCCGCCGAGTCTCAGCTTCCGGTCGCCGCCACCGCAAGCTCGACGGCCGACGGTAGCTTCGTTCTCGAGGCGCCGACCACCGGCTGGTGGCAGCTGCAGGTCACGCACCCCGAGCTGGCGGACGGCCTTTGGCAGCTCGCTCCGGTGCTCGAGCCCGGCCATATCGGAACGTTTCGGCTCGCGCCAGATAGCCAGCGGGCCGCCTGCGAAACGGACAGCGCCAGCTGCGAGACGCTGCGGTCCGCACAAACCGCCGCCGGTGCCGCCGAGACCCCGGGACCGATCACGCGCGGAAAGATCGTTGATCTTGACGGCCAACCGATTGCGGGCGCCCTCATCTGGTCCGGCGAGCGGCGCGCGACGGGCGCTGAAGACGGCACCTTCGAGCTCTCCCTGGAGCCCGAGAGCTCGGCCCTGAGCCTCGCCGCGGCGGGCTATCGCTCGATCACTTTCGAGCGCTCTCAGCTCGCGATGCTGGACGAGCCGATCGTCCTCGAACCGAAACCAGTCTACGTTGGCCGAGTCCTCGACCCCAGCGGCCAGGCTCTGCCCGACGCCGAAGTCGACCTGCTGCTCGATGAAGCTGCCGACCAGCGAGACTCCCCCAACGACCACAACGCGCTCGGCAGCCGCGTCGGCCGTGAAGGCTTCTTCCGCATCGCTGCCACCGCGTCGCGCCGTCCTCACCGTCTCCAGATTCATCAGCTGGGCTACCGGCCCGTCACGGTGACCGCGCCGCCTCTGATTCCCGGCCAGTCCCCACCCCTGCTGACCCTCGTCCTGGAGCCTGAGCTTCAGGCCTTCGGCACGGTGCTCGACACCGGCGAACGGCCGATCGAAGGCGCCGAGGTCCGCATTATCCCCGAGGCTCCGATCTCCGGCCGCGACACAACCAAACCCGAACGCTGGTCAGCGACCACCGACTCTGAAGGGTCGTTCACCCTCCAAGCCCTGCAGCCGGGTAGCGTCTCGCTGACGGTGCTCGCAGAAGGCTACGCTGCACTCGAGATTCCGGGCATTACGGTCGACGCAGAACGCAGGCCCGTTGACCTCGGCACCGTCCTCCTCGAGCCCGGCCTGTGGCGTGACGGCTGGGTCGTCGATACCCGGGAGCAGCCGATCGAAGGCGTGCGGGTGAGCTGGAGCACCACGGCCGCCGCTTCCGACCGCGGCGAAACCAAGACCGACGGCGCCGGTGCCTTCCGTCTCGCCGATTTGGCGCCCAGCGCACTGCTCGAGCTGCGCCTCGAGCACCCGAGCTTCCAATCCGCGATCTATTCCGACCTGGCGCCCGGCGGTGAGCCACTCGTTCTGACCCTGATCGACGCCGCAGGCCTGAACGGCACGGTGCTCGACCCCGATCGTCAGCCGGTCACAGGCGCCGACGTCAGCCTGGCGCCGGCCGCGATCCACGGCGCGACGACCCCTTCCGCCGTCACCGACCACGACGGCGCCTTTGCCTTCGACAGCCTGGTGCCGGGCACCTATCTGGTGTCGGTTCGCTCCTCGGCTGGCGCCCTGGCGCCGACCCGCGTCGAGCTCACGGCCGGAGTCAAGGACGCCCTCGAGCTGATCCTGCAGCCAGCGGCCACCCTGTCTGGGGCGGTGCGTAGCGGCGTCGGCGAGCCGGTCGAAGGCGCCGAGATCGTCGTCGAGCTGATGGCCGGTAGCCGGGCGGAGCCGGGCGCAGAACGGCTGGGCTGGGGCCGCGAGCAGGCCCAGAGCAACGCTGCCGGCCGCTTCGCCATGCCCGGCCTCACCGCCGGAAGCTACGCCCTGGTGGTTCGGCATCCCGAGTATCAGCCGCTCGAGCAGACCCTGGAGCTCGACCCGCTGGCGGCTGGCGAGCTCGAGCTGATCCTCGAGCGACGCTCGCAGCGCTACCCGGTCCGCGGTCGCGTCAGCGACGACACCGGGCGCGGCGTCGGCGGCGTCAACCTGCGCCTGCTCGCCGACGGCCGGCGCCCGCTCGAGGCGACCACGAGCTTCGCTGACGGCAGCTTCGAGCTGATGGCCCCGCAAATCGGCAGCTACACCGTACGCGCCGAGCACGAGCGCTATGCCGTCGTCACCAGCCCGCCGCTCGAGCTCGGCCCGCAGGGTCTGGACGGCGTAGTGATCGAGCTGCACGGCGGCGCAACGGTCAGCGGCGTCATCCATGGCCCCACCCTCGAAGAGCTCGGCCAGATTCAGGTCGTGGCCGAACGCCTCGGCGAGCCGACGCGGGCGGGAGTGCTGCGGCCCGACGGTAGCTACCGCGTGACCGGGCTATCCCCTGGCTCCTGGACGCTCCGGGCTGCTGGCCCGCGTCAGCGCGCCGCCGAGCAGATCGAGATCCACCACCCCGGCGACAGCGTCCATCTCGATCTCGACCTCACCGGCGGCCTGCGCTTGAGCGGTAGCGTGGTGGCCGGCGACCAGCCGGTCGCCGGCGCTCTCTTGACCGTCCTGTGCCCGGCCGACGGATTCCTCGCCAGCTCGCGCAGCGATCCTTCCGGTCGCTTCCGAGTCGACGGCCTGCCGGCCGACACCTGCCAGCTGGACGTGCGGGACCCGAGCGGCGTCGACACTCGGCGCGAGGTGGTGATGAGCGAAGATCGCGACCTCCTGATCGAGATCGAGCGCACGGTCGTCGAGGGGCGGGTGCTGAGCGCGGCGAGCGGCGAGCCCCTCGTTGGCGCTCAGCTGGAGCTGATCGCCAACGACCAGGGCTACGCCGTGCGCCGGCGAGCCCACACCGACGGCAGCGGCCACTTCGCCCTGCCGCCGCTGCCGGTCGGCAGCTGGACTCTGCGAGCCGTGGCCGACGGCCACCTCACCACCGAGACGCCCCTTCCTGCCACCCTCGACGCACCGCTCGAGATACGCCTCGAGCCGGCGGCGCCGCTGATTCTGCAGCTGCAGACCGACTACGGCCAGGTGCCGTCGCGGGTCATGATCACCGTCGCCGCCGGCCAAGCCAGCCCTCGCCAGATGAGCTACCGTCCCGATCCCACCGGCCAAGTGCTCCTCCACGGCCTGCCGAACGGCCGAGCCTCCCTGAGGATCGTCGATTCCAACGGCCGCTCCGCTGCCCTCGAAGTCGAAGTGCCGGCAGAAGCCGTCCGCGTCGTGCTGAGCTCCGTCGAACCCGAGGATTCCTCGGTAGATCGCATCCCAGAACAGTGTCCG
>JBCCEE010000728.1:0-3550 GCA_039030415.1 Acidobacteriota bacterium
GCATCGGCAGCCACGGAGCGCACGCCGGCTTTCACGTCGGCGTCGGACACCGCGGCTACCACCGCTACGGTTACCACCGCTATGGCTACAACCGCTACGGTTACCACCGCTATCGGCCAAGCTACCGCTACCGCGGCCACTTCTATCGCCCGTTCGGTTACTACCGGCATTACTACCCCTACATCCACAGCTACGGCGACTACGGCTATCCGCGCTACAGCTCGCGCTTCTATGGCGGGCTCGACATGAACGTCAAGCCCAAGAAGACGACCCAGGTCTACATCGACGGCAACTATGTCGGCACCGCCGGCAACTTCGACGGCTGGCCGCAGCACCTGTGGCTCGAGAAAGACAGCTATGAGGTCATCCTCTACAACCCGGGATACGAGACCGTCGTGCGCCAGGTCGAGATCCAGCCGCGGGTGATTCTCGACATCAACGAGGTGATGCGACCCGGCGAGTCGATCCCGGTCGAAGAATTGACGCGCGCCACGAAAAAAACCCATGCCGCTCCTCCGCCAGCTCCGAGCGCCCCGCCGGCTCCGCGATACTCGACGCCACCGAGTGCGCCACCCGCACCGCCAGCTCCGACAGCTCCGGCAGCACCCTCAGCCGGCGTCCTCGACGTCCGCCAGCAGCCCGCTCGGGTACGGCTCACCGTCGAGCCGGCTGATGCCACCGTCTACCTCGACGGTCGCTTCCTCGGCCTCGCCGCCGAGATCAACGAGCGCCCGGACGGCATGCTGGTCGACCCCGGTGAGCACATCCTAGAGATCGTCCGCCCCGGCTTCGAGACCCGCAAGCAGGGCTTCAAGGTAGAGGCAGGGCAGGAGATTCAGCTGAGGCTGAGGCTGGAGACCCAAGTCAACAAGACCGGCATTTCGGCCTGAGCCTGCGAGACTGCAGCCTGCGAGACTGCCCAGCGGATTCTTCGATTCCAGGGTTGACTCGCTCATCGCGGCCCGCAGTCCGGGCCGCGATGACAGTTTCGAACCTACTGCTCGGGTCCGCCGATCAACGGAGTCTCGACAGGGGTCGCGAGCCCAACGAACACCACCAGGCTATTGCCCCCCGGATTCTCTAGGTGGATTCGATTGTGCCAGTTGTTGATGAGCCAGACGTTGCCCGAGGGATCGATCGAGACGCCCGTAATCCGCTCTAGCAGATCGCTGTGATAGCCGCGGGGCGCGACCGGCTCGCCCGAGCTCGTAAAGTGGCTGACTCGGTAGCCGCCGAAGTTGGCGACCCAGACGTCGTCGTTGCCATCGACCGCGTTCCCCCAAGGAATGTAGAGACCACCGCCCGTGAAGGTTTGGGACTGGATCTCGCCGCTCTCGGAGGTGACGAGCCGCGTGATCGAGGGCAGCCCTGGCGTCAACGGGCATTCCACCCCGGTGTCGTTCGATTTGCTAAAGCAGTAGTCTTGGGTCACCTCGCTGTCAATGCACGGCAGCGAGATGACCTGGGAATTGGAGACCCAGACATTGCCCTGGCTGTCGCTCGAGATTCCCAGGGGTCTTTGGATGCCGTCCTCGTAGCCGACCGAGCCGAGTAGTTTGCCGTCTACTGAGAGCTTGATCACGCTGCCGTCCTGCTCGTTGCCCGCGTTGTTGGTGACCCAAGCGTTGCCTTCGGGGTCGATGGCGATCGCGAACGGCTTGGCGCCCTCCCCCGAGAACTCGGGGCAGGAGCTACTCGTGCCTGTGCCCGTGTCTATGATGACCCTAGCGTTAGCAATATCGTAGACCCAATACGAGCTCGGAGGATTGGCGACGCTGCCTTCAGTGCCCGCTCGATACTGCGTCACGGTTCCGCCGCACTGGTTGGCGATCCAGATATTACCCAGCGTGTCTGAGACCGTCGCCTGGGCGGCTGTGACGCAACCCTGAGCATCGTAACCCGTGCTCGGCGAGATCGCCGTGCCGTCCGCAGCGAATCTCGACACGCTGTTAGCCGGCGGAAACGTCTGGCAATCCGAACCGAGGAACCCAAAGTTGCCGACCCAGACGTCGCCACTCGGATCCAGACCGATCCCGAATCCGGCGCCGCTGAGACCCGCCGAGGAGCCATTGTAGATCGCGTTCACAAAGCCAGTGGGAGTTAGCTGGAACAGCCGTTCGCTCGCGCAGTGCGGGTATTCGGCGTCGTAGTTGTTGTTCACCCACACATTGCCTTCAGCGTCGATGGCCGCGGCTCCCGGCCCGTCGAGCCCGCTGACGACGTACTCCAGAGCCAACGTCCAGGTCACCGGATGCGACGTCAGGGCCGGCTGGTACGGTGCGTAGCCCAGCGAGGCTTGATAAAGCGCCATAGGCTTGTGCCATGAGTATTGGGCGATGCTGTGGGCAGCCTGCAGGGTAGAGCCCGGCTTGGTGCCGCCATTCGGTGGCGTCGTGAGCTCGAATAACTGATCGCAGAGCGCGTCCGAGCTGAAACAGCCAGCCAGCAGGTTGGCCAAAGCGTTGAAGAGTGGCAAGGACCCGCTCGTACCGCAGTTCGGTTCGCTACCCAGGATCGGCCCAACGTCTCCCGTCCCCAGGTCCACCAGATTTCGCAGCGTCATAGCCGCGTTCATCAGTCCTGGGTTCAGTCCCGCGATCTTCCCCTTCAGGAGGAACTGAGACATCGCATAGGCCGTGGCTACGGTCGTTCTCTCATTGATCGTGATCGTCTTCGGAAGAGGCGCCCCGCCCAGAACCGTCGCCATTCGATAGGCTGATTCCGGGCCATCCGCTATGGCATAGACCACTGCACCAGGATCGGATGGCGGCACATACGAAATCTCGAAGAAGCCGTTCTCATCGGCTTCGTCGAATCCCAAGCTGGGCGGTGCATCCCCCTGCTGAGACGGCGCGACGAAAAAGGTGACTGCGGAGCCCGCGAGCGGCGCGCCGTTGCCGTGCAGGACATAGCCGCTCAGCGTTGCCTGCTCGTCTGCAAAGACTGCCAAAGGGTTGACCCATGCCATCAACAGACCCAAGACACCTACCGAGCGGGACGAAAGGCGAACGGAGCGCGTGGCGGAACAGTTCATGACAAGTCCTCCTAGTCATTGACTCAAGGGCGCCCCAGCCAGCCTAGCTACAACAGAACGCAGTTCGGGCAAGCGGGGCTACGGGAGTGTCAGCATTGCCTTTGCTCCTCCTTGCGTCAGGTGATCTAGAAACCCCTCACGCATCGAATAAGTGAGGCTTCGGCCTTCGCCGCCAGCTCGAGCTTCACAAGCCGAGGTAACATCCGCCCATGCAGTTCAAGCCGCACGAGCGCGACGCCATCGGCCGATGGCGTGTCGGCGAGACGAGGATCAACCGCTTCCTCGCCTGGCTGGTCATTAGCTGGTCACAGCGGGTGATGACACGCCACAACCGGCTCACGGTCGAAGGCTTGGAGCGCCTCGAAGCGCTCTTCGAGCGCGGCGACCGCGGGCTGCTGACTTATAGCAACCACGTCTCGCGGATCGACGATCCTCTGCTGGTCTCGAACTTCGGGCTGGCGGATCTGCCCTACGACCGCATGCGCTGGGTGGCGGCGGACGCTCTCAAACTGTTCA
>JBCCEE010000729.1:0-3496 GCA_039030415.1 Acidobacteriota bacterium
CGGAGTGTCTGAGAACGGCGGAGCTGACACTGGCGGGGCTGACAGGTGGCACTCCTGCTTGGACCGTTGCGGTCTCAGTGATCCCGAGGGGCAGCTGCTTGCAGAGCTCGAAGCGCTCTATGCCGAGCCACACCGGAAGTACCACAACCTCCAGCACGTGCTGGACTGCCTGGGCCATCTCGAGTCGATCCCTATCGAAGGGGCCGACACTGAGGCTCTCGAGCTGGCGTTCTGGTTCCACGACGCCATTTATTCACCCTTCAAGGGCGACAACGAGCAGGCCAGCGCCGACCTGGCGATCAATCGCCTGAGCGCACTGGGCGCGGGCGTCGAGCTGCGCGACAAAGTCCACCGCTTGATCATGGTCACGACCCACGACGCCACGCCCCGAGATGTGGACGAGTCCGTCATGATCGACATCGATCTGGCGATTCTCGGCAGCGCGCAAGAGATCTTCGAGGCTTACGAGACCAACATTCGTAGGGAATACAAACTCGTTCCAGGACCCTTGTTCCGCCGCAAGCGCAAGGCCATTCTCGAGTCCTTTCTAGCGCGCCCTGCCATTTACCACACCGAAGTGTTCCGCCATCGACTCGAGGCCGCGGCGAGATCCAACCTGCAGTGGGCGATCAGCAGGCTGTAGTCCGCGTCAGGTCCAGTCGATAGCAGCAGGTGGATCTGGCTTCGTCAGAGGCCGCGACTCCTCGCGCCATCCTAGCGATAGAGAGGCACTCGCCACGCATATGACATCGTGACATAATAACGCCCTCAAAACCGTCACCGATAGGGAGACCTCATGCATACCTTGTTCTGGGCCAGGGCTACTGTTTGGAACCACACCGGTTGGAGCTTCACTGTTTGGAGCTACACCGTTTGGCGTTATACCGCTTTTATCTTCATCGCCGGGGCGTTGGCGTCCAGTGTCGCCCGAGCCGGCGTCGACGAATGGACGTCGAACGGACCGTACGGAGGTCCGGTCCGAGCGCTGGCGATCGACCCTCAGACGCCCAGTATCCTCTACGCCGGAACCGGCGCGGGCGCCTTCCGCAGCATCGATAGCGGCGCCACCTGGTCCCCAGCTCGCAATGGCTTGCCGCCCGACACCACCGTACGCCACCTGGCGATCGATCCCCAGACTCCCAACACCCTTTACGCTTCTACGGGTGAAGCCGGCCTCTTCAAGAGCCTGGACGGTGGCAGCCAGTGGGTCTCCCTGGCCGCGAGCCTCTCGGTCTCGTCCGTCAATGAGGTGGTCATCGATCCGATGACGCCCACAACGCTCTATGCCGTCGCATCACGCAGTTTGCACAAGAGCCTGGATGGCGGCGACTCTTGGACCCCGGTGAACGATGGCTTACCTGCCAACAGCTTCGTTCGCGAGCTGGCGATCGCCGCGCAAGATCCCTCCACCCTCTATGTGTCCGCATCAGATCTGCTGTTTCGCAGCACCAATGGTGGTGAACAGTGGCAGGCTGTCGATGTCGGTGTGGTGATCTCCAGCATCTTGGCCCTGGCGATCGATCCACAGAACGCTCAAACCGTCTATGCCACCCTCTTAGAGGGACCGTCGATCAACGAAACCAGGATCTACCGCAGTGTCGATGGCGGCGACAGCTGGAGCGTCCTCGTCGTGAACCCCTTCCCGGACGTAGTAGCCGCTTTGGCGGTCGACCCGCAGGATTCCAACACGCTCTACGCCTCGGTTACGGCGAATTTCGAACAGACCTTGTATCGCACCTACCGGAGCACTGACGGGGGTAGCCAGTGGACGCCCGGGCCCCTGGGACCGCCGACGGAGGCGCTGGAGATCGATCCGCAGTCTCCCAACGTCCTCTACGCCGCAACTTCTGAAGGCGCTTGGCGCAGCACCGACAGCGCGGATAGCTGGACGGCGGTGAACACCGGAATCGTCGCCACTTCGGTCGCGGCTCTGGCGTCCGTGCCGCGGTTTCCGAACATGCTCTACGCTGCGGGTCCCCAGGGAGTGTTCCGTAGCACCGACGCTGGCGAAAACTGGACGGTGATCGAGAACGACCTTCCGCCCATTGTCACGCTGCACGATTTCATCGTCGATCCGCTAAACCCGTCGACCCTATACCTCGCCACCAAGACCGCGTTCCTGGATATCTTGTTCGACGCGGTGTTTCGGAGCACCGATGGCGGCGTCCGCTGGCAGGCCCTCGAAAACGGTCTCGAGTTCGATCTTCCGATCACCTCCCTGGTGATGGATCCGCTCGACCCGCAGACTCTCTATCTCGGCACGACGATAGGCATCTACAAGACCACCAGCGGCGGGAATTCGTGGCAGGCGATCAGCGACCTGAGCGTCTCGACCCTGGCGATCGACCCGGTAACCCCGACCACGCTGTATGCCGGAGGTTTCTCGAGGCTACACAAGAGCACCGACGCCGGTGCCACTTGGCAGGATCTCTCAGGTGGCCTACCGCCGGGATCCCCCGGGACCGCCAGCATCCTGATGCTGGCGATCAACCCAAACGCTCCCAACAACCTCTTTGCCTCGGGCGGCATCGGCTTCGCCAGGAGCCTCGACGGCGGCGTCAGCTGGCAGACGCTCGAAGACGGCCTGAGGGATGGCGTCGAAACCCTGGTCGTCGACCCCGACCGTGCCGCCACGCTCTATGCTGGCGGCGCCGAAGGCGTCTTCATGAGTACCAATGGCGGTGACTCGTGGACCGAGCTCGACGACGGTCTGGTGGTGACGAATGTCGCTTCGCTGTGGATTCACTCCGAGACGCCGGCCACCATCTACGCCGGCACGCGCGGCGGCGGCGTGGTCAGCCGGCAGGATTCCAAGCGCCTCGAGACGTCGTTCCTGCGCGGCGGCAGATTCAACGTCCGGGTCGACTGGCGCGACTTTGAAGGTGCCACCGGCGTCGGTCGGGTCGCGGCCGTCAGCGAAGGTGGCTCCTCCGGCGTGCAGCTGAAGTCGTCAGACTCGGTGGTGAGCCAGTTCTTCAGCCCTGACAATTGGGAGCTGCTGGCCAAGGTGTTGGACGGCCGGGCGATCAACGGTCATTTCTGGGTGTTCCTGTCAGCGGCGACCAACGTCGAGCTCACCACCACCGTCACCGACACTAGCTGCGGCGTCACCCGCACCTACGTCAACCCGCTGGGTGAAGCCGCCCCCGCCGTCACCGACACCACCGCTTTCCCCGGCTGCGCCGATCCGGCGCCGCCTAGCTGCGTCGAAAGCGAATCCGTGGTGTGCCTGGGCGAAGGCGGGCGCTTCCGCGTCGAAACGGGATGGCGCGATTTCGTGGGCGCTACCGGCAGCGGTGAAACGGTGACGATTCCCGACGTCGGCCTGGCCGAGAGCGAGGACTCGTCGCTGTTCTACTTCTTCTCAGACGACAACTGGGAGCTGCTCATCAAAGTGCTCGACGGCTGCGCCATCAACGATCGCTTCTGGGTCTTCGCGGCGGCGACCACCAACGTCGAATACACCATCACCGTCACCGATACGCTGACGGAGCAG
>JBCCEE010000730.1:0-3477 GCA_039030415.1 Acidobacteriota bacterium
CCAGTGCTCGATCTGCTGGTGGCGTTCAACGACGCCGTGCTGATGGCCCTGCTGTTCTTTTTGGCCGGGCTGTTCACCTGGCGCGGGTTGACCCACAAGGGCGGCGCTAAGTTCCTGGGCGATCGTGCCCGCCGTCTCGGTCTACCGTTCATTATCAGCGCCGCCGCCCTGGCGCCGCTGGCCTACTACCCGGCCTACCTGCAGCACGGCGGCACCCCTGGCTTCGGTCCCTACGTCGAGGCCTGGCGATCGCTTCCGGTATGGCCCGCGGGACCCGCATGGTTTCTGTGGGTGCTGCTGGCCTTCTCCGCCCTCGCCGCCCTGAGCCATCGCCTCGCTCCCGGCTGGGGTGACGCCTTGGGCCAGCGTCTCGGCCCGCTGGGCGAGCGCCCCTGGACGTTCTACGGCGTGCTGGTCGGCGTCTCGGCCCTCATCTACCTCCCCGTCACCCTCGTCTTCAACCCGATGCACTGGTTCGAGCTCGGCCCCTTCACCGCCCAAACCAGCCGCCTGCCGTTCTACGCCCTCTACTTCGTCTTCGGCATCGCCCTAGGCGCCTACGGCACGGAACGCGGGCTGCTGGCCCGCGACGGACGACTCGCCAAGCGTTGGATGGTGTGGCAAGGCATGGCCTCGGCCTGCCTGTTCGTCTTGCTGGCACTCGTCATCACCGTCTTCGTCCAGCTCGAAAAAGGCACCCTACACCCCGCCATTCCGATCGCCGCCAGCTTCGCCTTCACCCTCTCCTGCGCCGCGTCCAGCCTCATGCTGCTGTCGACCTTCCTGCGCTTCGGCCATTGGACCAGCAAAGCCTGGCGCAGCCTCGACCGCAACGCCTACGGCATCTACCTGGTGCACTACATCTTCGTCAACTGGCTGCAGCTCGCCGTCCTCGACGTCGAACTGCCGGCGGTGGCCAAGGCCGCGGTCGTATTCGTCGGAGCCGCTGGGCTCAGCTGGATCACTTCGATCCTGCTGCGTCGGATTCCTGGGGTGGCGCGGGTGGTTTAGGCCATCCGATATGATCGGGTGATGTGGGAGGTTGTTGCTTTAGCGTTGGGAGAGGCGGCTGGACCGCTGCTGAAGAAAGCGGCTGAGCGTCACGTCGAGACGTTCTTCGGCGACCGGATCAAGGATCTCGCCAAGCTTCGCAAGAAGTCAGCGACGGTCCAGGCGATGTCCAAGGCCTGGGAGGAATGCCTGGCGCTGATACTGAAAGAGATTCAGTACCTCGGCGACTTCGAGGACGACGATCCCGACTTCCAGGCCTATTTCGAACCGCTGAAAGCGTACATCGAGCGAGACGACGTCGGCGCGGCACTGCTGAAGCCGCTACTGGAGGTCGACGACGAAGCGCCGGATCCAGATGATCTGCGCTTCGGCTGGGATTACCTCGACAACACGCGTGACATGCCGGACGGTTTCTCCTGGACGCGCATCGCCGACCGCTACCGCAAGAGTCTCAAGAACCAGCGCATTTTGTCCGACGAGCTGCGCCAGAAGCTCGACAGCGAGAACCTCGAGCGCATCGGGCGTATTCTCGAGGGACATCTAGGGATCCTGCCCGAATCGGACGAGCGCCGTTACGCCGAACGCATGCGTGAGAAGTATCGCGTGCTCGATCTTTCGGCCATGCTGCCGCCGACGTCGGACCAACGCGGCGGCGTGACCCTGCGCAAAGCGTTCGTGCCGCAAAAGGTACGGGAGAATCCCCCGCCGGTCGAGCTGCCTCAGGATCTGATGCAGCGACTGGTCGAAGAAGGCTCCCAATCCCAGGAAGCCGGTGACGAGCACACCGAATGGCAGCTCGAGCGGCTACGTGAGAGTTACGCTCGGCGGCCGGCCGAACCCGTACTGGAGGCGGTCACCGCGCCAGGCAACCGTCGGGTGGTGCTGATCGGCAGACCGGGCTCGGGCAAGTCGACCCTCACGCGCTATCTGCTGCTGAGCGCTCTCGATCGCTCTCCAGGGCGCGGCGCGTGGGTCGAAGAGCTGCGCGATCACCTGCCGCTGCTGGTTGAGCTGCGAGAGTTCAATGCGGTCTACACAGAGCAGCGCTGCGATGATTTCCTGAGCTACCTGCACTATTTGGGCAAGGCCGAGAAGTACAACCTGGATCAGGCCTGGCTCGACCAGCGATTGCGCGATGCGCCCTCGCTGGTCCTGTTCGATGGTCTCGACGAGATCTTCGAGGCCCGCGACCGCGAGCGCGTGATGCAACGCATCGTAGGCTTCGCCGGCGAGTACCCGAAGGCCAGGGTGGTGGTGACGTCACGGCCAGTGGGTTACGAAGATCACATCCTGCGGACTGGTGGTTTCAAGCACTACGCGCTCGAAGATCTGGACGACGCGCAGATCAAGACCTTCGTCGAGGGTTGGTTCGGGCACGTCTTTGCGGATCGGCCGAAGGAGGCGGCTCAGCGCAAGCAGCGCATCCTGGGCTCGCTCGAAAAGTCGCGGCCCGTCCGCTTGCTGGCCGGCAACCCGATGCTGCTGACCATCATGGCGTTGATCGCCCAGCTTCGCGAGCTACCGCGCGAGCGCTGGCGCTTCTACGACCACGCGGCTGAGGTTCTGTGCCACCACTGGGAAGTCAACCGCCACCTCCAGAACACCGAGGGCTTCGACGACTTCATCGGCCTAGAAGACAAGAAGGAGATGCTGGAGCGCATCGCGGCGCGTATGCAGCAGGGAGCGGGCGGGCTGGCCGGCAACGTGATCCGGCAAGAAGATTTGCGTGCCGAGATCAATGATTACCTGAAGCAGCGCTATGCGCTTCCCGCCGATCGCTCCAAGGCTGCCGCAACGCGCTTGATCGGTCAGCTGCGTGAGCGCAACTATGTTCTGTGCCTGCGCGGCCCCAAGCTCTACGGCTTCGTCCACCGCACCTTTCTCGAATACTTCAGCGCCACCGGAATCGTGCGGCGGCTGCATGATGATCCCGAATACGGAATCGAACAGCTGCGTGACGAGGTGTTCGCCGAGCACTGGAGGCAAGAGAGCTGGCGGGAAGTCTTGCGCCTCATCGCAGGTATGGCGGGCGAGCAGCACGTCGCGGTTCTGATTGAGTACCTGGCGAGAGATGCCTACCCGGATTGGCGGTTGCACCAGGAACAAAAACCCATGGTCAACCTGGCCTTGGCCATCGAGTGCTGTGCGGAGGCTCGCACGCTGCATGCGATCGAAGCTGAGCTGCAGGTTCTCTTGAGCGCAATCCTCGAGGCCATCGCCTTTGCCGCGAATGGCTATCTCCTTCAGGGGTTGCTGAACGAGCGCATCCTTCCTGCAGCTGAGGAGTTTCGCCTGCCCGAATCTCTGGAGCCCTGGTTCACAGCCGAATCCCGTGCGGCTTTCAGGCGCATCAAGACGGTGAGTCTGTTCGAACCAGGGGCGAAGCTAGCCGCTATCTGGGTAACCCGCCGCGATCTGCTGCGCGACAGAGCACAAAACGACCCTAAAGGATACACGAGAAGCGCC
>JBCCEE010000731.1:0-3476 GCA_039030415.1 Acidobacteriota bacterium
CCTCATTCTGACAGCTTGAGTTTTTCAAGCGATCAGATCGAGGGTCGTTAAGCTGTTTCGTAGTGCGAAGAACCCGGATCGAGGGTCGCTTAGCCTTCTCGACGTTGCTTTGGACCGTGATCGAGGGTCGCTTGGCCTTCTCGGCGTTGCTCTGGACCGTGAGCGAGGGTCGAGTGCCCTCAACTTGCGACTCTCCCTGCACAAAGCCCAAAATGTAGTCAGCAAGGAGCTCCCTCTATGATCGTCGCGTCAGCAAAACTCACCAACAAGCACCAAATCACACTGCCCGCTGAAGTACGTCAGAAATTACGGATCCAACCGGGAGACGTCGTTTACCTGGCGGTAGCGGGCGATCAGGTAGTGCTCCACTCCCTCCGCAGCGGCTGGACCGAGGCCAGCCGAGCCCTAGGTGACGAGCTGTGGCGAAACGAAGGTGGCACTGCTGCTATCGAGGCAGAGCGAGATGCCTGGGGCTGAAACTGCTGAGAAACCCGATTGATAGCTATGGTCTCATCAGAGAGCCAACCAGGAGGATTAACGAATGGCCCAGTTGATCGTCCGAAATCTCGATGAGCAAATCGTCCGCGAGTTGAAGGTTCGCGCTGCGGGGCATGGCCGGTCTGCCGAGGCAGAACACCGAGAAATCCTGCATGAGGCCCTATTGCCTTCGCAGCGCCAAGACTCCATCAAGGATGCTTTGCTGGCCATGCCGGGTGTTGGGGAAGACTCCGACTTCGAGCGCGATTCTGACCCGGGTCGCGAGATCGATCTTTGAGGTACTTACTCGATACCCACGTGGTATCGAAGCTCCGAAAAGGGTACCGATGCGATCCGTGAGTCAGTTCGTCAATCATCCCGCTGACCCCGGATCCGCGGTGGTGGATCCATGCGCGGCTGGCGTGGCTCGGGGGCTTCGACTTCGAAGGAGGTCTCGGCTTCGGCGGTGGCGCTGCGGATCTCTAGAGTGTAGGTGCCGGGGGTGATGTAGAGCGGACGGCCCAGGCGCTTGGCTTCGGACCAGGGCTGCTTGGCGCGGGTGCCGCGCTCGGGCTTGGCCTCGGCCTCCTCTGGCTTGCCGCGCTTTTTCTTGCGCGGCTTGGCATCGTCCTCGGCGGGCTGTTCGAGCCGCGCTTTCTCGGCCATGAGGGCGAGCTCTTCATCGAGCAGGAGGTCCCATTCGAAGGCGTTGATCCCGGGGGAGGCCTCGAGCTCGAGACGCTGGACGGCGTGGCCGGCTTCGTCTTCGATCAGCAGGGTGATACGGCCCTCATCAGCGCTCCAGAAGGGGATGCTGAGACTGGGATCGTCGATTGGATCGTGGAACCAGGCGGAGCGGCGAGAGCGCCAGCCGCGCTGGTAGCTCACCGGGTCGACCGGGAAGACGTGCAGCGGCTCGGAGCGTACTTCGGGAGTGAGCTCCTGGATCGGCAGGGCGTCGAGGATGAACATCGAACGACCGTGGGTGCCGGCCACCAGCTCGCGCTCGCGCGGATGGACGACGAGGTCGTGCACCGGCACGTTGGGCATCTCTGCCGGCAAGGACTGCCAGGTCTTGCCGCGATCGAGCGAGGCGTAGGCGCCGCGATCGGTGCCGACGTAGAGGACTTCCGGATTGACCGGGTCTTCCTTCACGACGTTGACCGGCTCGGCTGGCAGGCCCGCTGCTAGTGACGTCCAGCTGGCACCCAAGTCTTCGGTGACGTAGAGGTAGGCGGTGACGTCATCGTCGCGGTAGCCGTTGAGGCTCAGGTAAGCGCGGTCGCGCTCGTGGTGCGAGGCTTCGACGCGGGTGACCCAGCGATCCTTCGGCAGGCCGGCCGCGACATCGCGCCACTCGCGACCGCCGTCGTCGCTGACGTGCACCTGGCCGTCGTCGGTGGCGGCCCACAGCAGCCCGAATTCGAGCGGCGACTCGGAGATGCTGGTCAACGTACCGAAGGGGACGTCGCCACGGTTGGGCGAGCGGCTGAGGTCGGGGCTGATCGCAGCCCAGGTCTCGCCCCGATCCAGCGAGCGATACAGATGGTTGGCGCCGAAGTAGAGGGTGTCGTGGTTGTGCTCGGAGAGCAGGATGGGCGACGCCCAGTTGTAGCGCAGGGCAGGCTCGCCGAGGAGATCGCGGGGGCGCGTCGGACTGCGCGAGCCGTCGGCGTCGATGCGGCCGTAGTAGCCGAACTGCAAGCCGAGATAGATCGTCGCGTTGTCGCGCGGGTCGACTTGGATGTACATGCCGTCGCCACCGCCGATGCGCCGCCAGGCGTCGATGCCGGGCCGCGAGCGACTGGAGCCGGTGAGCACGCCATTGTCCTGCAGGCCGCCATAGACGTTGTAGGGATCGGCCATGTCGACCTCTACGGTGTAGAACTGGCCCACCGGCTGGCGATCCAGCTTGAGCCAGCTGATGCCGCCGTCGTAGCTGACGTCGAGCCCGCCGTCGTTGCCGGTGATCACGCGATCGCTGAAGTTGGGGTCGATCCACATCGCCTGATGGTCGACGTGGACGCCGCGACCGTTGGCGGGGAGGAAGGTCTTGCCGCCGTCGTGGGAGGTGATCAGCGGCACGCCGAGCACGTAGATGCGGTCCGGGTCGTCCGGCGCGACGCGCACCTGGCCGAAGTAGTAGCCGTAGGTGTAGACCACTTCGCGTATCGGCTCGTCGTGGGTGCGGCGCCAGGTGGCGCCGGCGTCGTCCGAGCGCCACACCTCGATGCCCTTGATGTCGGTCGAGAACAGGTTGGCGTTGGCGTCGTCGAGCTCGTCGCGCAGCTGCTCGAGGGTGAGCTCGTCGCTCTCGATCATGGCGATCAGCTTGGCGGCGTCGAGGCTGGTGTCGAGGTCGTTGCCGCGGATGAAGTCTTCGATCTCCTCGGGATCCTGATCCAGGAATTCGTCCTTGGTCATGGTCCGCAGGCGCTTGGCGGTAATCGCGCCGTCGCCGAGATCCCACTGCTCTTCGGGCAGCAGCTCCTGGTTGTCGATGGAGGCGTAGACCGTGCGCGGCTGAGACGCCGAGACCGCCAGCCCGATGCGGCCGACGTGCTCACCCTGCGGCAGACCGCCGCCCAGCTTGACCCAGCTGTCGCCGCCGTTGGTCGACTTCCAGACGCCCGAGGCTGCGCCGCCCTCGACAAAGTCCCAGGGACGCCGCGAGCGCTCCCAGCCCGCGGCGTAGAGCACGTCGGGGTTGGCGGGATCGAGCACCAGATCGACGAAGCCGGCGAAGGTCTCTCCATCGGCGGTGTTGTCCGCAGTCAGCACGCGCTGCCAGGTGGCGCCGCCGTCGAGCGTGCGGTACACGCCGCGCTCGCCGCCCGGCGTGTACAGCTTGCCGAGCACCGCCACGTAGACGCGCTGCGAATCCCGCGGATCGACCCGGATGCGGCCGATGCGATCGCTCTCGCCGAGCCCGACGTGACGCCAGGTGGCGCCGCGGTCGTCGGAGCGGAAGACGCCGTAGCCGCCGTAGGAGGAGCGCG
>JBCCEE010000732.1:0-3470 GCA_039030415.1 Acidobacteriota bacterium
CTCGCGCGAGCTCAAGAAAGTTCAGCGCCAGGCAACCAAGGCCATGGCAGCCGGCGAGATCGACAAGGCCAGCGCGCTCTATCAGCAGATCTTGGACGGTGTGCCGGCCGGCGATCCGCGTCGGAGCGACGCGCTCTACCTCCTGGGCATGCAGCTCCTCGATCCGGCGAGCGCGAGTCCCAACCTCAACCAGGGCGTGAGCTACCTCGAGGAGCTGACCGCTTCCAGTCCTGCGCACCCGCGTCAGCTCGAGGTCTCGATCGTCCAGGCTCTGTTGAGCCAGGCGAAGCAGGCCGCTTCGCGTCACGAAGCCTGCACCACCGAGCTCGACGCTGCCCGCGCCGAGCTCGAGAGCGAGCGTCAGGCCGCTGAAGCTTCACTCGAAGAGATCGCCGACGAGAGCAAAGCTGCCGACGGCAGAGTCAAATCCTTGCAGGCCCAGCTGCGCAAAGCGCGCGCCGAGCTCGCCGAGACCCAGAGCGAGCTCGAAAAGAAGGAAGAGGCGCTAGAGAAGCTGAAAGAGGCGCTGGTCGGTCGCGCCGGCGTTTCCGGCTCCTGATCCGAGCCCGGACGATTCAGCCCGCGGAGCTGGGCTCATCGCTTCCATCGCCGCACCCGCCGCGGTTTCCCCGGCGTCCCGGCGGATCAGGCCCTACGTTCGTGCTCCGACGGCGGCGCGGGGCCCAAGCCGCGCCACGCGTCGGTAGCGAAACCGGCGCCGGCCTCAGTGTAGAAATTGAAAACGCGATGCACACCGACCTCTTTCAGCAGCTCGCCGTCGTCTTCATACCGCACCAGGGCGGCGATGTGGCCGGTGTAGCCATGCTTCAGCAAGTGCTCGGTGGCGAAGGTGTTCTCGCTGTGCTGGGGCATGGCGAGCAAGACCAGACGCAGCCTGCCGTGGTCGAGGCGTAGGCGGGCCCAGAAATCCGAGTCGGTGGCGCTGGCCTGAAGCACGCTACGACCGGCTTGCTGGTGGCGCTCGACCACCTCTGGGTCCATCTCGATGCCGAGAACCCTAGTCTCCTCATGCTTGTCGAGGGCGCTGTAGGCCCCGGTACCGATGCGCCCCATGCCGAAGACCAGCACGTTGGCGTCGCCAGTATCGATCTCCTGCTCGTCCGGAGACTGGTTGGGATGCTGGAACCTCAGCAGCCCGACATGGTACCGCTCGTAGAGCTCGTGAGCCGCGGAGTTGAGCGGCGAAGCGGCGATGAACGAGAGCGCCAGGGCAACGGCCAGCACGATCAGCCAGGTGTCTGGGAGCCAGCCGTTGCCGACCGCGACCGACGCGACGATCAGGCCGAACTCGCTGTAGTTGGATAGCCCGAGGGCGGCCAGGAACGCCGTGCGGCTGCGCTTTCGAAAGCGCGTCAGCAAACCGAAGAAGAGCACACTCTTGAGCGGCACGAACGCGACCAGCAATGCCGCGACCAGCAGCACGTCGAGTCCCGGCAGCCCCCTGAGACCGATGCTCAGAAAGAAGCCGACCAGGAACAGATCCTTGAAACCCAGCAGCGCCTTGGCCAGAGCGGCGGCCGTGCGATGCGAAGCGAGGAGCACACCGAGGATCATCGCCCCCAGATCGCCCTTGAGATTGAACAGATCGAATAGCTGAGCGCCGCCCAGCGCGACCGACAGGCCAAAGAGAATCAGCAGCTCCGAGTGCCCCGTGTGGTCCATGACGCGAAGCAGTATCCAGCGCAGCGGCAGCAGCCCGGCAATCAACACCAGCGACCAGGCGGATGGGATCTTGCCCGCGGAAAACACCAGAAAGACCACCGCCGCAATGTCCTGCATGATCAGAATGCCGATCGCAATGCGGGCATAGATCGACGACATCTCGCCCTTCTCCTCGAACACTTTGACGGCAAACACCGTGCTCGAGTAGCTGAGCGCAAAACCGAGCAGCAGCGCCGCCTTGAAGTCGAGGCCGGCGAGCAGCGGCAGCCCAAGGACAGCGAGCAGCGGCAGCCCGAGGGCAAAGGCCACCGTGGTGGTAGACATGTGAAGGAACGTCGTGCCCCAGATCTCCGGTCGCAGCAGCGTGCCGAGGCGCAGCTTGAGCCCAAGCGAGAACAGCAGCAGCGTGACGCCCATCTCCGCGAAATGGTCGATCACCTCGCCAGGGTTGACGTCGACCGCATAGAGCACGAAGCCCGCGACGAGATAGCCAACAAGCGGCGGCAGCCTGATCTGCTTGGCGGCCAGCCCCGAGAGGAAGGCCACGCCGATCCATACGGCATCTAGAAACACGCTATCTGCCTCCCCGCTCCCAGGCCGACGGACTGTTTCAGCTCTCGCATGGGGCCAAGGAGTCTAGCAGCCTAGTCTCAACGTCGCGCGAGAGTCGTAGGGTACTCTGGCCCCAGAGCGAGATCGCGAAAAAGGAAGAGACGCTAGAAAAGCTCAAAGAAGCCCTGGTCGGCCGCACCGGCGTCTCCGGCTCCTGACCCGGCCAGGTTACCTTCGAGCTCACTACCACCGGCCCCGCCACTCCGACGACGCCCGCCGCGCCCGCCCGAGCCGCGACGTCGGCAGCGTCCTCTGCGCCGTACGCAAACCCACGTTAGCCCTGAAACTGGCTCACCGTGGTGCTGGGGCGTCCTCGCCGACGCCGCTTCGGCATAATCACCGCCGAATCCAGTTCAAATGCTGCAAATAAATCACTTACGTGACTCCCTCTCGGCTCGGCAAGCCCCCGATCGAGTTTTGGGACGTCGATTCTGCGCTCGGTGAAGTGATAATCGACTTTTTCGAGGTCCTGCAGCGGCTCGGACAAGGCGTGATCGAGTTTTTCGAGGCGCCTCGTCTGCTCGGTGAAGTGATGATCGACTTTTTCAGAGGCCAAATCCCCGGTGATTTGGCTTCCGGTTGCGGTCAAGCCGTCCGCTGAACCGGTGCTTTGGCTGCTCTGCTCCGACAAAACCCGAGATCCCTCGGTGTTCTCCTCAGCGTTCGCCACTCATCACGAACGGGGCCCAGTACTTGGGGTGTTGCCAGGCCCCTCCTCGCGCCAGTGCGAGTTTGGTTTCTCGCAGGGCCTGCCTGGCGGGCGTCCCTGCAAGGAAACGAGCATAGAAGGCCTTCATGAAAGCATGCGTGGCGTCGTCATCGACCGCCCAGAGCGTATGGAGGACTCGACGGGCTCCAGCCTCGCGGAACGAACGACTCAAGGCGTAGACGCCTTCACCGTTGCGGACACTGCCGACACCCGTGTCACAGGCCGAAAGCACGACCAGGTCGGTACCCCAAAGGTCTAGGTACGAGGCTTCTCTAGCTGTAGCTATCCCGTTATAAATGACGGGCACGTCATCTTCGCCGACATGGTTGGCTCCCGCCAAGGCCAGGCCCGCACGAAGGAGAGGATCCCCCTCGGTAGCCACGTAACTGGCAACGGACTGTGGAGACGTGCTCAGGAGCTCCACGCCGCGGGTTCTTTCGCTCTCCAGGGCGTCGAGGGCAAAGCC
>JBCCEE010000733.1:0-3467 GCA_039030415.1 Acidobacteriota bacterium
GCGGCCAAGCGCTCCGCCAAATAGCGGATGGCATCCTAAATCCGCTTATAACTGGCCTCGCTTTTGATCGGCGAGCCGGTGCCGCGGATGTTGGACCAGTCGTTACCGATACCGCCCGACCACTTGGAGAGCTGAGAGTTGTCGCCCAGGCACTTGAAGATGTGCTGCAGGTCGTCATCGAGGGTGGTCAGGTAGCACGACGACAGCTGTGGGCTGGCGGTGCCGGAATGGAAAAGGGTCGGGGTCGACGGGATGTAGCGCAGGCGCGACATCAGCTCGTAGAATTCGATCGCCCAGTCTTCGGGCTGCTCCTCTTCCATTGCCAGGCCCATGGCCACGCGCATCCAGAAGGCCTGAGGGAGCTCGACGACCTGGTCGTCTTCGCGCAGGAAGTAGCGCTCGTAGAGGGTTTGGAGGCCTAGGTACTGGAGCTCGTGGTCGCGTTCCGGACGCAGGGCAGCGGCCAGCCGCTCGAAGTCGAACGATTCCAGCCGCTTGTCGAGGTGCCCGCGGTCCAGGTTCTCACGCAGGCCGGTGATGAAGGTCTCGCGGTAGAGATCGTCGCGCTCGTCGTCGGTGATCGAGCGCCCGATGACCTCTTTCGAGATGCGCTGCAGCAGCAGGTGTGCCGCGAGGTAGCTGTATGCCGGGTCGCGCTCGATGAAGGCGGCAGCGGCCAAGACCAGCGCGCGGTCGAGATCGACGGTGTCGACTTCGTCGTAGACGTTCTTGACCACTTCGCGCACGATGTCGTCGAAGTCGATGTCGTCTTCGCTCAGGCCCTGAGCGGTGCGGCGCAGGGTCTCATCGATCTTCTTGACGTTGAGCAGCTGAGTGCGCCCGTCCCGTTTCTTGACCGTCAGTTTGCCGAGCTTGGCGCTCTCGATGGCGTGGCGTGCCGCCTCGTCGCGCACCTGCTGCCGCTCTGCGCGGTAGAGGATGTAGCGCTTGGCGATCTCGTAGTGCTGGCCGCGAACCAGGTGCTTCTCGACGATGTCCTGGATGTTCTCGACGTTGGGGTAAAACTCGATGAAGCGCTGCGCAATCTCCTGCTGGATGTCTTCCACCAGCGTGGCGACGGTGCCGGAGGGTAACTCTTGGCCCGATGCCCTGACGGCTTTTCGGACGGCATTGAGGATCCGGTTTTGGTCGAACTCGACGACTTCTCCCGTCCGTTTAACGACTCGCAGTTGCAACATTCAGCTACTCCTCTTTCGGGGCGTCCGGCACAAACGATGACGGCTCTTGATGTTTCCGGACCTGACTTCCCAGACCACTCATGGCTTCGATCCCTGATACACCGGTCAGAGATATGCGGCGACAGACATGACGTTCATGGGGTTGGTTCACGGCACTCGATGGTTCAGGACTCGACGGATCGGCGGACTGCTGTTCAGGCGCTCGAGCGGTCAGACGATCCAATCTTCAGGCGATCCAAATCTTCAGGCGATCTAATTGTTCAGGCGATTCAAGGTTCAGGCGATTTTGAGGGCGCAGAAAACCCCTGAGCCGACACAAACAGGCTTGCCCGCCAGAGCGTTGGGCTCTGAAGTGTCAGTGTTTTCTGACCCTCCCCGGCCGCGCGTGCAACTCGCAACCGTTACTGTCGAAAAGGCCACTTATCAGGCCTAGCAAACACATACATCATTCTCTATACCTTACTGGAAGCAGGGGAGAGAGTACAAGATGTAGTTGTACCTGTCAAGGTGACCCCAATATACAGGGGCGCTAGCCTGAAATCCTGATTGCTCAATAACTTGCAGACGATTCAACGGTCGCGGACGAAGGAAAAAAGTGGCGCGAAACTTGTGCAGATCCGAGGGGGGCTCAGGACCCACCCAAAACGGGCTTTCGGGGTGCCTTTCAGCGGGTCGAACCGCGCCAAGCGCAACGTTTTCGCTCAGCAGAGGTGCTGGCCGCACGAGCGACACGGCTGAGAGATTTTTTACTGTTGGCGGGTGGAGAGGCTGACCAGAGCTTTCGTCGACGAGCGGCTACGGCGTCGCTGAGCTCTCCAGCGCGGCCTCGTAGGCTGCCAGCCGTTCCTGTCGATCGCAGCGCTCGAAATGTTCGCGCAGTCGCTTCAGTGCGTCGCGCTTGCCGCGCATCAGCGATCCTGGGAGCAAGGCTTCAAAGCTCTCGACCAGGTGCGGCTCGGCTTCATCACAGCGCCCCTGCAGGCTCACCGCCTCACCCAAGGTGCCACGGGCTCCCCAATAGCGTAGGGTGCCGTTCAAGCGCTCTTTCCACTGGGGTATCAGCTGGCGCAGTGCGGCCTCCGCCTCGGCCGCTTTGCCCTGCAGAATGCGCGACCGCTCGATCCACAGATGGAAACTGAAGACGAAGCCATTCCAGGGATCGAAGTGCTCCTGCACCTCGGCCAGGCCTTCTCGGAAGGTCTTCTCGGCCCGCACGCCGTCGCCCATGGCGTAGTAGAGCGCGCCGAGGTTGTTCATCAGGTAGGGGCTGGGAGCTTTGTCGCCGAAGTTGGTGCGGTGCAGGCGTAGACCCTCGAGGTAGGCTTGCTCCGACTCGGCGAACGACTCTACCCGGCGGAAGCTCAGGCCGAAGTTGTTGAGCGTGGCGATCAGGCGAGGGTGGTCGCTGCCGAAGCGCTCTCGCAGCAGCTCGAGCACCTCGCGACGCAGCTCGATCGCCTCGTGGTAGTCACCGGAGTTGTTGCGCATCGTCGCCAGTCGGTCGAGGGCTTCGATGACGCCGTCATTGCCGGGAACGTCACGGCTGACCGCCAGGGCTTCGCGCGCCAGGAGCTCGGCATCCGCAGGCGATTCGGAGCGGCAGCAGAGCACCGAGGCCAGGGTGTTCAGCGCGTGGGACAGCAGGCCCTCGGACGGCTGCGAGACGCCTTCGGTCTCCAGCCGGCGCGCGCTGGCGACGGCGGCTCTGGCCAGCTCCTCGGCTGGCTCGTACTCGAGGAGATCGCGATGGGCCGAGGCGAGCGTAGCCATCGCCATGACGACGTCGGGGTGGTCGTCGCGGTGCTGGTCTTGGAGGATCCCGAGGGCTTCGGTGAGCTGAGCCTTGGCGACTTGGTGGTCGAAGAGGTCGTTGAGCAGCGTCCCCGACGTGTGCAGCAGCTCGGCGCGCACCTCCGGCTGGTCTTGGAGCGCGTCCTCGAGGATGGGAACGCTGCGCTTCAGCGCTTGACGGACGGTGAGCTCTTCACCCGGCAGGACGTAGGGGCTGCTGAGCTCGAAGAGCTGCAGCACCAGCGACAGCACTTGGGATTTCTTGTTGCGCTCGAGGCGGGCCTGATCGCGCTCATAGGTGACGCGCTCGGCCTGCAGCGCCATCGCCACGGCAAAGCCGAGCAGCATCAGCACGACCGCTGCTGTGCCGAGCACCGCACGACGGTGGCGGCGCAGGAATTTGCCGGCCCGGTAACGCCAGTCGCCGGCGCGCGCCGCTACCGGCAGGCCTTCCTGGTAGCGTTCGATATCCGCCGC
>JBCCEE010000734.1:0-3436 GCA_039030415.1 Acidobacteriota bacterium
CTGGCCGCGGTCCACCGCGACCAGCTGATCGGTCGCCAGAGCCATCTCCTGATCCTCGACCAGGCGTTCAACGCCACGATCGAGGGACGCACGCTGTCGATTCACGTCCACGGCGTCTCGGGCATGGGCAAGACGGCCATCGTCCACACCTTCCTGCGCCGCCTGATCACCTCGGGACGCGCCGTCGTGCTTCCCGGTCGCTGCTACGTCCGCGAGCTCGTTCCCTACAAGGCCCTGGACGGCATCGTCGATAGCTTGAGCAAATACCTCATGGAGCTCGAGCGCTCCGACGTCGAAGTGCTGCTGCCGCGCGAGATACGGGCTCTGGCTCAGCTGTTCCCCGTCCTGCAGCGCGTCGCTGCGATCGCCGACTACCCTCGCTCGAGCCGAGGAGCCGCCGATCGTCTGCCGCGTCGCAGGCTGGCCTTTGGCGCCCTGCGAGAGCTGCTGCGCCGAATCTCGGAACAGCGTCCCGTCGTGCTGTACATCGACGACCTGCAGTGGGCTGATGCCGACAGCGCGGCGCTCCTGGAGGAGATTCTGAGGCCGCCGGATCCTCCCCCGCTGCTCCTGATCACCTGCTTCCGCAGCGAGGAGATGACGTCCCAGACGTTCCTGCGGGATCTCGTGTCTCTCACCGAGCAAGAGGACAACACCGAGCTCTCGGTGGGCCCGCTGGAGGAAGACGACGCCATGGCCCTGGCGAGCTCGCTGCTCGGAGCCTCGGCCAGCGTCGAGCGGCTGGCCCACAGCGTCGTGCGGGAAGCTCAGGGCAATCCCTTCTTGATCGAGCAGCTGGTCGGCTACGTCAAGAGCTACGACGCCGACCTGGCGGCCACGGGACTCGACACCCGCATCACGCTCGCCGACATGCTGGATTCCCGCATCCGTCTCTGTCCGCCGGGCTCGCGCGCCCTGCTCTCTACCCTCGCTACCGCCGGCCGCCCGATCGACGCCGCGGCTGCCTTCCAAGCCGCTGGCTCGAGCGGCGACGAGCGGCCGCTGGTGGCGGCTCTGCAGGCGGCTCACCTGATCCGGCCGAGCGGCTCCGCCGGCGCGATCGAGCTCTATCACGACCGCATTCGTGAGGCCCTGGCGCAACAGATCGATCGCCGCGAGCGGCGCGAGATCCACCTGCGGGTAGCCCAGACCCTGGTCGATCGCGGGCTCGGTGATCCGGAGAGTCTTTACATCCACTACCGCAACGGCGGCGACCCCGCACGGGCTGCCGAGCAGGCGGTGCTGGCGGGTCAGCGCGCGTGGCGAGCGCTAGCCTTCGACCGCGCCGCGCTGTTCTATCGCCGAGCGCTCGATCTCGAGGTCTTGGATCACGCGCAGAGCCTCGAAATTCGGCGCCAGCTGGCGGAGTCTCACGCCAACGCGGGTCGGCCGGCGGCAGCTGCCGCGACCTACCTGGACCTCGCCGAGCGCGCTACGGGAATGCAGGCGATCGAGCTCCGCAGCCAGGCCGCGCGCTCGTACTTGGGCAGCGGCTACCTGGCCCGGGGTCTGGTGGAGCTGGAGCGGGTGCACGAGGCTCTCGGACTTGCGCTGCCGCGCAGTCGCTGGGCGACCCGCTGGAGCCTGGTGTGGCACCACCTCTGCTGGCGCTTCGCGCGTCCCGGCTTCGAACGCCGCCCGAGCGCTGAGCTTGCGCAGCGAGACGGCATTTCACTCGCGCAGCGAGACGGCATTTCACTCGCGCAGCGAGACGGCATTTCACTCGCGCAGCGAGACATGTCGATCGATTCCTGCCACGCCGCCGCCACCAGCTTGGCCGACATTGATCCAATCCGCGCGGGGGTGATGAGACTGCTCGGGCTGCGCATGGCTTGGGCGGCCGGCGAGCCGAAGCGGGCGGCTCGGGCACTGGGGCTCGAAGCCTGCTACCTGGCCGGCGCCGGCAGCGCGGCGCGGCGACAGGTCGAGCGCCTGCTCGCGCGCATGGAGCCGCTGATCCAAGAGGCTGATGATCCGCTGACGACGGGCCTGGGGCACCTCTACACCGGACGCGCCGCCTTTGACTTCGGACAATGGCGACAGGCCACTGAGCGCTGCGACGAAGCCGAGGTGATCTTCACCGAGCAGTGCCCGGGAGCCATTGCCGAGGTCACGCTGGCGCGTCGATCCTACCTGGCGGCCCTGCTGCAGCGCGGCGAGCTGGCCGAGGTCGCTCGCTCGCTGCCAGGCCTGCTGGCCGAGGCCGAGGAGCGCGGCAATGTCCTGGCGGCCGCCAGCCTGCGGGCGCGCCTCGGCATGTCGTGGCTGGCGGCCGACGCCTGCGAAAACTATCGGCTCGAGCTCGAGCGCGCTCTCGACGCCTGGCGGCGTGAAGAGCTGCACGCCATACCCGGCTACGGACCCTTGCTGCATCGGCTCGAGCTCCACGCGATAATCGCCCAGCGGCTGGCCGACCTCTACCAGGGGGACGCAGCAGCTGCCCTCGAACGCTGGCTCGCCGACCTGCCGCGGGTGAAGCGCTCCCACCTCTGGCGCCTGCAGACCCTGCGCATCGAGGCCAGCTTCATGGAAGGCCGCTGCGCTCTGGCCGTGGCCGACCAGGATTCTGGCGCCAAGAGCCAGCGCTCCAGGGTGCGTCGAGCCGCTGCGCGTATCGAGCGCGAGCGGTCACCCTTCGGCAAGCCGTTGGCCACGCTGCTCGAAGCCGGAGCGCATTATCTCGAGGGTAACCGGGAGGCCGCGCTGGCGGCGCTTCGGCGAGCCCGCGAGGGCTTCGAGACCGCCGACATGCACCTCCTCGCCGCCGCGAGCCGACGCCGCATCGGTGAGCTGCTGGCCGGGGACGCCGGCACCGAGCACCTGATGAAGGCCGACGCTTGGATGCGTCAGCAGCAGATCGTGCGTCCCGCTCGCATGACCGCGATGCTAGCCCCCGGCTTCTCAGGCGCTCCGCGCCGCTAGCCGTCGTTCTCGTCAGCGCATCTCGCGCTGCCGCTCATGCCGCTAGCTCGTGCCGACAACTCGACCCCGTCCAGAAACGATCGATAGACGGCCGTGCTTGACGGGCTGCGCCGGGCTGCGGAACTCGCAGGGTCGCTATGCAGCTGCGTAAAGCACTAACTCACCGAGGCCTACGACCAGCCACTTAGCCTACACGCTCAGACATCTCCGCCCTTGCTCGCTCCGCCAACACGGCCTACCACCTCACAAACGCTGTTCTGGCATGCGATCTAACTTAGCGGGCGAGCTCGCGGCCCAGCCACATGCGGGCTAGCCGCCAGTCTCGCTCGACGGTGCCGAGCGATACCCCGAGCACTTCGGCCGCTTCCGGGTTGGTGAGCCCGCCGAAGTAGCGCAGCTCGACGAGCTGAGCCGGTCGCGGCGCGATCCTGGCGTAGCGCTCGAGGGCGTTGTGGAGGTCGAGCAGGTCGACCTCGACGTCCTTGATCGTTGCCACACGGGTGAGCAGCGTCAC
>JBCCEE010000735.1:0-3430 GCA_039030415.1 Acidobacteriota bacterium
GCCCTGCACTTTGACTGGGGCAGCTCGCATATTGGAACAACGCTTCGAGGGCCTAGACATGCGTCGGAATTGCCTGTTTTTGTGTCTCCTGCCGATGATCGCAGTCTCGCCGGTCTTCGGCTTTTTCCCACCGGAGCCGTCGGCTGAGCTGGCGGCGAAGGAGATCGCCGTGCCTGGGCTAGAACCTGATTCCGCGCATCTGAAGCTGTCGGAGCTGACACCGGAACAGGCTGCGAGCCGCGGTCGTCTGCTGCAAGTACTCGGAGCGACTCGAGACAGCGCGCGATTCGACGCCAGGGGAGGGCGTCCGGTCGCTCTTTGGCTGCGGGAGCCCATTCTGCCTGGAGCAGGCAACGCGCTCGACTGGCAGCAGCTCGGGTATTCGGCCGCGCCCGACGAAGTCGCCCTCGAGCAGCTGGCCTGGGAGCGTGTCCGGACGTTCGTCGATCGCCACGCGACGGACCTGGCGATCGACCTGGACGAGCTGACACCGAACGTCGGCATCCACAGCCAGGGTCAGTTGATTCAGATTCATGCCGCTCGCGTGGTCGATGGCATCGCGGTGCGCGGAGCTGGTTTGGCGGCCACGATCAACAGCGGCAACCTGGTGCTGATGGGATTCGACCGTTGGGGTGATCTCGAGGTCGCGAGGCAGCCGACGCTCGATGAAGCGCAGGCTTTCGATGCCTTGCTCGGCTATTTGGGGCCTCGGCAGCCCGACGATCTCCGCGCCCCGGCGTCGCTCGAGCTCCTGCCGTTGGCCGCAGAAGAGGGGGATTATGAGCACCGTCTGGTCTGGGTCTTCCCGCTACGATTCGACGGTGTGATCGGTCGCTATGACGGGGCGGTCGACGCCCACACGGGCGAGATCGTAGAGCTCCGCGACACGCTGCATTATCAGAACCCGCGCAATGTGAAGGGTGGCGTCTATCCGTTCAGCAATGACGGAATCCCGCCGAACGGCAACGAAGTCGCTGGCTACCCGATGCCTTTTGCCAACGTCACCCATGATGGCGGTACGGCAACCGCCGACGCTGGCGGCAACGTCTTTGGCGTGACCGGAACCATGACGACCGACCTTTCCGGACCCTTCATTCGCATCGACGACTTTTGTGGTGAGATCTCGGAATCGTCAGCGGACGGCGATCTCGATCTGGGAACGAGCGATGGTACCGATTGTACGACTCCCCCCGGGGCGTCCCCTGGCAACACCCATGCGTCCCGCACTTGCTTCTACGAGCTCAATCGCATCAGTGAGCAAGGGCGTGGTCACTTACCGACAAACACGTGGTTGCAGAATCAATTGACCGCGGAGGTCAATATATCGGTGGTCTGCAACGCTTTCTGGACCGGTTCAGTGGTGCAGTTCTTCCGTTCTCAAGGAGACTGCGCCAATCTCGGCGAAATCGCAGGCGTGATCGATCATGAGTGGGGCCATGGCATGGACGATTTCGGCACCAACGGCTCGGTATCCAACCCGGGTGAAGGTATCGCCGACGTATTCGCCGCGCTGCGCCTCAATGACTCGTGTCCCGGCCGGGGCGCGTTGGCGAATACCTGTGGCGGCTTCGGCGATCCGTGTATTCCGGCCTTTGGCTGCACCTCGGCGCGCGATATCGACTGGATGCGTCGTCAGTCACAGCAGCCGCATGACGTCGCCTGGGTGAATGCCAATTGCGGCAACAGCCGACACTGCCGGGGAGCCCTGACCTCGGAGTCGATCTGGGATCTCTTGAAGCGCGATCTTCCGGGCAGATACGGCTTCGACAACAACACGGCGCTCGAGGTTGCGACCCGATTGACCTTCCTCGGTACCGATAATGTGGCGTCGTGGTTCTCGCTCTCGAACGGCGAAGAAGGCGGCTGCGCAGCGTCTTCTGGCTACCAGCAGTTCTTGGCCTCGGACGATGACAATGGCGACCTGAACGACGGCACGCCACACATGCAGGCGATCTTCGACGCCTTCGATCGCCACGGTATCGCCTGCGATACACCGGCGGTCCAGAGTGGAGGCTGTGCTGGGCGGCCCACCGTTGCACCTGCAGTCACGGCGATCTCAGCTGCCCAGGGCGCCGGCCTGACCTGGTCTGCGGTACCTGGTGCCACGCGCTACAAAGTCTTCCGCACTGACGGCGAGCGCCAGTGCGACTTCGGCAAGACGATTGCCGGGGAGACTACCGACACTTCGTTCGACGATACCGGCCTACAAGACGGACGCGAGTACTACTACGTCGTGGCCGGATTTCTCGATTCCGACGCCTGCATGGGGCCGACGAGCGCCTGCACTGCAGTCACCTCTGGCGACACCGGCACGATCTTCTCCGACGCTTTCGAGAGCGGTGACGCTTCTCGGTGGTCGTCTAGGGTCGGTCGTTAGGCTAGTGGCGCACACCCATCCCGGCGGCGCTCATCACCACCATGACCCGGCCGAGTCCGGCCGGCTCAGTTGGGCCTTGGTGCTCACGGGTAGCTTCATGCTGGTCGAGGCCGTCGGCGGGTGGTTGACCGGTTCGCTGGCGCTACTCGCCGATGCGGGTCATATGTTGTCGGATACGGGCGCCTTGGCTGTGGCCTTGATGGCTTCTCGCTGGGCCAATCGACCACCGGATGCGCGGCAGACTATGGGCTATCAGCGTGCGGAAGTCCTGGCTGCCGGGCTCAACGCGGGCGCTCTGGTAGTGCTTGCGGCGTGGATCATGGTAGAAGCTCTCGGGCGCCTTGGTCAGCCGTCCGAAGTGTTGGCGGGGCCGATGCTGGTGGTGGCCCTGATCGGCCTGATGGTAAATCTTGGGATCGCCGGCATGCTCAGCGGCCACACGCACAGTCTCAATACCCGTGCCGCTTTGCTCCATGTCCTGGGGGATGCGCTCGGATCGGTAGGAGCTTTGGTCGCCGGTAGCCTGATCCTATGGCGAGGCTGGAATTGGGCGGATCCGGCGGCGTCGATCCTGATCGCTACGGTCATCTGCTGGGGAGCCAGCCGCGTGCTTCGAGAGGTGATCTCGGTGCTGATGCAGGCAGCCCCAGAAAATGTAGATGTGCCTCGGCTCGAGCAAGAGATCTTGGAGGTCGACGGTGTGGAGTCGGTACATGCTTTGAACGTCTGGACGTTGCGGCCAGGTGAGGATGTGATCACGGTACATGTCGTGATCCGCAAAGGCATGCCGGCCGAGACCGTTTCGGACGGGGTGCGGCAACTGCTGACAAAATTGCATCCTGGCGCCCACGTGACGGTGCAGCCGGAGCCATCGGCTGCCATTTGCCGCTAGAGCCCTGGAGGGCGAGCTGGCAGGGGGCCTATCTCGAGCCGAGCCAGTGATGGACGCGACGACGTACGCGCAGCACGATACGCCAGCCCAAGGGCCAAGGCCGCAGCAAATAGCGCAGCGTCGAGAGCATGGTCCGGCTGACCAGAGACAGTGCGGCAGCC
>JBCCEE010000736.1:0-3419 GCA_039030415.1 Acidobacteriota bacterium
AGTTTCCCGAGGTATGGGAGGCGTTCGACGTGCCCCGGGAGGGCGGCCTTGGCCATCGGCTCGATCAAGGCACCTCGGGTGTTCTGCTGGTGGCGCGGACGGCGGAAGCGCATGCAGCCCTTCGCCGCGCGTTCACCGAACACCGGTGCGAGAAGACCTATGAGGCTCTGGTCGCCGGACGAGTCCCGGCAAAGGGTCTGCACATCGATGCTCCCATCGCACATGACCCGGCCGACGCGACCCGCATGGTCGTGGGGGCTGGCCGCGGCCAGCCGAGGAACGCGCAAAGCCGTGTGAGGACCTTGCGCTCATCCTCCGAGGCGAGCTGGGTTTGCCTTCAGACGTCCACCGGTGCTCGTCACCAGGTGCGGGTGCATCTCGCGTCCCGTGGGCATCCGCTGGTGGGTGACGCGCTGTACGGCGGCCCTGCCTCTTTGTTGGGCCATCCCTGGCTCCACGCTCGCTCGGTGCGCTTACCTGAGGACCTCACGCGGGCGTGGGGGCTTGCCGAGGCGAGCTTCCAGGCGCCGGTGCCCGGTCCGTTTGTCGAGGCGGCGGCTGCGCTTGGGCTTCCCCCGACAGGGGGCCACTCCGGTTGACGTCCTGGCTCTGACTGCCATTACCCGCGCATGGCCGAGGTCCGCACCCGCATCTACGTGCTGGCGTCTTCCAGTCGCCAGGCCTGGCTTTGGCACCGTGAGAGCGGTGAGGTGGTCTACCAGGCTACCGAGCTCGAGCCCTGTGCAGCATTCTCCGCCATCGCCTTCCATCCGTTGGGAGATTGGGCTGCGATCGGCCGCCGGGATGGCCGAATCGATCTGGTGGCTCCGGAAATCGGGATGCCGATCCAGACCTTGAAGAGCTCGTTCGGACCGTCGCTTCTCGTGCCCCACCCTGACGGCACCGAGCTGACCGCCGGGGCTCACGGAATCAACTTCCTCCGGTTGAAAAGCGACAACTACACCAAGAGGGGAAGGCAGAGCCACCTGAAGCTCGAGGCTCTGTACCTCAGCGAGGACGCCGAGCAGCTGGTAGCCCAGAACGCCAAATTCGCGAGTATCTGGGATTTGGCGTCCAGCCAACCGCCGGTCGTCCTGGAGGGTGGACGTTCGATCGCCAGCTCCGACGGTTCGCTCGTCGCGGTCGGCCCTGGCAACCACCAGAGCAGAGACCCGAGCGTCAGGATCTGGCAGCGTGAAACCCGGCAGATCCTCGCTGAGGTCGCGCACGAGGTCGAGGTCACCTCCTTCGCTCTGGAGCCTACGGGCGACCTCTTGGCCACCGGTGCCATGGACGGAGGCGTTCGGATCTGGGAGGCTGGCACCGGCCGTTTGCTGCAGCAGCTCCAAGGTCCCGCAGAGAAAGTCGACGCCATGGTCTGGATCGAAGCTGGGCAAGCGCTCGTCGTCGGCTTCCACGATGGCAGCCTGTGGGTGTGGGACCTCGGAGCCACCGAGCCAAGGGCCGTGCTTCCACACCCGGAAGGCGAGCCGGTCTGGCGTCTCGAAGCCCTGCCGACACGGGGTGTCGTACTCGCCCAGATCGCCAACGGCGATGCCTATCTCCGGAACCACTCGGAGCAGCAGCTGATCGGGCGGATCGGCCGACGCACGAGTGTGGATGCCATCGCGGCCACGAATGACGGTCGGTTCGCCGTGATGGATTTCGCCAAGCGGCACCCACTGGTTTGGAGCATCGAGAACGATCAGGCGCTTTTCGCTCTCGAGGGGCGTGATGCTCTCGTTCAGGCGCTAGCGTTCGATGTTCACGGCGAACAGTTTCTGACCGGTGGTCTCGACGGAGCACTCGGCCTTTCGAGCGCGCGCAACGGCCGCCTGAAGTCCTTGCATCGCGTGTCACCCGTCGGTATCTCGGCGATCGAGCTGCACCCTGAAGGGCGCTTCCTGATCCTGGGTGACCAAGACGGCGTGCTGCGTTTCTGGAGCGTCGCGGAGCAACGAGAGATCGTGCGTGTGTTGTTACACAGGGAGTGGCTTTGGGCCGTGCTCGCTCCGGATGGCCGGTGGGATGCCTGGGGAGGCGAAAAGGTCGCTCTCGCCGACCTCGTGGCCTGGTCTGGGCTCGAGCCCGGCTACCTCTCCAACCATCCCGAGAATTTCGCGCCTGGGCTCTTGGCCGAGGTCCTGCGCCCTTACCAGGAGTAGATCCCGGTCCGCAAATGGGCCGGCATGCCGCAGGTGCAGCCTTCGTGCTGCACCTGCATGCCGCCGCCAAGCTGCACCGGTCTCCCAAACCCCCTGAGAACGTTGATTTCTAGGGCTCCCGCCCCTGGCATGGCTCCTGCTGTTTAGAAGTAGGGTACAACCCGTCATCCAGACCCAGAGGAGCCTCGCCATGCCCCACCCATCCCCAAGACTCGAGAAAAGACTCGAGCGGAGCGCGTCATGAGCCGCCACCACGCCTGGCTGCATGGCGAGCTCCCGAGCTGGCAGGCCGAGGGCCTGATCAGCGCCGAACAAGCCGCCACCCTGCGCCAGCGTTATCCCGCAGGCCTCGGCACCAGCTCGGCACGCCTGCTGCTCGCCGCCCTCGGCGCGGTGGCCTTGGGCTTCGGCGTCATCCTGCACTTCGCCTACAACTGGGCCGAGATGTCCAAGTGGACCAAGCTCGCCATCATCTTCGGCGGCCTGGTGCTCAGCCATGGTGGTGGGCTCGTGCTGGCGAAGATCCGGCCAGGGTCGCGCGTCGCCACCCAAACCCTGCACCTGTTCGGCACCATGATCTTCGGCGCCGGAATTTGGTTGATCAGCCAGATCTATCATTTCGATTCTCCCTACCCCGACGCCTTCCTCGCCTGGGCACTCGGTGCCCTGGCCCTGGCCTGGGCGCTACCCTCGATCCCCCAGGGTGCCCTCGCCCTCGCTCTGCTCGGCGCCTGGTCGACGGTCGACTTCACCGGCTCCCTTCAGCTAGCCAACGTCTTCGCGCCGGGGCTCATGCTGGTGGGCGTCTTACCCCTCGCCTACTGGCGGCGTTCCAAAACGCTACTGTTCTTGGGCTCCGGCGCGTTTCTGTGCTTCCTGGCGCTCGAGCTCGGCCCCAGCCTCGAGCAGTGGACGCTCTACCCGCTGTTCTTCCTCGCCGTCACGAGCCTGGGAATCGGCACTCTCGGTCGCGCGGGTGGACGTCCGGAGCTCGGGGCCTCGGCGCTCGCCGGGCATCTCGTCTACCTCGCCCTGCTGCTGTTCTTCAGCTACCGAGAGGCGCTCGACCCGTACCTTGGGCACCTGCCGGAAACACCGCTGCAGCGGGTCCTGTTCGGGGTTACCCTGGCGCTCGCCGTGGCCTCGATGCTGGCCGCTGCTCTGCGCACCCGCCAGCGGCTGAACCGACCCTCCCTGCAGACCTTCCCGCAGATCTTCCTGCAGACCGTGGAAGGTTGGCAGCTGATCATGCCG
>JBCCEE010000737.1:0-3372 GCA_039030415.1 Acidobacteriota bacterium
GATCCTTGGCCGCTTCGCCGAGCAGCGCATCGCGCACCGATCCCCCAACCAGGTAAGCGCGTCCACCCGCCGTCGCTACCGCGCGGCAGATCGTGTCCTGCGCATTTCGCAGTGCGGGATCGGGAATCAGGAATTCCATCAGAGCGTTGCACTACTCGGCAGGTTTGAAGACTTCCTCGGGGGTCTCAGCTGTCAAAAGCCTCTCGGCCCACCGCAGGAGCTGGTCGCCATCAGCCGAGCGAATCCGTTGCTCGGAATCTCCATCCAACCGGCCGAACTTGCGCTGGAACAAACGGCGAAACATCGTCCCTTCGCCTTCGGCACGGCCGATTCTGGCGCCTTCTCTTCGCCCTTCCTGTCGTCCTTCTCTTCGCCCTTCCTGTCGTCCTTCTCTTCGCCCTTGCTGGAGTCCCATGCGCAAACCTTCTTCGCGCCCTTCGGCAACCCAGCGTTCATTCCAAGTCTGCATAGTGTCCTCCAGGTAGGTCCTGAACTCCGCGAAGTTTTGTAGCTCGGGTACTTCGGCCCCAGGAGACCTCGCGGGAAGTACGACCTTGGATAGCCAGGCTAACATGTCTCGACGCAGATCGCGGTGCTCGGGATGATCGAGCCATTGGGCGAAATGCTCGACCATGGTGCGGAGGTATTCGGGCCCGTGGTTCTGTTCGATGCGAGCGATACCCGCCACCGTGTTTTCTAACAGATCCTCCAGGGTCTCCAGGGGCAACCGCTTTTCATCGACTAGAAAGTAGCGCATCGACGGCAGGTGAGGGCGGAGACTCTCAGGCACCGGCTCGATGAGCTCCTCGATCCCCAGCGGCGCCGTCCACTCTGGATCACCGTTGTAGAACACAATGGGCAGCACCGGTGGCAGCCTTCTATCCTTCCTGAGGGGGTGCTCTTTCAGCAATCGCTGATAGAACAGAGCGACGTAGACCAGCATCCGCAGCGCCATGTCCTGCTCGCTGGACGACTGTAGCTCGAGCAGGATGACGACGTAGAGCTCGGAATCTTGCCAGCTCACGCGCCACACCACGTCACTGATGCGCTCTTCAAACTCGCCCGCGAGCTGCCCTGAAAGGTAGTCCGAGGGCAGCTTTTCCAAGGTCTCGAAGTCGAGATCCTCTACCCAGGGCTCATCGATGAATCCGCGCAGCAGGTCCTGAATCGTGCGCGGATGGCTGAAGAGCAGACGGTGGCTGCGATCCAACGGTTTGTGTACGGGCTTGGGGCGATCCGGCTCCATCGGCGTCCTCCTTGGCTGAGGCGTTCGCCAAGCGTCCGGGATAGACCCCTGGCTGAGAAAACGCTCTCGCCCTTAGAAGACGGAAAAAGCTGTGTCGATCTTGGCTAGGCGCGCAACTTTCTTTAGGAGAGTTACGAATCCGCCAGGCGCTCGTCGACGATGGTGAGGATTTCGCGCTCACGCCGTGCGGCCTCTTCGGCCATGCGATCGGCGGCCTCCAGGGTCTCGGCGAGGTAGGCTTCGTCCTGCTCGTCGCCGGCGTTGATCCTGACGTTGAGGTGGGCGCCGCGCAGGGCGGCGCGGGCGCAAAGGGCGCCGACGCCAGCGTCGGAGACGGAGGCGCCGAGGCCGTCGCGGGCCATGGCTTCGGCGACGTCCAGGGCTTCGAGGCAGCGCTGCATGACGGTGAACGGCACCTCGATGGCGCCGCGGGTGGCAGCAGCGATGGCGCCGGCGCGCGCTGCTTTCTCCTCGGTGGTCTTTTTGGGAAGGCGGAAGGCCTCACCGATGCGGTTGAAGGCGTGGGTGTCTTCGTCCACCAGCCGCAGCAGCTCGTCTTTCAAGGCCTGGCCGCGCTCTGCCCAGTGCGAGAATTCGTCCCAGCGGTCGTCCCAGCCGCGCTTGTGGGAGGAGAGGTTGGCGACCATGGCAGCGAGGGCAGCGCCGAGAGCACCGAGGTAGGCGGCGACGGAGCCGCCACCCGGAGCGGGCGACTCGGAGGCGGTCTCGTCGGCGAAGCCAGCGAGGTCCATGCCGACCAGGGGAGCGTCGGCGGCGTCGCGCAGCCGGTACTCGATGATTTTCTGGTCGGGGTCGAAAGGCGCTAGCTCATCCAGCCCCATCGACTTGACGGCGATCTTGATCAGCTCGGTCTCGGAGACGCCGCGCGAGCGCTGCTGCAGGGTGAGGTAGTGGCAGCCGGCGTCGAGCATCGACTGCAGCGGGATCAGGCCGACGAGCTCGGAGCCGGTGGCGCGCATGCCGCGGGCGGCCGCCTTGCCGGCCACTTCGTCGAATACCTTGTGGACCGGCGTCTCGCTCAGGTCGGTGATGTTGAGCGAGACCTGGGTGATGCCGTATTCCTCGATGTACCAGCCGATCGCCTTGACGCCCTTGAGCGTGCCGGGCTCCCAGATGCGTTTGCCGTCCGCGTCGCGGAGCAGCTTGCCTGCGGGCTTGCCGCCCTCGCGCTTGAGCCGCCCCTTCTCGCGTACGTCCCAGGCCACGGCGGTGGCGCGGCGGGTGGAGGTAGTGTTGAGGTTGACGTTGTAGGCGATCAGAAAATCGCGCGCTCCAACGGCCGTAGCGCCGCTCTTGGGGCGCCACTCGGAAGGACCGAAGTCTGGCTTCCACTCCGGCCGCTGGAGCTTGTCCGCCATACCCTCGTACTCGCCCTCGCGGATCACCGCCAGGTTGCGACGCTGGGATGAGGTCGCAGCGTGCTCGTAGAGGAAGATGGGGATGTCGAGCTCCTGGCCGATGCGCTCACCAAGGCGGCGCGCCCACTCGATGGTCTCTTCCATGGTGATGCCCGAGATCGGTACCAGCGGACAGACGTCGGTCGCACCCATGCGCGGATGCTCGCCGCTGTGGCGTCTCATGTCGATCAGCTCGCTGGCCTTGGCGACGGCGCGAAATGCCGCCTCGACGACGGCCTCCGGCGGTCCGGCAATCGTCACCACGGTGCGGTTGGTGGAGCGGCCCGGATCGACGTCGAGCAGCTTGGCGCCGGGTACGGTTTCTACCGTACCGGTAATCCTGGCGATGACGTCGTCATTGCGTCCTTCGCTGAAGTTGGGGACGCATTCCACCAGCGGGTTCGTGCGCGAGCTCATCTCGTATTCTCCTCGTAGCGCCTGGAAGAGGCCGAATTGATGGGGCCGGCCGGGATGAAAGGAGGTTTGATAGAGGCCGGTTTGACTGGACTGGGCTGGGCAGGGCTGGATGGGATCCTAGCGAGAAGGCCGAGTCCGGTCCAGCATGAACGTTCGTGCCCACAGTCGAAGGTGTTGCCGCCCGCAGGCTTACTCGGAGTAACTTGGGGTAGTAAAGCTGCTCTTGAGTTGTAAAAGCTGCCGATTATTCGCAGTTGATCCCAAAAGATGGGTTCCTGACGGTGCAGAGAC
>JBCCEE010000738.1:0-3370 GCA_039030415.1 Acidobacteriota bacterium
GCGTACCTGGACCACCGCCAGCTGATCGCGGTTGCCGCGGTCGATCCAGGCCGGCAAGACGCCTTCGAAACGGTGGCCGTCGCCCGGCGCGCTGGTTTGCGGCCTCATCCAGAGCGGAGCCTGTTCATCTTCCAGCCTAGCGGGCAGGACGCCCTCGAAATCGCGCACGATCAGCACGCGACCGCCAGGTCCTTCTTGAGCCCGCAAACCATAGGGTGCGAGCAACCCCTCCAACACGCCGCGCGGCGCACCCGTCGCCGGGACGCGGCGCACCAGCATGCCCTCGTGCACCAGGTGGGAGCTGAAGACCAGCGGCATGCCGCGGTCTTCGAGGGCGCGCAAAGCGCTCGGCAGCGAGCGGCAGAGATAGCCGGCGGGATCGATTTCACCCGGGACGCTAGCGGCAGCCACGGGACCGGCAGCGAGCGGGCCAGCAGCGAGGCAGATCGCCGCCCAGACCGCCGCTGCCGCCCAGCGCCAACTCATCGAGACGCGGCCGGCCGGGCAATCCGCTCGATTCTGAGGATCCGATCTTCAATCCGGTGGCGCAGACCGCTGGTCGGCAGCACCACGCCCAGCGCTTCCTCCGGCGTCAGGCCGACGATCGAGCCGTCGAGCACGATGCTGGCGGCGGCGATGCTCGGATCGAGCAGCGGCCGCCAGCCCGTCTCGCGCTCCACCCACTCCAAGAAATCGCCCAGGCTGCGGCCCCGAATCTCGAACGCCGGGCCGGCCCGCGCGCTCCACTCCCAATCCGGCCCGTAGACCGCCACTTCGCGACGCTGCACCTCCCCCGACGACGCGACGGTGAGCTCCCCACCGGCCCGCGCCTGGTGGCGATCGCCATCGCGATCCAGCTCGACGAGGCCGTCCCGCACCCGCACTCTCAGGGCGTCACCCTGCAGGCGCAGCTCGAAACGCGTGCCGATATCGCGCGCCGAGCCAAAGGGCGTCTGCACCTCGAGCGGCGTCGGAGCGCCACGCGAGTCGACATACACCGCGCCACGCTCCAGCCTCAACACCTCACGCGAGACCAAGCGCACCCGCGTCTCGACGTCGAGCCGCAGCTCGTGCCCGCTGGCCAACACCATGGCCGCGCGGCCCACGCTATCGGTCTCGAGCACGTCACCGACGGCACCCAAAGCGCCAACCGCCAGGGCGACGCTTGGCGAGCCACCGTCTGGCACACCACCGTCTTGCGCGCCACCGTCCGCTTCGCGCACCGGCTTCCGGACCGTGCCCGCAATGATCTGCAGCGAGGGCCGTGCCGATCCGCTGGATGCTGAGGTTCGCGTCGAGCCGGACTCTGGCGAAGTCTCTTCGGCGACGCGTGGAGCCGGGTTCACGCCCGGCCTCAACGCCCAGCCGACGCCCAGCGCCAGCAGCGCCGCGGCCGCCCATGCCAGGCCCCAACGCTGACGCCTCCGCCGCTCGATGGCCCGCTGCCAATGCCGCCGGGCGAACGTCTTGTGGTGAGCCGTGCGCTCCGGCGAGATCTCAGGCGTAGCTCCATTGCGCTCGGCCAGCCGCAGCAGCTCGCCGACGCTGTCTTCCGCCGGTGCCCGCAATGTCCGTCGCTCGCTCATCGTCCGTCGCTCGCTCATCGTTCGAACGCCCAAGTCTGCTGCTGCCGGCTGATGGCGTGAAACCCCTCACGGAACGCCTTGCGGGCCCGCGACATGATCGACTCCGCCGCTTTCGGCCCGACGTCCAGCCGGCCGGCGATCTCGTTCACCGACAGGCCGTGCAGGTACTTCCACTCCAGCGCGTGACGGTATCGCGGCGACAGGCTGTCGAGCGTCACCCGCACCCAGCGCGCCACCTCCTTGCGTCGCAGATCACCCTCGGGCTGCGGCGCCTCGCTGCCCGACAGCAGCTCGAGGGCAGCGCGAATCTCCGGCACCTCTTCCGCCAGCTCGACGATATGGGGACCGCGCTGATTGCGGCGATAGTGATCGGTTATCAGGTTGCGGCAGATCATGCACAGCCACGAGAACAGCGCCGCCTCGCCGCGGTAGCCAGCGAGACGATCGATCGCCTTGCACAGCGTAGCCTGGACGATCTCGTCCGCCAGATCGGCATCCTGCCCCACCCGGATCAGCGCGAAACGGTAGAGGCCGGCGAAGTTGTCGTCGAAGAACTGGTCGAAGGCCGCGCCATCGCCGGCCAGCATGCGCCGCACCAGCTGGCGATCTTCGCCGCCGGGCTCGATTTCAGCCCCCGGCCCGCGGCGTCGTTTGAAGCGAAGCAGTGCCATCGGTGGTTTAGACGAACGATTGCTGATGATCCTTCGCAATTCGCGTGAAAAAAAGTTCGACGGGTCGAGCCGGATCGTTAGCGGGCCGGATCGCATGGACCGGATCACGCGGACCGGATCGTGCCGCGACCGGCATTCAAACCTTCGACGGCTCCCGGGTATCTCAGGGGCACAACACGACGGATTTCAAAACCCAACCGACAAGGAGTCGCCATGACCCGCCATACCGCGTTCCGTTCTACCGCCGTCCTCACCGCTCTCCTCTGCCTGGCGTTCGCGTCGCCCGCCCTCGCTTTCAAGATGACCGAGGAGTCGACCTTCAGCTATCCCCTCACCGCCGACGGCCGAGTCAGCCTCGAGAACATCAACGGCGACGTGCGCATCGAGGCCTGGGATCGCGACGAGGTCAGCATCGAAGCCGTCAAGCGAGCTCGCAGCCAGGAAGCGCTCGACGAAGCCACCATCGAGATCGACGCTCGCGCAGACCGCATCCACATCGAGACCCAGTACAACCAGGACCGCCGAGGCTGGACCAGCAAGCGTGACTCGGCCAGCATCGACTACACGCTCTACGTACCGCGCGGCGCCGAGCTCGACGAGATCGAGCTGGTCAACGGCTCCCTAGAGCTCGAAGGTATCGAGGGCGACGTCAACGCCTCGCTGGTCAACGGTCGCGCCAACGCTCGCGGCCTCACCGGCAACACCGAGATCTCCACCGTCAACGGCCAGCTCGAAGTCGAGCTCGCCGAGCTCGACCGCAGCCATTCCGTAGAGCTCAGCTCCGTCAACGGCTCCGTCCGGCTAGACGTCCCCGGCCGCGCCGACGCAGACATCGAAGCCTCCACCGTCCACGGCGGCATCAGCAACGACTTCGGCCTCGTGGTCGACAAAGGCGAGTACGTTGGCGAAGAGCTCAGCGGCAGCATCGGCAATGGCGGCGCCCGCGTCAACCTCTCCAACGTCAACGGCTCAATCAGCATCCGCGAGAGCCGCTGATCGATTCAGCTATCGTCAGCGTCGAGCTCCTCTAAGAGGCCGCGAAAAATCGCGGCCTCTGGAATTTTCAGGCGCTCTGCATCTTCGGCAGCAGCAACATACAGCCTACGTGCTTCC
>JBCCEE010000739.1:0-3356 GCA_039030415.1 Acidobacteriota bacterium
CCTGAATTCAGCTCTGTTCTGAACACCGTCTGTTCAGACTCAGAGATTCAGCCCGCCCAAATATCGAGGTATTGCCATGACCGTTTTTCAGAAGCCCAAGCCTTCACAGTCTGTCTGCCCTTGGAGCAGATCTCCAGAAGCACCATCCTCCGAAATCTCTTGCCCCCCGTCGCTGGCAGTGGGCCTGACACTCATCCTGTGTCTGCTCGCGGTCAGCTCTCCCGCTGCATCGGTTTCGGAGAGCGCCGAGAGCTCCGAAGCAGGCCCCGAATCTACCGCTACTGCCTCCGCCGCTACCGCCTCCGCCGCTACTGTCTCTTCCGGCGCCGTCTCTTCCGGCACCGCCTCTTCCGCCACCTCCGCTTCGCCAGCCGATGCCGTGACTGAGCATGTCGAAGAGGCTATTACCGTGTGGGCGGAAGGTCGACGCGAAACCAACTACGCCAGCCCGGACAGCCTGCTGACGCCGCGCGATCTCACCGCGATCAACGCGGCTACCACCGAAGACCTGGTGAAGTATGAGCCCAGCATCATTATCCGCCGGCGCTTCATCGGCGACGCCAACGGCACGATCGGTCTGCGCGGCTCGAATATGTTTCAGACCACCCGCACGATGGTGTTCGCGGATGGGATTCCACTGCATTACTTTCTACAGACGCGCTGGAACGGCGCGCCGCGCTGGGGGTTGGTGAATGCCGATGAGATCGGCTTCGTCGAGGTGGTCTATGGTCCGTTCTCGGCCGAATACGGCGGCAACGCCATGGGCGGAGTCGTCAACATCGAAACGCGCATCCCGACAGAGCGCAAGATCCGGCTGACCGGCACGGCGATGGCGCAGAACTTCGACGCGCTTGGCTATGACGACACCTCGAGCGGCAACAAGGTGTTCTTTTCCTATGGCGAGAAGTTCGGCAAGCTGAGCGTCTACGCGGCGGCGACGCGGCTCGACAACGAAGGTCAGCCGCAGACCTTCCGCTTCGGCACCCGCAGGACGCCGGGAGGAGACGAAGCTTTGGCTACCGGCTCGTTGGCCAGCACGAACGAGTACGGCGACGCGGCGCGCTATTTCGGCAACACCGGCCCGGTGGACTCGCTGACCGATCAATTCAAGCTCAAACTGGGCTACGAGCTGCCTCGCGGCTGGTTCGTGCTGCTCAACGCGGGCTACGAGGTGCGCGACATCGCCAGCGATAGTCCTCAGAATTACCTTCGCGACGCTGACGGCGCACCGCTGTGGAACGGTACGTTCGTAGAAGACGGCTCGGCCTTCAGCGTGCGCGGCAGCAACTTTACGGTCAGCGCTCAGGACCGCCGCAGCCTGTTGCTCGGCGCCCGCCTGCAGGGTCCGCTCAGCCGGGATTGGCAGCTCGAGGCTAGCGTCAGCGTGTTCGACATCTTGGAAGACGAGACACGGACTTCGCTGCTCAATCCCTCGGATCCCGCCTTCACAACGGCCGGCAGGGTGCGCGATTACGACGAGGCCGGCTGGCAATCAGCCGAGGTCAAGCTGCAGAACGACCGGTTCGCCGGCAGCGACGCCTGGAGCCTGGTGACCGGCGCTCGCTACGAGCGTTACTCCCTCGGCGTAACGAACTACGACTCCGACGACTACGCTGCCGGCGAGCGTAGCTCGCTGAACAACGCCAGCGGCGGCGACTCTGAGCTCGCCGCGGTCTTCGCGCAGCTCGGATGGCGCGTCAGCGACCGATGGGACGTGGCGTTTGGCGGCAGATTCGAGAGCTGGAGTAGCGCCGACGGTTTCTTCAACAACCGCGGACAGCTCGATCGACAAATCGATCGCTCCGAGACGCGCTTCTCGCCCAAGCTTTCGATCGGCTACGCGCCCCATGCCGACTGGCTGGTCCGCCTGTCGTCGGCGCGCGCTTTCCGCTTTCCGATCGTCGAAGAGCTGTTCCAGAACGAGCGGCGCACCAACGGCACCTCGATCGCCAACGCCAACCTCGAGCCCGAAGACGGCTTGCATCACAACCTGATGATCGAGCGCAGCCTGGCGGGTGGCGGCCACCTGCGGCTGAACCTCTTCACCGAGACGATCGAAGACGTGATCTTCAACCAGACCTCGGTGGTCGACAACCGCAGTATCTCGACGTTCCTGCCGATCGACGAGGTGGTGACCGATGGCGCCGAGTTCGTGTTCAACCACGCCGGCCTGGGCAGAGGCAGGCTCAACCTGCGCTTCAATCTGGCCTACCTCGACGCCGAGATCACCGCCAACCGTGCCAACCCGGCGCTCGAGGGCAACGTCTTCCCGCGCATGCCGAAGTGGCGTTCGCACCTGCTGCTCAACTATCGCTTGAATGATCGCTGGGATCTGGGGGGCGGAGTCCGCTACGCCAGCAACAGCTTTGGCGATCTCGACAATCGCGATACCGCACGTGAAGTGTTCGGTGCCCACGATGAATACACCCAGATCAACCTCAAGGTCGGCACCCAGCTGAGCCAGGCGCTGCGTCTGCACTTCGGCATCGACAACGTCACCGACGAGGTCGCCTACGTCCACCACCCGTGGCCGGGTAGGACCGGGTTCATCGAATTCGTTTGGGATCTCTAGAGGGATCCTAGAGGAGGGCTCGAAGATGACACGCTCTGTTGCAAGCGGACTACTCATTCTCGTCTTGGTCGGCTGTGGGCGCGGCGCGACGCGACCGAGCGAGAGTCGGCCAGCATCAACCCCTGCACCCGTCCAAGAGGAAGTTGGCCCCCTGACCGAGGCCGTCGCGGTCCGCCCACCCGGGCCGGTCACCCAGATCCGAGGCCAGGCCCCGAGCCTGGCCTTCGGGCGGGATGAACGACTCTGGGTCGCCTTCGAGGAAGACGGCTTGGTGAAAGTCGCTTCCTCGTGGGACTTTGGCACCAGCTTCACGCATCCCGTAACGGTCAACTCGGAACCCGAGAAGGTGGAGATCAACGGTGAGAACCGCCCCAAAATCCAGCTTGGAGATGACGACACCGTCTACGTCTCGTGGACGCGCAAGCTCCCCGGGCGATTCACCGGGGATGTCCGCTTCAGCCGCTCGATCGATGGCGGCACGACTTTCGAGGCTCCCCGCACCATCAACGACGATGGCTTACAGATCGGGCACCGCTTCGAGAGTCTCGGGGTCGACGCCCTAGGCCATATCTACCTGGCCTGGATCGACAAGCGTGACCGAGGCCCGGCGCGCCAGCGCGGGGAGGCCTACCGTGGCGCCGCGGTCTACTCCGCGGTGTCGACGGATCGCGGGCAGAACTTCGCCGAGAACCAGCGGGTGGCACCGCATGCCTGTGAGTGCTGTCGCATCGCAATGGCCCCGGCGCCTGACGGTGGCGTCGCGGTGCTGTGGCGTCACATCTTC
>JBCCEE010000740.1:0-3354 GCA_039030415.1 Acidobacteriota bacterium
GAAGAAGCAACACCTGATCCCGACCGCCATTCTTGGCACTTTCCTCCTCGCCACCTCCCCGGTCATGGCGAGCCCCCTGGCCGACGTCAACATCTCCGCCTCCAGCGTCGACTTCCAGGTCACCAGTATTCTCGGTGGCTCCTACACCTTGACCGTTTCCGGCCCTGGCGATTTCCGCTCCCAGCAGGACTTCGCGGCCGGTGAAGTGCCGTACTTCAGCACCTTCGACAAGGCCGGCCAGGCCCTCGCCGCCGGCAGCTACACCTGGACCCTGACCCACAACCCCGCAGCCAGCGACGACCGCGAAGTCGCCGTCAAGCGCGAGGCGCAGCGTCAGTCCGGCGCCTTCACCATCGAGGCCGGCGGCTCGATCGCCAACCCGAACCTGATCGAGAACCTCGACAAAGCCCAGGTATTCACTACTGACCTCATCGTCGAGGGCTCGGGCTGTGTTGGCGTCGACTGCACCTCCTCCGAGAGCTTCGGCTTCGACACCTTCCGTCTCAAAGAGAACAACCTCCGCATCCACTTCAACGACACGTCGTCTACCGCCACCTTCCCGAACAATGACTGGCGCATAACCGCCAACGACTCGAGCAACGGCGGCGCCAGATATTTCTCCATCGACGACGCCACCGCCGGCAAGGTTCCGTTCAGGATCGAGGCCGGCACGCCCGCCAACACCCTCTATATCGCCAGCGAAGGTCGCATCGGCATCCAGACGGCCAGCCCGGTGGTCGGCATCCACCACGCTGACGGCAACTCCCCGACCCTGCGCCTCGAGCAGGACGGCTCCGACGGCTTCACCCCCCAGACCTGGGACCTCTCCGGTAACGAGGTCAATTTCTTCATCCGCGACGTCACCAACAGCTCGAAGCTCCCCTTCCGCATCAAGCCCGGCGCTCCGACCGACTCGGTCTACATCGCCGCCAACAGTGACATCGGCATGGGTACGGCCAGCCCTTCGGACGAGCTGCACATCCGCCGCACCGACGACAACTCGACCAAGATCGTGGTCGAGAATGCCAACGCTGCTGCCAATACCGTGGGTGTGGACATGACCAACGCGGTCGGCTCCTTCAGCACCCGGGTGACCAACAATGGTGACTTCGCCATCCGCAACCTGACCTTGGGCGACAACTTCACCTTCACGTCAGCCGGTGCGCTGGTCCTGCCGGCGATGAACTCGGCGCCTTTGAACTGCTCGGACGGCAGCCTCTACCACGACTCCTCCGCCGCCCTCTGCGTCTGCTTCAGCGGCTCCTGGAGCGTCTTGACCGGCTCGGGCTCCTGCTCGTAAAACCTTTCTGAAATCGGGCTGATCACGAATCAGCCCGCAGACTCCCACCGAGCGGTGATCGGGCTTTGCCCGGTCACCGCTCTTGGCGTTTCAGCGGCCCGGTCTCGGGAGGCGCCGCCCTTCGAGAACCCCTCTAGAGCGCTCCAAGGCCGCTCGACAGCCGCATCATGCTCGGCAGCTGTTCGCCGTAAGTGCTGGTCAACACGACACCTCTGGGTCCGCAATGGTTTCTCTGCCGGCTCGAGGGCCGCTTCGGCGCGTCTCCGAGGGTGGCGATGAGAGCCCCGCTCGAGCGGCGTAAAAAAAGACCTAAAAAACTTCGCGGCGATGATGCAACACCCACAAAACGTCCGCATTGACGGGTGAAAGCGACAACACGGTTTTGAAAGCAACACGGATTTGAGAAGCAGCAAGAAGCAACGACAACGCTCTCGCAACCACCAAGAGGACATCATGAAGAAGCAACACTTGATCCCGACTGCCATCCTCGGCACCTTCCTCCTCGCCACCTCCCCGGTCATGGCGAGCTCCCTGGCCGACGTCAACATCTCTTCCGCTGGCGTCGACTTCCAGCTCACCAGCAACTTCGGTGGCTCCTACACCTTGACCGTTTCCGGCCCTGACGACTACCACTCCCAGCAGGACTTCGCAGCCGGTGAAGCACCGTACTTCAGCACCTTCGACAAGGCCGGCCAGGCCCTCGCCGCCGGCAGCTACACCTGGACCTTGACCCACAACCCCGTCGCCAGCGACGACCGTGAAATCGCCGTCAAGCGCGAGGCCCAGCGCCAGTCCGGTGCCTTCACTATCCAGGCCGGCGGCTCGATCGCCAACCCGAACCTGATCGAGAACCTCGACAAAGCCCAGGTCTACACCACCGACCTCATCACCCAGGGCTCGGCCTGCATCGGCTTCGACTGCGAGACCAGCGAGAGCTTCAGCTTCGACACCTTCCGTCTGAAGGAGAGCAACCTCCGCCTCCACTTCGACGACACTTCCGCCTCGGCCAACTTCCCGAGCAACGACTGGCGCCTGATCGCCAACGGCTCCAACAACGGCGACGCCAGCTACTTCGTCATCGAGGATGCCACCGCCAGCGCGCGGCCGTTCACCGTCGAAGCCGGTGCCCCCAACCACACCGCGTACGTCGACAGCGAAGGCCGCCTCGGCGTCGTGCAGGCTGATCCGGCCGTCGGCATTCACCATACTGACGGCAACTCCCCGGCCCTTCGCCTCGAGCAGGACGGCTCCGACGGCTTCCAGTCGCAGACCTGGGACATCTCCGGTAACGAGACCAACTTCTTCTTCCGTGACGTCACCAACAGCTCGAAGATCCCCTTCAAGATCCGTCCCGGCGCTGCGGACGATGCGATCTTCGTCGCCGCCAGTGGCGATATCGGCTTCAACAAGGAAGGTCCTTCGGACGAGCTGCACATCCGCCGCACCGACGACAGCTCGACCAAGATCCTGATCGAGAACGCCAACGCCGGTGCCGAGACGGTCGGTGTGGACATGACCAGCGCGGCCGGCTCCTACAGCATGCGCGTGACCAACGCCGGTGACTTCGCCCTCCGCAACCTGACCACGGCCAACAACGTCACCTTCACGGCCGCCGCCGCAATGGTCCTGCCGGCGATCGACACGGCGCCTTCGAGCTGCTCGAACGGCAGCCTCTACCACGACTCCTCCGAGGCCCTGTGCGCCTGCTTCGGCGGCACCTGGACCCGCATCTCGGGCACGGGCTCCTGCGTCTAACCACCCGACCGGGCTGAGCCGATCAGCCCCACAGGATTCCCACCGCGCGGTGACGGGCCCAGCCCGTCACCCCGCGTCGCGTTTGGGCCCAGTGGCAGGTCAGCCGCCATTGAGGGGGTAAGGTAAAGTAGTAGACCAGAGAGCGAGGTTCGCAATCCGCCTCGCTAGACAAGGAAACCCCTCATGGCACCTCTAGAAGCCGCTGTGCAAATGCTCACTCGGCTGAGTCGCTCCGAAAAAGCCGAGGTTCTCCAGTGGATCGTCAGCGATCTCGGAGAGACCTTTCCCGGCATTGAGGC
>JBCCEE010000741.1:0-3348 GCA_039030415.1 Acidobacteriota bacterium
CGCCGACCCTGAGCGAAGACCAGCGAGCCAAGGCGATCTACCGCCGGGCGGCACAGGTGATCCACAAGAAGGGATTTGGCGCGACGTCTATGGGTGATATCGCCGAGGCCGTCGACTTGACCAAGGGCGGTCTCTACTACTACATCAAGGGCAAACAGTCGCTGCTCTTCGCCATCATGAACTACGCCATGGAGCTGCTCGAGACGGAGGTCATGGCGCAGGCGCGCCAGGAGCCGGATCCGGAGCGCCGTCTGGCGATGCTCGTGTCCGGGCACATCCGCTTGGCGCTGGACGACCCGAGCGCGATGTCGATCCTCGTCACCGAAGACGAAGGGCTGGATGACGAGCACCGCGCCAAGATCGCCGCCCGCAAGAGCGCCTATCCTCGGATGCTGCGCGACTGCATCCAGCAGATTGCGATGCGCCAGAAGCAGGTCCCGGATGTCGATCCCACGGTCGCCGCCCACAGCCTGTTCGGCATGATCCACTGGGTGGTGCGCTGGTACAACGCCGAAGGACGGTTGAAGGAGTCGGAGCTCGTCGAGCAGCTCACTCACCTGGCCCTGTACGGCATCATGCCGCTACCGCTGATGGCCGACGCCAAGATCGCTTGATCCCGTCAGAGTTGGCTGAGTCGTATGGGCAACTTCAACGACAGCCTCAGTCTGACCCGGAGCGCCGATGGTCAATCTATCGTGCTCGATCCCCGCCCCGAGCACCGTATCGGCCCCGGGGCCATTCACTTCGCGGTACTGACGACGGTGGCTGAGGTCGCGGCCGCCAACAGCGTCGGAGCAGCGGTCGTCCCGGCCTCGGTGACCGTGCAGTTGATGCGACGCGCCCAGCCGGACGTCCGCCTGGAAGGGCGCGGCAAGCTGCTGCGGCGGGGTCGGCGCCTGGCAGTCGCCGAAGGCGAAGTGTGGCAGCAAGATCGCCTCGTCGCCAAAGCCACGGTCAACTTCGCGATCCTCGGCTGAGCCACGGCTGAACGCTCGTTGGCTAAGTCCAACTGTGATCTACGAAGATCTTCGTTGATTCTACGAAACCCTTCGTATAAGTTCCCGTAGAAGACCTCATCCGGAGGACACCACCGATGCAGCGCAGACCCAAACAGCGGCCGACCGACTCCGAGCTCGGCATTCTGAAAGTGCTTTGGCGACGCGGGCCGAGCACGGTGCGAGAAGTCCAGGCCGAGCTCGAGAAGCAGGAGCCCACGGGCTACACCACGGTCCTCAAGCTGCTCCAGATCATGACCGACAAGCAACTGGTCGAGCGCGACGAATCCCAGCGGGCACACGTCTATCAGGCGCGGCACAGTGAACAAACCACCCAGCGCCGTCTGATCGGCGACCTGCTCGACCGAGCCTTCGACGGCTCGGCGGCCAAGCTGGTCCTCCAAGCGCTTTCGACGCGCCCGACTTCACGAGAAGAAATGCAAGAAATCCGTCGGATCCTCGACGCATCCGATGAGACAACGGGAGAAAAGCCATGAGCATGCTGGCCTGGACGCCCTTCGACGCCTCGCTCCTCCAATCCGACGCCGTGCGAGTCGTGGCCTGGACGCTGCTCCACTTTCTATGGCAGGGCGCGCTGGTCGGCGGTGTGCTCGCGGCGGCGCTCACGCTGCTGCACCGACAGGACGCGCGCCTGCGCTACGCGATCTCTCTGGGAGCCCTGCTCACCATGGCCGTGCTGCCCATCACGACGGCCATGACGCTAGTCTCGCAGACGGAGCTCGCCAGCCCGGCAACGCCCTCGAGCTCCCCACCGATGCAGGCGACCGCGTCAGCCAGCGCACCGCTACCGGCGCCAGCCGACGCGGCACTGCCGGCCGCCTCGAACCTGTCAACCGGCGAGACGCTAGCGACTCGCTGGCTGGAGCCGGCGCTGCCCTGGCTGGTGCTGCTGTGGCTAGCCGGCGTGGCCGCGCTCGCCGTCATGCAATACGGGGGCTGGCAACGCGTCTCCCGGCTCCGCACACGAGGCGTTCGCAGCGTCGAAGACGAGCTGCAGCAGCTCTGCGACAGCCTGGGCCAGCGCCTCGGGATCCAACGCTCGGTACCACTTCTCGAATCCGCTCGGGTCGCTGTACCGACCGTGGTCGGCCTGCTGCGCCCCGTCATCCTGGTGCCGGTGAGCGCGCTCAGTGGGCTCACCCCACAGCAGCTCACTTCGATCCTCGCCCACGAGCTGGCCCACGTTCGGCGCTATGACCCCTGGGTCAACGCCTTGCAGGTCGCTATCGAGACCGTGCTCTTCTACCACCCGGCGGTGTGGTGGGCCTCCCGCCAGGTGCGCACGCTGCGCGAGCACTGCTGCGATGATCTCGCCGTAGAGCTGTGCGGCGACCGCATGACCCTGGCCCGCGCCCTGGCAGAGCTCGAGGAGATGCGCTTCGCGACGCCGGTGTTCGCTCTTGGAGCTACCGGCGGGCCTCTGCTGCAGCGCATCCGGCGTCTGGTTGGCGACGGCGAGGAGCTGCGATCGCCGAGCTGGCTGCCCGGCTCTATGGCGAGCGCCGCCCTGGTGGCCATCGGGCTGGTGCTGGCGTTCAGCAGCGAGCCAGGCATCGCCCAAGTCGCTGACGAGGAAGCACGACCCGATCGAGCCGAACGTGAAGGCTCCGCGACCCACACCGCATCCGTCTCGGGCCGCTGGCTGTCCGAAATACCGCAAGGCGAAAGCGAGCGAGACAGCGTTTGGATCCAAATGCGGAGCCGCGACAGCAACGGCCGCTCATCGACTTCGATGACCTTCTCACGCAGCGAGCTGATCGGCTGGAGCGCAGTCGGCGACGTCCGCTTCGAGCTGCGCCGGCCGGCGGGCACAATCACCTTCGCCGGTGACGTCGATGACCGCGGCATAGGATCCGGAACGTTTGAATTCCGACCGAATCGCGAGTTTCTGCGCGAAATGGATCGCCTCGGCTATGGCGAGCTGTCGCCCCGTAAGAGCTTCGAGTGCGCGCTCTTCGAGGTCGATCCCGGAATGGTCCAGGAGCTGTCCGCGCTCGGCTACGACGACGTCGCGCTGTCGCGACTGATCGAGCTCGCCATCCACGGCGCCCGGCCCGATTTCATCCGAGCGATCGCCAGCGCGGGCTACCCAGGACTGCCGCTAAAGCGTCTGGTGGAGATGCGCATTCATGGCATCACCCCAGAATTCATCGAGCGGCTGGTCGCGCTCGGCTACGATGAGCTGCCGGCCCAGCGCCTGGTGGAAATGCGCATTCACGGCGTGAGCCCGAACTTTATCGAGCAGCTGCAGGCTCTGGGCTACGACGACCTATCGGCTACCCGCCTGGTAGAGATGCGCATTCACGGCGTCGACCCGGACAGCGTCCGAGGC
>JBCCEE010000742.1:0-3316 GCA_039030415.1 Acidobacteriota bacterium
CTTGCCGTCCGACATTAGCTCACCGTCGCTGTGCTCGGCGCCGAACAGGTGGCCGATCTCGTGCACCGGAACGTCGATCAGGCGCCAGCCTTCGGCGGACTCGTGGTGTTTCTCCAGCTCGGCCCCCGAGGCCCAGTAGATCAGGGCGCCGTGCCCGCCCGGGCCGTCGGCCTCGCCGGCGACCGCGCCGACCTGAGAACCGGCCTCACCGTAGTCCGTGTCGTTGGTGTACGTGCCGTCGGCGTCTTGGGTGTGCATGCCTTGAAAGGCGCCCAGCAGGTAGACGGTCCAGAGGTCGGGATCGTCCTCGTAGTCGTCTGCGTTGAACTCGTTGAAGAGCTCCCGGACTTTGTCGAGGTCTGTGTCGGTGAAGAGGTTGCCGACGAAGTCGCGGCTGCCCTTGCCGGTGGGAAGGGTGTCGACGCGCGGGAAGACGTAGGCCTTGAAGTAGGGATTGTCGTCGCTCGGCAGCAGCCGATCGTCCGGCGGCAGCGGGATTTCCGTACCGTCTTTCCATGGCCCAGTGATGAGCGGACTGCCGGCGAGTGGAATGGCGCGGAAATCGTCGTCTTCGAGCTCGAAGGATTTGTTCTCGAGCAGCGGGCGCCAGCTCTCATCGATAGCGAGAATCAAGATGTCGTCCACGGCGTTGCCGCGCGCCGTGTTGCCGACGACGGTGAATTTGGCCGTGCCGAAACGCATCATGCCGCCGGCGAAGCTATTCTCCTGGCCCTCGGCCCCGAGCGCCGAAGGCGGCCGCTTGGCGACGATGTTCAGATTGGTGGTGACGCGCCAGGCGTCGACCTGTTGGGTGCCTCGAGTCCAGGTCTCGGGGGTGACGGTGCCGCTGTGCCCGGTCAGAGTGTTGCCGGCGACCGCGGCCATCGAATCTCGTTCGACGTGGAGGAAGCGCCACACGGTCAGGGTATCTGAAAGGAAGTGCTGGGGACGCGGAAACTCCGCCGCCTCGGCGTTCTCGGCCTCTGCCAGCACGGCGGAGTCGACCAGCCGCGCTCCATCTTCCCAGGAGGCCGTGAGCTTACGATCGTCGTTGTCGAGGCCTTCGAAGATGCCGGGGTCGCCGAAGGCCGCGACGCGGAAGTTGTCGCCGGGCTGCATGGTGACGCGAAAGTCGGTGGTGGTGATCTTCTCCTTCACCTCGAGCGACAGCGTGACGCTACCGCTTTCTTCGAACACGCCCCCGGTCTCTTCGCTGGAGGCACTGCGATTGTCGGCCGCGGCGTCTTCGCGGTCGACCTCGTCGCCGGCCGCACTCGGATCGTCGGGGTCCAAGGCGATGAGCTGGAGCTCGGTGGCTCTTGGCGGCGCGACGTTGAGGGTGATCTCGAGCCCCACCCGGTCGCGCCGGGCGTCGGTGGCTTTACCCTCGACATAGCGCCGGCCCGGGAAGACGCGCACCGGTCGATCGTAGGCGTTGTCGGTGCTGGGCATGCCGCTGCGCCCCTCGTTCAGGGGATGGTTGGGATCGAGAGTCAGCTTGTCTTTGTCGAATTCGCTGTTGCCGTCGCGTCCCAGCCAGCGCATATCCTCGACGGCGAGCACGGTGAGCGCCACGCGATCCGTCTCGGCGTGCGATTCCTCGACGCCTTCCGGCACGTAGATCAGCTCGTACTGCAGGTCGCCCGCGCTCTCGCTGGGCTCGAGCCCTTCCACCCACAGAGTCTTCTCGAGGAAGGCGCCGTTGTCGAACAGATTGGCGGGCAGGGTGAGGCGGTTGCCGAGGTCGGTGTACTCCTCGTGCGGGTACTTGGTCTTGCCGGTCCACAGCTTGGCCGTGCCCGAGCCGACGCTGCGCAGCTCGATCGTGCCCCTGGCATCGTTGGGCAGCTGAATCAGCAGCTGGGCGAGCTCGTTGTCGCCGCCTACGACGCCGTCCGTATCTTCGAAGTCGAACGCGCCGTCGCGATCATCATTGTCGACGTTGAGGAACGCGATCGCGCCGACGTCCTCTTCTTTGTCTTCCGGCACCATGAATCCGCCTGAGCTCTCGGCGTCGGTGATCTGGAGGTCCATGCCGCCGCAGAAGTGCAGCGCGTCGAGCAGGACGGTGCTTCCGACTGAGACCATACTGCCAGCAGAGCCTAAGCCCGCCGAGCCCGACGCTAGCGAGAGCCCGCCGGGCATCACTTGAAATTGCAGGATGCCGCTGTCGGGCCGGGCTCGAGTCTGGCCGGGGATTCGGTTGATCGGCAGGCGGAACTTGGTCCAGTTCTCATCGTGACGGCTGCGCCGCGCGTGCTTGATGTCGAAGGCGGAGGCGCCGGCCACCGGCGTCTCGCCGGCGAGCAGGGTGACGGTGACGGCCAGTTTGTCCGAGCCCAGCAGGCGGTCCTGATAGGCGCCGCACAGCGCTGGGCCCGAGCCGGTCATCGGAATCGCGATCTCGCTCAGGTTGCTGGAGCCTCCGGCCTCGCCGGTGATCAGCGGGCAGTCGTCCCGGCAGGTTACGGTGCCGGCCGGCAGTGCGATCTGGTCGGCATAGGCTCGTGCCCAGGCGGGGACGTTCTGGCCTTCGACCAGGTCGTCGACGTTGAGCTTGAAGTTCTTCAGCATCATCGACGACTCGCCCTCCATCGCCTCGGAAGACTCGAAGACGGTCTCGTATTCGTTGACGCCAGGCGTGTCGCCATTGGCCAGTTTGGAGTAGGTGGCGAATCCTCGGGGCTTGCCGCTCCGCCACTCCTCGAAGCTGCCGTTGGGAATGTTGGGGCGGTAGACCGTCCACACCGGATCCTCCTCGAGCTCACTGCCGCCGTCGCCGCCTGAGGGAGCGCTCGAGGCACCCTCACAGACGCCCGCCGGCTGGCCGGGGATCACCGGCGAATGGCCGGGCATCGCCGCGCATTGCATGATCGTCATCTCGCCTGCTATCTCGCCGGTGGTCAGATTGCAGCAGGGATACTGCGCGTTGATGTCGAACTGAGGGGGTTGCGCCGCCAGCTGGGCGGCGGGAGCAAGAAGCAGGGTGGCCGCGATGAGCGACCCGAGAATGCGGTGAGGATTGACTCGATGAAATCTCATCCGCGAATTTTCGTGTCGCGGGCGAGAGGACGCAAGTCGGGCGCCTGACCGGGCGGGAGCTACCTATTCGACCGAGAACGGCAGAGCGACCCGGTCGCGGCCGTCCTTCATCTGGCTGCCGGCGACCGCGGCCTCGACGTCGAAGACCTGCTCGAGGTTGTTACCGGCGACGTCCTCGAGGATCGTCTCGACGACGATCCGGTACGTCCCGGCAGCCCAGGGCTCGCGGGGCTGGAAGGCGAAGCGGCGCTCGTGGTCGAAGATCTCGACGTCA
>JBCCEE010000743.1:0-3308 GCA_039030415.1 Acidobacteriota bacterium
GACTTCGAAGAGGCGCTGAAGATCGCCCAGACCTACGGCGGTTCTCTGATTGTCATCGAGGGCCACTCGGACCCCCTCGGCATCCTCAAGGCAGAGCAAAAGGGCGAGTCCAAGATCGTCGTCTCGCAGATGAAGCAGCAGGCCAAGAACCTGTCGCTCGATCGCTCGCAGGCGGTGCGCAAAAGCTTCCTCGACTACAGCAAGAAGCGCAACTTTGCGCTCGATGAATCGCAGTTCGTGCCCGTCGGCCTCGGCATCCAGACGCCGAAGTTCAGCCCGCCGAGGACCAAGGAAGAGTGGGCCGCCAACCGCCGCGTGGTCTTCCGCATCAAGCAGGTCGAAGCCGAGCTCACCGAGTTCACGCCGCTGAACTAACGGGCAGACATGGCAACACGTCGCAACAAATCGGGCTGGCGCTTTCTCTTCCGAGGCTGCCTCGGCTGCTTCGCCTTGTTCATAGGTTTCATCGTGCTCCTCGGCATCATCGGCAGCCGGCTCGAGAACCCGGCGCCCGATCGGCCGCCGGAGGAGATGGCGGAGGACTTTGGCGATCCGATCGAGATTCAGCTCGACGAAGATTTAGAAGGCGCCGCGGCGTCGATGGCGCGCAACTTCTACTTCATCTTCGACGGCAGCGGCAGCATGAAGAGCGAGCCCGACGGCGCCTGCCAAGGCGATCAGCGCTCGTCCAGCAAACTCGCTGGTGCCCAATGGGCGGTGGAGCAATTCCTCACCAAGGTGCCGGACGACGTCAACATCGGCCTGTTCGTCTTCGACCGTGAGGGCCGTCGCGAGGTGGTGCCACTCGGCACCGGCAACCGCGACACCTTCTTGACCGCCATCCGCGCCGTGCGTCCGGGCGGCGGCACGCCGCTGGCGCCGGCGATCGACTTCGCCACGGATCGCCTGGTGGAACAGTACAAGCTGCAGCTCGGCTACGGCGAGTACCGGCTGGTGGTGGTGACCGACGGTCGGGCGGATAAAATCCCCGAGGCGGCGCGCTATGCCGCCCACTTCGGAATGCCGATCTACGCCATCGGACTGTGTATCGAAGATGACCATCCCCTGCGTCGCCACGCCGTCTCCTACCGCGCCGCCGACAGCTTCGATGACCTCGCTCAGGGGCTCGAAGAGACGCTGGCCGAGCTGCCGACGTTCGACGCCACCGAGTTCGAGGAGTAGCGTATGAAGCGATCGACCCTCGGCGCGCTGCTACTGCTGGTGCTCGGCGTCATCGCCCTCATCGGCGCCTACCTGCTGCGCGACAGTTTCTTCGAGTGGAACCAGCGGCGCTCATCCGACGCCAAGGGCTCCGAGATCACCATCCGCTTCGGCGGCGACAACTACCTGGGCTATTGGTTCATCACCTCGCCGGAGATGCGCAAGCAGGCGGCTCAGCGCGGCATCGGCATCCAGTTCGAGGACGACGGCGGCGCCTACAGCGACCGCTTGGCCAAGTTCGCCGCTGGCGAATACGACGCCATCGTACTGCCGGTGAACTCTTACCTGCAGCACGGCGCCGCCCATCAGTTCCCGGGCGTGATCGTCGCGTCGCTGGCCGAATCCAAGGGCGCCGACGGCATGGTCGGCTTCTCGGACTCGCTGCCCTCCGGCAAGCTCGAAGACCTGAATGACGCCGAGCTCGACATCGTCTACACCTCGGCGTCGCCAAGCGAGTTTCTGCTCGATCTGACGATCACCGACTTCGACCTCGACGCACTGCAGAGCGGCGACCGCTGGCGGGTCGAGGCCGAGGGCTCGCGCGACGTCTACAAGCGGGCGCAAAACAACCAGGGCGACGTCTTCGTGCTGTGGGAGCCCGACCTGTCACGCGCCCTATCGCTGCCCGGCATGAAGTACATCTGGGGCTCCGATCGCTTCAGCGGCTACGTGGTGGACGTCTTCGTGTTCCGGCGTGACTTCTTGGATCAGCGGGGCGACCACGTCGTCGAGTTTCTGCGCACCTACTTCCGGGTGCTGTCGTCCTACGCCAACAACCGCGACAAGCTGGTGAAGGAGATTCGCCGGTCGACCGACCTCGACGACGACGCGGTGCGCGCGATCCTCGACAAGATCGAATGGTTCGACCTCGAGGAGAATCGCCGCCTGCAGTTCGGCCTGGCGCGGCAGCCCGGCGAGCAGGTCAACGATGGCATCATCAACACCATTATCTCGTGCACCGACGTCATGCTGCGCACCGGCCGCCTCGACAGCGATCCGCTCGAAGGCAACCCCTATCTGATCACCAACAGCACGCTGCTCGAAGAGCTCGTGGCTTCCGGCCCGGCGACCGTGGCCAGCGACGTCGACACCGAGATCGCCTTCGAGCCGCTAGAGCCCGAAGCCTGGAAACGGCTGCGCGAAGTCGGCACCTTCCGAGTCGAGCCAATCACGTTCCAGAGCTGGAACAATCGCCTGGCCGACGACGGCAAAGAGAGCGTCGACAAGGTCAGCCAACTGCTGACCCACCACTACCGCGGCTACCGCATCATTATTCGCGGCCACACCGCACCGGGTGGTGACGAGGCCGCCAATGTCCAGCTATCGCTGGAGCGTGCCCAGGCGGTCATGCAGTATCTCAAGGCGGTCCACGGTACCGACCCTGCGCGGCTGCTGGCCGAGGGCGTGGGTTCGGCGCAACCGCCGCGACGCAAGCCCGGGGAATCGCCGCGGGCCTACCAATACCGCCTGTCACGGGTAGAGTTCACGGCGGTGGAAGCGAATCCGCTCTGAGACCGCACCCGTGAGAAGAGCGCTCACTGAGAGGCAGCTGATTGGGACGTCGCGCGCAGGACAAGGACTCGGCACAGAAGATTCCCAGGGCGGAGGATTTCACCCGGGAGGCGGTGTACCGTGCTGTCTTGAAAGACACCGTGCAGCACCCGTTGACCCTGATGCCGGCGGTGGCGTCGACTCTCGGAGGGCTCTACATGGGGCTGTTCGGTGCCGGCCCGAATTCCGCCTTGCTGACCTTCGGCGGCGCGCTGGTGGCTGCAGGAGCCTGGGTCTACAACTACTTCGTTCGCGGCGAAGACCTGGCCGAGAAGCGAGTCGCCAAGCTGCGCAAGCTGCGCGACCGGCACCGTCACGACGAGACCCTCGGTCTCGAGGTGGAATGGTCGAAGGCCGGCCTGGCCGAAGGGGTGCAGCAGGCGCGCGAGCTACGCGAGGCCTATCAGAAGCTCGAGAAGTTTCTCGCCGAACGCCTCGAGGCGACGGGCGGGGTGCGCGGCAACAACTCCAGCGGATTCAACGTACAGCGCCTCATGATCCTGGCCGAAGACACCTACCGCGAGGGCGTCGACATC
>JBCCEE010000744.1:0-3302 GCA_039030415.1 Acidobacteriota bacterium
CCGTAGGGGCCAAATCGTATAGTCCGGGGCTGGCGACGAGGAGCGTAGCGACGAGGCGCGAGCCCCGGGTTGTGGAGCCACCTGCGTCCGCCCTGAAAGGGCGCAACCCTCAGATCCCTCGCGCGGACCATCGTCCCGGGGCTCGCGCCGCTACGCGGCTACAGCCCCGGGCTATACGATTTGGCCCCTACGGGGCCGGGAATCCTGAGACGAAAGCGCGGACAACGCTTGGGAGATGCGACCAGGAGCAAAACCCCCGGCAAAAACTGGCGGCTACACGGACTCGGCGAGCAGCTCTTCGATCGTCGACTCGAGCTTGGCGACCAGCTTGTCGTAGTGATCGCCGGTTCCCGGGCCGCTGAAGCCGCTGTGGATGCGACGCACCTTGCCGTCACGACCGATAAACACGGTGGTGGGGTAGGAGAGGACGGCGGTCAGGTCCGGCAGGGTGGCGCCGGCGGCGGCTTTGTCGCTGATGCCCGCCAGCAGCAGCGGATACTCGATGCCGTGACGCTCGGCGAATTTGCCCACTACCACCCGGTCGCGCTCGGGGTCGCCGGAAAACTCGTAGGCCAATCCAACGATCTCCAAACCCTGGTCCTGATACTCCCGGTACCACTGCGCGAGCAGCGGGGCTTCATCGTTGCAGTTGGGGCACCACGAGCCAAAGATGTTGACCAGGACGACCTTGCCCGCGAAACGCGAATCCGCCAGCGATAGCGGGTTGCCCTCGAGATCGGGGAATTCGAAGGCGAATTTGCCGTCCTCGTTGGTGAGCTGAACCTCCTGCCAGGCGTCCGGCAGGATCTGCTCACCCTCCTCGGCGCGGCGCGCGGTCCACGTCGCGTGGTAGGTGTCGCGCGACCAGAAGTCGCCCGTCAGCGAGCCGTCCTGCTCTAGGCTGGCTTGAAATAGGAAGGCGTGGGCGCCGTCGAAGGTCGAGAGGCGCAGCAGACCGTTTTCGAAGGAGCCCTCGAGGAAACGATAGTCGCCGGTCGGGGTGAGGAAGGTGCCGGTGACGACGTCGCCCTGCTGGCTAAATTCGGCCCTGGCGACTTCGGTGCCGTCGTCGTCCGTGAGCTCGGCGGCCCAATCCCCCGTGATGTCCGATGCCGCACTGCTCGATTCCGTGCCGCCGGCAGCGGCCTCCGCGGCCGGCAGAAACCGCCGCTCGTCTCCCCGCACCGCACGAAAGGGTAGCGACGAATTGCCGTCCGGGATCGTCTTGCGCCACGTTCCCTGCATGCTTTCGCCGTCGGCCGCCAAATCTGCGGTGATCTCGGCGTCGTACCAGTCCATGTGGAGCGTGACGCGCGACGCGCTGCGCTCGACCCGGCTGAACGGTGCCTCCTCGGCGCCGTTGTGGGCCACGGCAGTGAGCTCGCCGGCCTCACTCTCGCCCTGGATGGAGAGCGTGAACGGCAGCTCACCGCCGGGTGAAGAGAGCACCGCGCGCCAGGACCCGACGAGAGAAATCTCGTCTCCGGACTCGGCCGCTGCATTCTCGGGAGATCCGGCATCGCCGCAGCCCCACAGGGCAACCGCTACAATCAGACAGGCTATGTCACATGCTTTGCTTTTCATCTTTCGATTCTATCGACAACTCTCGATCGATGGTCTGGCTGCTGAGGATCATCAGATCTGCGGAGCCCTGAGCTGATGACGACCCCACCGCAAGACGGCAGCAGGGCAGAGGCGGCGAAGGTCGCCGGGCTGGCCATCGTACTGACCGGCGGCGGAGCTCGCGGCGCCTACCAGGTGGGGGTGCTGCGAGGCATTGCCAGGCATTTGCCCGAGCTGCGCTTTCCGATCATCACCGGCACCTCGGCCGGCGCCATCAACGCCATCTACCTGGCGGCGCACCCGGGATCGCCACGAGAGGCCGCCGAGGATCTGTGCCAAGTTTGGAGCAAGCTCGAGTTCTCCGACGTCTTCCGGGTGGACTCGTGGGCGCTGGCCCGCAGCACGATGGGCTGGTTCTCGCGGCTGGGGCTGGGGGCCGGCTCTGCGAGCAGCACGCCCGGCTTGCTGGACACCGAGCCGCTGCGTCAGATGATGCGGCGGGAGCTCGGTACGCAGAACGAGATCCCCGGCATCGAGCGCAACATCGCGGCCGGCTGGCTCGATGCCGTCGCCCTGATGACGGTCAAGTACGCGACCGGCCAGACGCTGAGCTGGGTTCAGGGTCGCGACATCGTGACCTGGGAACGGCCGGCCCGGCGCAGTCTCGAAACCGAGCTGACCGTGGAGCACGTTATGGCCTCCGCCGCCCTGCCGTTCATGTTTCCGGCCGTCGAGCTCGAGGGCGAGTGGTTCGGCGACGGCGGTATCCGCATGGCGGCGCCGCTGTCCCCCGCCCTGCACCTGGGAGCGACGCGCATCCTCGCCGTCTCCAACCAGTACCCGCGCTCGCAGAAAGAGGCCGATCGCCCGACCTCCAAAGGCTACCCGGGCCCGGCGAAGATCGCCGGCAACCTGCTGAACGCGATCTTCCTGGACGTGTTGGATCAAGACGTTCAGCGGCTGCAGCGCTTGAACCGGCTGCTCCGGAAGCTGCCGCCGGAAGAGCGCGAGGGCATGCGGCCGGTCGATATTCTGGTGATGCGGCCATCGGAAGACCTCGGACGCCTGTCGGCGCAGTACGAGCCGCGACTCCCCAAGGGCTTCCGGTTTCTCACCCGCAACCTCGGCACCCGCGAGACCGACAGTCCCGACTCGCTCAGTCTGCTGATGTTCCAGGGCGACTACATGCAGCACTTGATCGAAGTCGGAGAGCGTGACGCCGAAAACCAGATCGATGCTATCCGAGAGCTTGCTCATGGCTGCAAGATCTAAACGATTGCAGAATCAGGGCGGATCACTGAACCCCAAACACGGCAGCCCAGCCTGCCAAGCTGCTGATACACTCGATAAGGCCTTGAGGTAGCTCGCAACGAGCAAACCGTGAAGGAGCTCACCATGCAGGTCCCGACCCTCCAGCCAACGCGGTCCAAAGCAACGCCGATCAAGCCAACGCGGTCCAAGTCGACGCTTCTCCTGCTGAGCGCGGCCCTCGTGCTCGCCAGCCTGCCTTCGGTGGCCGAAGCGCAGCGCCAGCGCGGCAGCTCGAGCGCCGGCAATCAGCGCAGCGCGGCGACGGCGCCCCAGGCTAGTGCGATCAGCCAGCGAGCGCCTCAGCGTCAAGCGCAACCGCGCCGGGCGCCTCAGCGACGGGCAGCTCCGCCGCAGAGGAACATTCCTCGCCGGCTGCTGCCGCCGGCAGGCCTGGGAAGCGCCGCCAACGTGCGGCCGGGCTTCTATCG
>JBCCEE010000745.1:0-3298 GCA_039030415.1 Acidobacteriota bacterium
AGGACTGCAGCTCTACTGGGGCACGACGTTACCTTCGTGGGCTCAGTCGCACATGTAAAAACAGTATAGCGCGCTGTCGCAGGCGAGCGTCGGCCAAGTGAGAGCACCAAGCCTCTGGTGCGATGCGTCGTTGGGCGAGCCGCGCCAACTGAAGAGAGATAGCCAGATAGGTTCGCCGGCGAGCTGAAGACTCTTTTGAAGCCTGACGGGACGCCGATCCCGAGCTATCGAGCCTAACCGAAATAGGATAAAATAGTTGTTGAGATCACGTCTCAATCTAGCTCCATCCACGGCGTCGCGAGACGCCAGCTCGATATCCTGTTGGCTCAAAGGAAGGTACAAGACGATGCGATTTGCGCGATGGATCCCGATTCTCGTTGTGTTGACGCTGCTTGCGGCATGCGCCGCCCCGGCACCTGAAGATAGTGAAGCGAACGATGGCGGCGAAACCGCCAGCAGCGATTCGGCTCCGGCACAGCCGCCAGCCGAAGCTCCGGAGATGACTCCCGGTGAGCAAGCCAACGCCGACTTTGTCGACAAGCTCGCTGGCGCCGAGCTGCTCGCTGCTTTGAAGCAGGGTGGCCACGTCATCTACTTCCGTCACGCCCAGACCGAGAAAGACTACGCCGACCAGGCCGATCCCAACATGAGCTTGGATGACTGTGAATCGCAGCGCAAGCTCAGTGAAGCCGGGATCGAGGACGCCAAGGCGATTGGCGCAGCCTTCAGCAGCAAGGAGATCCCGGTCGGCAAGGTGATCGCCAGCGAGTACTGCCGCGCCTGGCAGACCGCCGAGCTCGCCTTCGGGCGCTATGATGAAAAGAACCCGAAGCTGAACTTCCTGCCTTTCGAAGAGTACACGCCTGAGCAGGTCGAAGAGATGAAGGCAAACGTGACGCCGCTGCTGGTGGAAGTGCCTGCCGAGGGCGCCAACACTGTCATCGTCGGACATGACGACCTGTTCGAGGCGGCGACCGGGATCTACCCCGAACCTCAAGGCATCGGCTACGTGATGACCCCCGACGGCCAGGGTGGATTCGAGCTGGTGGCCAACCTGCTGCCCGCCGAGTGGGCCGAGCTCTAAGCGTATCCGCGACGCCATCGCCCGCGCTCTCGTCTCGCTGACCGAGAGCGCTGGCGTACTCACCGCCGTTTCGCCGGAGACCTTCAGAGCGGCATGTTGACAACACGGACTGGTCCGGTCCAGAATCACGCCCATCAATCGAGATTGAGTCTCAATAGTGAGCGCTGCGCTTCGGCCGCCGAGGTCAGGCCTTTAGAAACGCCCGGGAAGCGTTCGATGGCGCCCGTTAATTGAGATCGAGTCTCACAAATTACCCCCCCCCCAGTGCTGACTTCGAAACTGAATTCAGGACACGTACGCACTCCGACTTCGCTCGAGGAGCATCTCGAATCTCGGGCTTCTGCACTATAAGGAACCCATCGTCATGAGGCTGCTCAGTCACCTCCTAGCACTCCTGGTCTTGGTTGCCGCGAGCACCGAGGCCTCAGCCATTTCCGAGGCTTCCGAAGACACGAATTCGTCGACGCCTGACGCTCTCGATTCCGAGGCGTCATCTTCCGAAACAGACTCTTCAGAGGCCGCCGACGTGGCCAACGAGGAAGCCGAGGACAACACGGAAATTTTCGATGAGATCGTCGTCACCGGCGGCCTGATCGCAGATTCTCTCCAGGATACCCCCGAGAGCGTGGCGGTGTGGAATTCCGACGCCATCACCGATGCCGGCCTCGTGGAGCTGCAGGACATCTTCAACCAGACGGCCAACGCCTATCCGATCGCCAACGGCGAGGGCTTTGGGATCCGCGGCATCAATCACACCAGCGTCGGCACCGGCGGCATCGGAGAGCTGGGCAGCTACTACGTCGACGGCGTGGCGCTGACCGGCCTCGCCAAGCGGGTCGGCCCGACCCAGCTGTGGGACGTGAATCAGGTCGAGATTCTGCGCGGTCCGCAGACCACCAACGTCGGGCGCAACGCGCTGGCTGGCGCCATCGTGCTCACCACCAAAGAGCCGGTGTTCACGAACGAGAGTCGCTGGCGCGTCGGTCTAGCGGAGGAAGCGACTTGGGACGTGGCGGGCATGGTGAACGTCCCCGCGGGCGAGCACTCGGCCTTCCGCTTTACCGTCGAGTCTTGGAACAGCGACGGTTTCATCACCAATCCCACCCTCGGTGAAGATGATTTCGACGCCCGCGAGTACCTGACCCTTCGTGGCAAGTACCTCTACCAGCCTCAATCGGCGAGCAACTTCTCCCTACTGTTGACCGCCCAATATGGCGAGACCAGCCGGGGCGACGACGCAGTCGATCTGGCCGAGGGCGCCAATCGGATCAACGCCTCCAACATCGACTCGCTGGTCGAGAACGATACCGTGGTGCTTTCCGCCGACCTGCGATGGGATCTGAGCGATCGCTGGGCCTTGCGCTCGATCACTTCGGTGCTCGATTCCGACTACTTCCAGACCGGCGACAACGACACCGGGCCAGGCGGCGGCAATTCCTTTTCCACCCGCGACTCCGCCGACAAGAACTGGGCCCAGGATGTCCGCTTCGAGTACGCCGGTGAGGACAGCCGCGGCGTCTTGGGGCTGTACTACACCGAGGTCGATGTCGTCGGTCAGACCTTCGGCCAGGTCAACGTGACCGCCAGGGAGCTCGGTATCCCGGACCTCCTCCTGCCCTTCTATCCCGAGACGGTCGGCCTCACCCTGGACACTCCGTTCGACATCGTCACCAGCAATTTCGCCCTCTTCGGCCACTGGGACTGGCAGTTCTCGGATCGCTGGCGGGCCTTCGCTGGTCTGCGCTGGGATCGCGAGGAGCTGGACGTCTTCGAGGCGGTGACCACCGTACCGTCGCCGGAATCCCTCGCTCTGCTGCCGAATCCGGCGCTGTTCCCACAGCCGCTCAGCTCCTTTATCGCGCAGGTCAATCAAACGCTACTGGCTCAAGCCGGAACCACCGTCAACGACACGGAGACCGATTACGACGAGGTGCTGCCCGAGCTCGGCATCAGCTACGAGGTCAACGACAACACCACCGCGTCGCTGTTCTACAAGCGGGGCTATCGGGCCGGCGGCGCGGCCGTCACTCTGGTGGGACGGCTCAACGAGTACGATCCGGAGACCCTCGACCTGGTGGAATTTTCCGTGCGCTCCCTGGTGGCCGACAGGCGCCTGACGCTGATCGCGAACGTCTACGGCGGCAACTGGATCGATCAGCAGGTGAGCATCCAGCAGAGCGCCAGTGCGTTCGACTTCCTGACCGTCAACGCCGG
>JBCCEE010000746.1:0-3297 GCA_039030415.1 Acidobacteriota bacterium
CGGTGAGACGGCCATCGACCGGGCGGTTCCGTTCGTGGTGGGTGCGGCGGGCGTCGAGGTGGCGGCGGAGTAGGTCCGGCCCTCCCCCTTTGAAAAAGGGGGAGCTGGAGGGGGATTTCTCCCCCGTTGAAGCTCACGAGAAAGCCGGACCTACTCCGCCGCCACCTCGACGCCCGCCGCACCCACCACGAACGGAACCGCCCGGTCGATGGCCGTCTCACCGAGCCGCCCCTTCACGTCGAGCACATACTCACCCGGCGCCAGTGCCTCTGCGAACTGCAGCGGCATCTGGCGACGCGTGCCGGCCAGCACCGGCTTGGCCGGCAGCGCGCCCGCCTGCAGCATGCCCGGCGGCAGCTCCGCCGACCCGGGCTCCGCCAGCGGCCGGATCTCACCTCCGCCCGGGTAGCGATCCGCCAGCCACACCGCGTACTGACCGTCGAGACGCACGTGGGCGGTGCCGGTGCTCGACAGGTCGAAGAGGGCGGTGGGACCGTCGACCCGCACGTCGTGCAGCGTCCCGGCGCGCTGCACGTCGCCGACGTAGCCGTAGACCGCCATGCCGAGCTTGAGCGTGAAGCGCATGCTGAGACTCTTCTCTTGCGACGGCTGCGAGGTGACGTAGATCACCGCCCGGTGCTCGCCGGGCTCTGGCTCCACCTGCGGCCGCACCGAGAAGCGCACGACCTGCGAGCTGTTGGGCTCGATAGTGAAGCGCACCGGGTTGATGACGATCCACTGATCCAGGGATTGCTCGGTGGGCGGCAGGATGCGGGTTTTGCTGTGCTCGTCGAGGTCCCAGTTGTGGACGGTGATCTCGGCGTCGAAGGGCTCGTCGTCGTAGTTGAAGACGCGGAACGCCTGGGTGCCCGGCGCGTCGTCGAGGTGGAGCTCGAACTTCGGCGGGCTGACTCCGAGCTTGGGTGGCTGAGCGGCGAGCGGGACGGTCGCTACGAGGAGCAAGAGGACGATGAGGATGCGGCGGGTGTTCATGGCGTCTCACAGGGTGGTGATGGTGGCGGTGAGCGTGCCGCCATAGGAGCCGGCGGCGTGGGCGGGAGCGACGTCGAGCAGCAGCTCGACGCCGCCTTGGATCAACGCCTGGGAGTCGTCGCGGTCGACGACCCGAGGCGGGAGAGGACGGACGCGCACCCGGATCTCGGAATCCGGGTGCGCTCTGTGGTTCATGCGGTCGGCGTCACCCCGGTGGGAGTGGAAGGTGTAGTCGATATCGAGCTGCGCCGGCGAGACGTCGGCCGGCAGCTGTAGCTGCCAGACCTCGGGGATCTCGCGCACGATGACGGTGGAGAAGCCAGGCAGCGTCGCCGCCAGGCCGAAGCCGCCCGCGAACCGCCCCGGCGAGAGACCTGATGATGAAAGACCTGCAGAGGGCGCGGCCAGGGCGTCAGACGCGGCCAGCTCGCGGGGATGAATCCCCACCAGCGGGATCCGCGGCTCGACGTCCATCCGCGTCGCGCGACCGCTCGGCTCGGGCGAGCCGTCCAGCTGCGCGGGCAAGGTGAGCCAGGCGACCGCTGCAGCGAGCCATAGGCTGCTCCAGCGGCCGCTCAGCGCGGCTGCCTCCCTACTGGGCATGGCGACCTCGAAAGCGACTACCGACCCAGGTCAGTTGTGGGTCAGGGTGATCGTGAAGTCGGTGCCGGCAGCGCTCGAGTAGGTGCCGCCGGTGTCGGCGTCCGAGAAGTCGAGCGTCATCTGGCAGTCGCCGACGTCGGCGTTCACCAGTCCGGGAACGGGGTTGGTGAGCGGCGTCGCCTCGGCGGTGAAGGCGCCAACGCCTGGACCGCGGATGCCGGTATCGGTGATCAAGATCGTGTCGCTGTTGGTGGGCTCGGTGAGCGTGACGTTGGCGGGTGCCGCCACGCCGTCGCCGCGCTGGATCTCGATGTCGTAGGTGTTGCTGGTCGCCGAAGCGATGCAGCGCACCGCCCAGCAGTTGAGCAGGTTGAGGTCCACTGCCGACAGCGAGAGTCCTGCCGCCAGGTCACCCGGGCTCGAGCCGATGGTGGCGTCGAGATCAGAGCCGGACGACGCTGCCGTCACCGCGACGGTGCCCTCGTCGGCCTGGAAATGCTCGACGCCGTTGGCCGTCGAGCCGGACGTCAGGGTGGCGTCAGTTAGCAGGTCGCTGATCGTGGAGGCCGACAGCGTGAGGTCGACCTCGCTGAAGTGGAACAAGATGCACAGGGGATCGAGAATGATGTCGACGTCCGTCGTACCGGTGGCCTGGGCTTGGGCAACCGGGGTCGACATCAGAGAAAGCGTACCGCTGAGCAAAACCAACGCAGCCAATCGACTCGTCATGGATCGGTCGTGTTGAGTAAACATGGATGAATCCTTCTATGTTGTTCTTCGCGAGAAGATGTTTCGATCCTCCCCAATCGCCAGCCGCTTCGAGATCCCTTGAGATCGCCGAAACGGCTGCCATCATGGATTGAGAGTAGACACCGGAAATCTCACGCAGAAGTCACGGCGAAGACACGCTTGGGTCAACTCGGCGGCACGATTCGCTCACTGGTGAGCCAGTGGCGGCATGAGCCTGCGAGGCAGCGAGCCCGAGGTATAAGATCCCGGAATGACCCTGGAGCTTCGCCCCGCCTACGAGTTTGACCTCGCGACCCTCGCCGACCTCTTCACCCGCGGCTTCGAGGGCTACTTCGTGAGGATCGTCGAGACTCCCGAGGGCCTCGCGGCGCGAGTGCGTTACGACACGATCGACCTGGCGCTGAGCTGGGTCGCCCTGCTCGACGATCGCCCCGTCGGCATCGTTTGCGTTGCGGTCCGCGGCTGGCAGTGCCGCATCGCCGGCATGGGCGTGGTGAGTGACGCGCGGCGGCACGGCGTCGGCCGGGGGATGATGGAGGAGGCCATCAAGCGGTGCCGTGCGGCCGGCCTCGGGAAGATGGTGCTGGAGGTGATCGAGCAGAACGAGCCGGCCGCCGCGCTCTACCGAGGGCTCGGCTTTACTACGGGGCGCCGCCTGGTCGGCTACCGCCTGGCGGCCAACGCGCTGCCGGCCACCGACTCGAGCCGCCGGGACGCGGCGGCGCTGGTGCCGGTCGATCCGCGCGAGGTCGGCCGCCAGATCGCCCGCGAGGCCGATCCCGACCTGCCCTGGCAGCTCGCCGCTGAAACCCTCGGCGGAGGATTTTCGTAATCCTGACCGCCCACACCGTTGTATACTGTGGATAGGTATGTCAAACAGAACAATACCAAAACACACCCAAGAAAGAAATTAGAAAAACCATACGACGACAAATTTAGGGAAGGAACGGA
>JBCCEE010000747.1:0-3297 GCA_039030415.1 Acidobacteriota bacterium
CGACGCTCGAGCTCGCGGCCCTGCGGCAGACGCTGGAAGATCGACAGCTCGAAGGCTCCCGGCGCACGGCGGCGCAGCGGCACGTCGCTCGACGGTTTCCGGCCCGCCGCGGCCTGTTTGAAGGCTTTCTCGAGGACCTCGCGATCCTGGGTGAAGTCCTGGTAGACCCGTAGCTTGCTGCCGTAACCCACCACCGCCACCCAATCCGACGGCAGCATCTCCTCGTCCAGCCAGCGCCGGCTCTCGAGGCCGGCGCGCAGCTGCTGCCGCATCAGCTGGCCGGTGAACGAGGTCTGCAGCCACTGGGTGTGGAAGAAGAAAATGAAGTAGCGGCTCGACGGCGTCTCGACGACGCCATCCTCCGCTACGCCGTCGTAGCGCGTCGTGTAATAGCTGACGCCGGTGAGGGTCACCGGCTCACCGTTCTCCTCGACGATGAAGTCCTCCGTCCCCAGGCCCTTCACCACGGCGCCTTCTTCATCGACGGCCAGCACGTCGAGCAACACTTCGGAGACCTCGACCATGCCCTCGAACGTCGCGTCGAGGATCGGCTCGTCGCCGAGCAGCTCTTCGGCCGACTGGGCCAGGACATTCCAAGACGGGAGCAACACCAGGGCCAGAGACAGAGCTAGCGGGCGCATCTCGCATCCTCCTCGGTGGTGGCGATGAGCCCCTATTGTATCGCTAGATCAGTGCCTCCGACCGGTCGCGCTGGTAGGCTGCGCGCGCCCTGCGGATCTCGCCTGGGCGCTAAGTCCTTTTCATCTTTCTTGGATAGGACTGGATATCGAGACTTCAAATGTCTGTGAGCTCAAACAGTCCTCGGCCGTGCTCGCTCTACCAGCGCGACCTCAACATCTCGGGCCACAAGGGCTTCTGGTCCACCCCTCGCCCGGGAGCGCATGAGGCGCGGGCGGGAGACGGGGGGAGGGAACGTCAGGGACAGGTCGCGAAAGCTTCCGTGTCGGTGACGGCGGAGGCGGAGACGCCGAGCTCGTTGAGGTAGGTTTGGACGGCGCCGGTCTCGGTGTCGACGACCCGCAGCGTGTACTCGACGTTGGTGGTGGCGGCGGAGAAGACCCAGAAATGATCGTTGATGGCGCAGCCGTCTAGCACTTTGACCAGCAGCTCCCAGTTGTCGGACTCGAAGAACCAGAACAGCCCCGAGTCGTTGGAGCGGAAGCCGAGCACGGTGCCCTCGCCGACGTTGCCGTCGAAATCCCGCCACTCCACCTGCACCTCGAAGCGGCGGCCGTTCAGGCACAGCGTGTTGGACGAGTTGAAGCACGGCCCTACGACGTCGGGCTCGAACGACCAGGTTTGGTTCGCCTGACCGTTGCACGGGTAGAGGATGATCGGCGTGCCGTTGGCGGTACCCGCCTCTTCGACGTCCATGCACAGCGAGGTCGAGACGTGGACCAGGCTGAAGGCGCCCGGGAAGCCGAGGCTCTTCTGCCACCGACTCTCCAGGCCACCGCACGGCCCGATCTCTAGCGTCGCCTCGCTGGCGTTGGCGCTCGGCTGCAGGCATCTGCCGGCGAGCCCTCGCACTTCGTAAAACGACTGCGACGATTCGAATTCCCACTGCTGGTTGTTGCCCTCGTTGCACTCCCACAGCAGCACCGGCGTACCGTTTGCCGTCGAGCCGCCCTCGACGTCGAGGCATTTGCCGGCGAGGCCGACCAGGGTACCTGCCGAGGCTGGCACGGCGTAGGCCGAAGCCATGACTATCGGGATCAAGAGCAGCAGAAATCGTTGGACGTAGCTAACGCGCATGGCGGCCTCCTTCAAGCAGGGCGACTTAAACGGGATGACTTAGAGATGAGAGCTCGGGGAGGGCGCCGTTTCAGCCGTGTCCCCGGTCACCCCTAGATGCGAAAACCGCTCGACGAATGGGCCACGCTCTGAGCTGAGCGTCGATTGCACGTTCCTGAACGTGCAGAGACCCGGTTTTTTCGTCAATCGCGGTCTCTGCACGTTGCAGAGACCAGGATTGAGCCTCAATCGGGGGGTCGCGCGGTGCAGAGACCCGGGTTGAGCGTCGATCGCGGTCTCTGCACGGTGCAGGGACCACGTTTTTGCCTCAATTGGGGTCTCTGCACCTTGCAGAGACCCCAATCCCCAATCGCGGGTGATTTACGCCAGGCTTATGGGCTAATGAGCTACATCTCGATACGAAACCGCGCTCCGCCCTCGACGCTCTCGAGCGAGAAGCCAAACTCATGCCGGCTCAAGACCTCTTTGACCAGGGTCAAGCCCAGGCCGCAGCCGTCATCCCTGGTGGTGAAGAACGGCGTGAAGAGCTGCTCGGCGACCTCGGGATCTATCCCCGTGCCCGTGTCCTCGATCTCGATCCAGACGCCGCTGCGGTCGGGAGAGGGCGAAGCGCCCGAGCGCAGGGTGATTGCGCCATCCCGGCCGATCGACTCGGCCGCGTTCTTGACGATGTTGACCAGCGCCTGCTCGATTTGGTTCTTGTCGAGCGACACCGTCAGCCCGTCGGACGCGCCCTCCCGCCGCAGCTCGATGCCGCGCTCGGCCAGCGACGGCTCCAGCAGCACGACCAGGTCGTCGATCAGGCGCCCGACGTCACAGGGACGCAGGTCCGGGTTTGGCAGGCGGACGACCCCGGCGAATCCGTCCATGAAGGCCCTGAGATGATCCAGTCGATCGGCCGCGACGTCGACCGCCTGCTCGAGCTCGGGGCGCTCCTCGCTCGGCAGCTCGGAGACCGCTCCCTTCACCGACGCCAGCAGCGAGCCCACCGCCCCCACCGAGTTGTTTACCTCGTGCGACATCATCCGGATCAGCTTCTCGTAGGCCGCCTTCTCAGACCTCCGCAGCGCATCGGTGAGCTCGGCCAGCAGGTAGAAGCTGCGCACAAAACCCCGGTCACGAAAGCCGGCGCGCTGGCATTGGATTCTGCGACCGCCGCTCGCCGACACCACCCGCGAGGCACCGTCTTCGAGCGACGCCAGCGGTTCGGCCAACGGCACGGGAACCTGGGCCACGGCGAGCTCGGCTTCAGCGAGCTCGTTCAACGTACGGCCAACCGCCGACGCCTGGTCGATGCCCAAAAGGCTTTCGGCGCTCGGATTGAGCTGAGTCACCCGGCCTTCGAAGTCGCAGATGATGACGCCGCCCGGCGAGGCCTCGACGATGCGATCCAGCAGCTCATTCTGCTCCCGCACCCGCAGGCGCTCCTCCCGCAGCTGGTCGATCATGCGGTTGTAGACCTCGATCAGCCGGTCCATCTCGGGCTGGCCGACCGGCGAGAAGTGGGTGGTGAAGTCGCGC
>JBCCEE010000748.1:0-3296 GCA_039030415.1 Acidobacteriota bacterium
GGCGGCTCGTCCGCTGGCTCCTTCGACTTCTGACAGCAGGCTGGGCGGCAGGAGGTCGGCCAGCGGCGTGCCGAACAGCGCCTCGTGCTCGCTATCGAAGATCTCACGCGCCCGCTGGTTGGCGTCGATCACGACGTCGTTGAGGTCGACGGTGATGATCGCCGAGTCGATGCGGTCGTAGATCTCGCCGCGCGGGATCGGCGTCAACTCGAAGGCGCGGTAGCGGAACACCGCGATGGCGACGAACGCCATACCGATCGAGATGCCGATCGGGCTCGGGTCGAGCCCCCAGAACGGGCTGTTGCCGGTGAGGTGCAGCAGGTTGAACAGCAGCACGATCAGCGGCGCCACCGCCACCAGCGCACTCGGTCGCCACCAGCCGGGCGTCTGCGCGAAGCTCCAGAACGCGATGCCGCAGCTGAGCAGCACCACCGCGTAGGAGTAGAGGGTGTGGACCTGGAAGAGCGGGCCGTAGGACAGCACCTTGAGCGGCACGCCGGCGACGATCTCGAGCTCGCCCCAGAACAGGCCGTGGCGCTCGTTGGTGAACAGCGCCAGCAGCACCAGCAGCGGCTCGATCGCCAGGAAGGTGAACAGCCACTTGCGGTGGCGCACGAAGAGCCCGTTGAACTCGACCGCGAACACCAGCGCCAGCGCCGGCGCAGCGGTGATCCCGAGGTACTGAATCTTCGACCAAAGAATCTTGGCGCCTTCATCGACCAGCAGCGCGGAGAGCGCCTGCAGCGACACCCACAAGAAGCTGGCCGCCACCAGCAGCAGGAAGCTCGCCGCCCCCTGCGCCCGCCGCTTGGGCCAGACGTAGCAGCACGTCGCGACGCACACCGCGGAAGACCCCAGAGCAGGGATGGCATAGGGACTCCACTGAAGAACGGTGCTCAAGATTCAACCAGCGTAGTCGAGCTCATCTTCCTAGACCAGCGTCGTAACGTCTGTCCGAGTCTCAAATTTCAGGTCGAGGTGGGATTCAGACGCCTTGGGGCGTCTCTTCCGCAATGCGCTGGCGCGTTGTCTGAGACGAGCGACGGGAGGGATCGCTAGGAGGAGGAAGAAACATGGGGACGCTGAAGATTCGCCTTTTCGGACATCTGGAGCTGAGCTATGAAGACCAGACGCTGTCGAAGTTTCCGACCCGCAAGGCCCGCGGGCTGTTCGCCTTCCTGGCAGTTCATGCCAGCCGGCTGCATTCGCGGGAGCGGCTCTCGGCCTTGTTCTGGCCCAAGAGCACAGAATCAGCAGCCCGCAAGCGGCTGCGCACCGAGCTCTGGCACACGCGCCAGTTCTTGGCGGCGGTCGAGGATGGCGACCGCGTCATCCTGACCGACCACGGCGACGTCGGTATCAATCCCGCGGCCGACGTCTGGGTCGACCGCATGGCCTTCGAGGAGATGCTCGGGACCGTCGAAAGGGACCGCTGCTTGACGCCGGCGCGGGCTCGCCAGCTGGCACGTGCCGTCGAGACCTACCGCGGACCGTTGCTCGAAGGCTGCTATGACGACTGGTGTCTCGAGGAGCGTCGGTATCTCGAGGAGCGCTGGATCAGCGCCCTGGAGAAGTTGATGGCGTTCCACCAGCAACGGCGGGATTGGCCGGAGGCGATCCACTATGGCAGCGAGGTGCTGCGCCGGGATCCGCTGGCGGAGCACGTCCATCGAGGGCTGATGCGCTGCCACTTCGAGCAGCGCAATCGGACCGCGGCCCTGCGTCAGTACCGCCGCTGCGTCGACGCCCTGGCGCGGGAGCTCGATGTCGAGCCGATGCCCGAGACCGTCGAGCTGTGCCGCCAGATCCGGGCCTGCCAGGCCTGACGGTCCTCGACTTCGAGACTGCGCAGAAGGTACCGGACCTGGCCGGCCGACTCAGCGGGCCCGGTAGCGAGCCGAGCTGGCCGGCCGGAAGCTGGACGGGTGCGCCGATCCAGACGTTCTTCAGACGCTCTTCGAGACGCGCCCCGGGCGTTCTTCAAACGCCTACGCAGCACAGTAGGCGGCAAGCTGACCTCAGAGACGGAACCGGACGGGAGCGGCCACGGCATGACCCGGCACGACACAACCACGACCCGACGCTCGGGAAGCGAGCCAATGGACGGCGCCACGCTCTGGGTACCCAGCCTGAAGCGGTTCGCCAGGCTCGTCGGGGTGCTGGCGCGCCATGCGCTGGCGGTCGGCCTGGGGTCTCTGCTGGAACGTCTGCCGCGTCTGGCGCACCGCTTGCCAGCCGCGGAGATGCCCGAGCCGGAGCGCCTGCGGTCGATCCTCGAGGAGCTCGGAGGCACGTTCCTCAAGCTCGGGCAGATGCTGGCGCTGCAGCCGGACATTTTGCCGCAGCAGTACTGCACCGAGCTCTATCGGCTCCTCGACCGCGTGCCTCCCTTCTCCACCGCTGGGGTCGAGCAGGTCTTCGTCGAAGAGCTCGGCCGAACGCCCGCCGAGCTCTTCGACCGCTTCGAGCCGAGGCCGATCGCCGCCGCCACGATCGGCCCGGTGCACGTCGCCACGCTGACGGGGCGCAAGGTGGCGGTCAAGGTACAACGTCCGACGGCCGAGCGTGACTTCGGTGGCGACGTCCGGCTCATGGAGCTGGCCATCAGCTTGATCCGCCGCCTGCGACTCCGGCGTCTCGACTGCCTGATCGAACCGATGGTCGACGTCATCGAGTGGACGCGCGAGGAGCTCGACTACCGGCAGGAAGCGCACTTCATGGAGCAGCTTCGCCTCGGCTCTCGCCACCGCCCGCATCAGCGCGTGCCCGAGGTCGTCCAGCCTTACTTGACCCGGCGCGTGCTGGTGATGGAGCTCTTCGAGGGCGTGACGCTGCTCGACTACCTGCGCGCCGTCGAGCCCGGCAAGGAGAAGGAGACTCAGCCGGAAGTCCCTGGGCGGGAGACGCACCGCCAGGAGACGCATCACCAGGAGACGCATCACCAGGAGACGCATCACCAGGAGACGCTGCGTCGGCTGGCCGCCTTCGGCTTCCAGCCCGACCGTTTCGCCGCCCACGTGATCGACAACTTCTTTTATCAGTCCCTGGCCTACGGCCTCTACCACGCCGATATTCATCCCGCCAACCTGATGATCCTACCCGGTAACGTCGTCGGCTACCTCGACCTCGGCATCACCGGCACGCTCAGCCCCTATTCACGCCGGCACCTGGCGGCCCTGACGTTGGCCTGCACGCGCGGGGATCTCGAGGGTATGGCGGCCGCCTTTCAGCGCATCTCGTCGGCTGATGCGGCGGCGGCACAGCGCTACTGCGCAGGCCTCGCTCGGCTGAGCGAC
>JBCCEE010000749.1:0-3288 GCA_039030415.1 Acidobacteriota bacterium
GCCGAGATCGACAACTGGCGCTGGGCCGGAGTGCCGTTCTACCTGCGCACCGGCAAACGCATGGGGCACCGCGTCTCCGAGATCGTCATCCAGTTCAAGCAGGTGCCGCACCAGCTGTTCAAGAGCCGCAAGCGCTCGATCCAGCCGAATCGCCTGGTGATCCGCCTGCAGCCCGACGAGTTCATCAAGCTCGGCCTGATGACCAAGCTGCCCGGGGCGCGCATGATCCTCGAGCACGAAGAGCTCAACCTCAACCTCGCCGAGCGCGACGCCGGCCACACCTTCCAAGCCTACGAGCGCCTGCTGCTCGACGTCATCCGCGGCGTCACCACGCTCTTCATGCATCGCACCGAGGTCGAGGCCGCCTGGAAGTGGGTGGAGCCGATCTTAGAGGGCTGGGAGGAGCTCGGCGACCGTCCGCGCTCCTACAATGCCGGCACCTGGGGACCGCCGAAATCGATCGCGCTGCTCGAGCGCGACGGGAGATCCTGGTATGAGCACATCGTCGACCTCGAACGCGGCGGCTGAGCGCGAGCACCGTCACGCCGACCCGCAGGCCCTGGCCGATGCCCTCGCCGAGCGGGTCGCCAGCGACCTGCGCAGCGCCGTCGCTGAGCGCGGCACTGCCAGCCTGGTGGTTTCCGGCGGCTCGACGCCGCGCCCGTTCTTCGACCGCTTGAGCCGGACCGAGCTACCGTGGCAGCACGTCGCCGTCACCCTGGCTGACGAGCGCTGGGTGCCGGCGGATCACCCGGACTCGAACGAACGGCTGGTGCGTAAGACCCTGCTGGTCGAGGCCGCGGCCGACGCCCGTTTCGTCAGCCTGGTAAACGACGCGGCCACCCCGGAGGCCGGACGCGACGCCTGCGAGCGTGCCCTCGCAACCATCCCGCGGCCGTTCGACGTCGTGGTGCTCGGCATGGGCGGCGACGGCCACACCGCCTCACTGTTTCCCGAGACCACCGAGCTCACCGCTGGCCTCGATCCCTTCTCGAGCGACGCGTGCCTGGCGGTGAATCCCAAGACCGCCCCCCACGCTCGCATGAGCCTGACCCTGCGGGCTATTCTCGATAGCCGGCGGCTGATCCTGCACATCACCGGCGACGGCAAATGGGACGTCTACCAGCGAGCCCTCGAACCCGGACCGGCCTCCGAGCTACCGATCCGGGCGGCGCTACAGTCGGGTCGCGTCGAAGTCTGGTGGGCGCCTTAGCTGGAGCTCGAGAAGTGCTGGAGCTTGCCCGAGCTGCTCGAGAGCCTGTGCTAAGGCTGAATTTCCGCTATGGTGATCGAAGACAGTCCGCAACGGTTTCAAGCAGTCCATCTCGATATCCGGCGAGCCAATCTCCGCCGGTTCCCTTATAGCGTCTACTTCGTCATTGACCTAGGTACAGTGGGCATCCTGGCGGTCCACCATCATTCTCGCGTTCGAACCACCTACCGGGTTTCGAACCACCCGCCAAGGTTCGTACTTCCTTTTCGCAGAGAGACGAGGATCTTCCCCTCGTCGCCCGTACCGCTCACCGGTCTCGGGGCAAGACTTCCATCGCGCTATGAATCACTGCTAGGACGTCGATGCGGTCGGCCCTGATGTGGTAGATGATCCGGTAGGACTTCTCGATGACTTCCCTGATTTGGTCCAGCTCATACTCAGGGACACGCCGACCGGACAGAGGATTCTCTGCAATTTGCCGAGACCTATGAGTCAGCCTGTCCACCATATGCCGGGCATACAGTGGAGAATCGCGAGCGATGTAGTCGCGGATGGCGGTGAGATGCTCTTTCGCCGTACCAGTCCAGTGGACTCTCATTCAGAAAGGCCAAACTCCGCCCGTAATTCCTCGACGTCCTGAGTGCGACCGGCCTGGCTGTCTTCGAGTCCTTTCTCGATCGCTTTCCTCACATAGATCTCGTGCATCAGATCTTCCCAGGTCGCATCCGGACCCATCCGGTCGATCATCTCGTGAGCATCTTGCTTTCTCATCAAGTTCGCCATCAGGTTCAGCCTCCTATCTTCATCATCTCACAGACCAACCAGCTATCGATGCGACTAAGACAACCATGTCTTTGGGTGCAATGGAAAGCCAGCTCACCCCGGCTCGCTGAACCACTTCTGAGCCCGCTCGAAGAGCTCGCCGAGGGCGTTGCCGTCGATCACCATGTGGTTGACCTGGACGCCGAGCGGCACCCACAGCCGGCCGTCCTGCTGGCGGAACTTGCCGAAGGCGACCTGAGGCTCGGTGTCGGTCGCTAGATTCGAAGCGTGGGTGAAGCTGGTGAAGGGCACCTTGGGCAGGGCGGTGAACCAGACGCCGTTGCGATGCTCGAGGTCCGCCAGCTGGACGCCGCGCCCCGCCGCCTCGATGACCTCGGCCGCGCCGCGATTGAAAACGTCAACATCCGCGTCGTAGGTGAAGTACGCGAAGTTGAACAGGCCGTCCGGAGCCGGCACCGTCGAGCTGGGCTGGATCTCTTCGTAGAACACCAGCTGCCCGTTCAAGACGCGGTAGTGGAAGTCTTCGATCTCCTGCATCGCCCGGGTGACGAAGTAGCACAGGTTGACGTGCAGGGAATAGTCGCGCTCGTCGGTGAAGGCCTTGAGCTCGGTCATATCGAGCTCGAACGTGGTGGCGTAGAACGGGTTGCGATAGGTCGAGAAGAAATCGAACGGCTTTTGACGTCGATAGTGCTCGACGACTCGGTAGCGGTTGTTCATCCCAATCCGGTTGCTTGTCGTCTGGTTGCTCATCCCGGTCTGGTTGCTCATGCCGGACTGGTTGCTCATCCCGGTCTCCTCACCCGGTGCTATCCTACGCCACCGATGCCCCAGGAACACCTCCCGCTGCTCAATCTGTCGCCCGCGGACGTCTCGCGACGCGTGCTGGTCGTCGGCGACCCGGCCCGCGCCGCAAAGGCGGCGACGCTGCTCGACGACGCGCAGCAGGTCGGTAACAACCGCGAGTACGCGACGTTTTCCGGTGGCTATCGCGGGCAACGTATCACGGTGGTGTCGCACGGTATCGGCAGCGCCGGCGCTGGCCTGGCCTTCGAGGAGCTGGCGCGCGGCGGTGCGCGGACGCTGATCCGCGTCGGCACCTGCGGCGCGGTCGCTGACGGCATCGATGACGGCAGCGCGATCCTGGCCACCGGCGCGGTGCGTGACGAAGGGCTGACGCCGCGCCTGATTCCCTTGGGCTACCCGGCCCTGGCGCACCACGAGGTCATCATCGGCCTGGCCGAGGCGGCAGCCCAAGCGCAGACGCCGGTGCACTCCGGCATCGTGCTGAC
>JBCCEE010000750.1:0-3262 GCA_039030415.1 Acidobacteriota bacterium
CCGGAACAGCGGAATGTTCCAATACGGCGCGCTCTCATAGATCACTCCATCCGGCGCCGCCGCATCGAGAATCTGAACGATGACGTCCGGCCGCAGCTGCACCACGACGTTTTCGCCCGGCGCCACGTCGAGCACGCCACCAATCTCGGCACTGACGTCCACCGCATGCTGGAAGCGGAAAATGTAGTTACCGCGACGGTCCGTCACGCATACGCCGAGATGCGTGCGCAGGCCGTCACCGGTGTAAGCGCCGCCCGCCAGCTCGGCGTTGGTGCGGTCGTACTCCACGAAGCGCAATACCTCGCCAGCCATCGGTCGCGTTTCACAGACCCGTGGATAGATGTGGTCCAAGAGCGAGCCGAGAGCCACCTGATCGATATCGAGCTGCAGCCCTTCCGGCTGGTGAAGGACCACCGAGCCACCGGAGACCACGCGTTGTGAGATTGTCGACTCCGCCTTCTTCTTGCCACGTCCCAAGACCAGCTCCTGTTCCGAAACGCGCAGGATCTGAGCTTTCTTGGGCGGTAGCGCGGTGTCCTCGGTGATCGGTAGCAGCATCGGTCGGAACGGCGGAGGATCCGGCGTCGGACCGATCGGCGGCCGCACCTCGTCGAGCCGCTCCGGATAGAGTTTCGCGACCAGCTGCCGCAACTGCGGACGCTCGAGCACTTCGGCCAGCAGCTCCCAATCATCGATGAGAAAGTAACCGGGCCAGCAGGGATTGAGGCAGAAACCTTCGTAGCACTCGACGTTGCCGAAGATCAGATGGTCGCTGGCCGAGATCGGCGTCGAGCAGGTGAGCACGAGATCGTTGAAATCCTGGTCGTTGCTGCCGCCGCCGTCATCCGACTCGATATCGAAGCGGTAGAGGCCGCCGCTCTCGGTGGGAAAAGTGATCTGCTCGGCAGAGGTGACGAATCCTCCGCCCGGGTTGTTCTGGATGGTGATCGCCCAGGCTTCACCGGTCACCAGCACCGGCGGCGTCGAGGTCTTGCCTTCATAGACCCCGTTGCCGGTGTCCGCTCCCGAGATGATGAAGCGCTGGGGCCGCCGGGCCCGCTTCGATTTGACCGCTACCGTCCAAGAACCTTGCATCGTAATTGCCATGAATCCTGCTCCTTGTCATGAAATGGCTAGCGCCGTAGAAGAGTTGATGTCACCCGACCCGTCGGCTGTTCCGCACCGGCCGGTCAAACTCGGCAGAGGCACCGGAAGGTGAGTACCGGCAGATGGCACTACTGGCGGGCGCGAGAGCCCCAAGAGCAGGAGTCGTGCCAGGCGGCTCGGCCAGAGAAGACCAACATCCAAGCGCTCTCGCGACCTCCCTCGAGGGCCTCAAATAATTGATTTCATTAGACTTGAATGGCTGAATACAACGGCGTAACGGATCGCAGACAAAGGCGACTTGCGGAGATCTTGCCTACCCGGCAAGAACCCGTTGCCCAGATTCCAGGCAGAGCGAGGAGCCGTCATCTTCGAGCCTCGAGGAGCTCTCTGGGCAGTACGCTGCCCAGAATCCGGGCAGTCGACCAAGGCTTGATCCCGGTGCCAAGAAATCGGCGACGACTCTCCGCTCCGAGTCTCCAACCTCAATGGCTTGAAACCATTGACCTAAAGCCATCAAAGACTCGCTGGCGAGCCGCCCCAGATCACCCTAGGGCGCCAATTCCAGGCTCTGCTCATCAATTCCAGGAGCTCACTGCCGGCTACCCTTGACTGCGGCCACAAAATAAGTATGCTCTTAAAGCATGAAAGATTGCTGAATCCTGCTTCTCGTCCAGCGAGCTCTCCGGCTCCGTCGATTTGCCGCCTCACGTCGAAGGAATCGCCATGAAGACTTTTCGTCCCCTATTGTGTAGTGCCGTACTTCTGCTCGGCGTCCCAACAGAGCCCGCTGCGGCGGTAGACGCCTGTAACCTGGGCAACGTGCCGGGCGCCTCGCTGCTGTTCCCTTACTTCGAAGTCGACCTCGCCAATCCGGAAGGGCGCTCGACGCTGATCTCGATCAACAACGCCAACACCAACCCGACGGTGGTCCACGTCATCCTGTGGACCAATTGGGGGCTGCCCTCGCTGATCTTCGATCTCTACCTGCCGTCGCAGGGAGTCCACCCGCTCAACATCCGCGATCTTCTGGCCGGGCAGTTACCGGTCACCGGCAGCGGCAGCGGCGAGATGCCGGCAGGCTGCAACGATCCGCTGACCAACCCGGTACTGAGCGAAGCCGACGTCGCAGAGCTGCGAGCCAAGCACACCGGTCAGCCCAGCCCGGTCGACGGTCTTTGCTACGCCAGCGAGACCGGCGAGGCTTCGCTGGCCACCGGCTTCATCACCGTCGACGGCTTGAACCGCTGCTCCGCCGAGATTCAGCTGCCCCAGGACACCGGCTACTTCGAGAACGGTGGCGTCGGCCTCGCCAACAACCGCAACGTGCTGTGGGGTGATTTCTTCCTCATCGACCCGTCCAACGATTCCGCCCAGGGCCTCGAAGCCGTACCGCTCTTCGCCGACTCCACTCTCGGCGACGGCGACCTCGGGCGCATCGACACCTTCTACCGCGCCTACGTCGGCTACGACGGACGCGACGACCGCATGCCCCTGAGCTCCAGACTGCGCACTCGTTACCTCACCGGAGGAGGCTTCGACGGCGGCACCGAGCTGCTAGTGTGGACCGAAGGCATTGGCCCCAACGTCATGCCTGTCGCCTGCGGCGAGGTACCTTTCTCGATCGCCGAAGCAGTCCGCATCCGCGTCCGCACCCGCGACCTCGCCGGCAACGCGTCAGAGACCCAGGAGCTTTACCCCATAGAGCGCATCCTGCGCACCCGGGTCGGAAGCGAAGACATTCAGATCGAATCCCTCTTCGGAACCGTCGAGCTCGACTCCGAGATTTTCTGTCTCGTGCCCATCATTCCGGAGCCACCGCAACGGCTGCAAACTTGGATGACGACGACCATGACCGCCGACCATCGATTCAGCGTCGGTATGCATCCCACCCGGCTCGACGACCTGTGCGTGCCGCTTGGGCAAGGCACTTCTCCATAGACTTGAGTCGGCGGCTCGACCGTCAGTTGGGGGATCTCCTTCGGAGATACCCTTCTTCGCTCGAGCATCTCACGTCCTGGATCGCATCGGCTCGAACGGCTCCCGCCTCAATGGCGGGCTATGGCCCGCACCCGGTTACCCGGCTCGAAATACTCGAGCTCGAGACAAACACTCGCTAGCAGAACACCTCTACCGTGGTTGTCAAACATGCGGTCCG
>JBCCEE010000751.1:0-3250 GCA_039030415.1 Acidobacteriota bacterium
TCCCAGGCCCCGAAGGGGCCAAATCGTATAGCCCGGGGCTGTAGCCGCGCAGCGGCGCGAGCCCCGGGACGAATGGGCTGGCTCTGGTTTCGCCTAAGGATCCCAGGCCCCGAAGGGGCCAAATCGTATAGCCCGGGGCTGTAGCCGCGCAGCGGCGCGAGCCCCGGGACAAGGGTGCGAGCCCCGGGACGAATGGGCGGGCTCTGGTTTCGCCTCAGGATCCCGGGCCCCGAAGGGGCCAAATCGTATAGCCCGGGGCTGTAGCCGCGCAGCGGCGCGAGCCCCGGGACAAGGGTGCGGTCCTGCCTCGCCCTGAAAGGGCGAGAGCGCCGTTGGGGGGTTTGAGAATTACGCCCTTACAGGGCGGGGACCGGTGGCCTCACAACCCCGGGGCTCACGCCTCGTCGCTACGCTCCTCGTCGCCAGCCCCGGGCTATACGCTCAGGCCCCTACGGGGCCGGGGAGGTCGCCGGCCCCGGGCTATACGTTTAGGCCCCTACGGGCCGGGGAGGTCGCCAGCCCCGGGCTATACGCTCAGGCCCCGAAGGGGCCGGGGAGGTCGCCAGCCCCGGGCTATACGCTCAGGCCCCTCCGGGGCCGGGGAGGTCGCCAGCCCCAGGCTATATGCTCGGCCCCGGAGGGGCCGGGGAGATCGCTAATCAGCCCGGGCAGAACTTTGGGGACGTAGTGCTAGCCGGCCAAGACCTCGCCGACTTTGGCCAGCAGTTTCTGCATGGCGAAGGGCTTCTCGAGGTATTCGACCTCGGCCGGCAGCTCGCGATCGACGTAGCCGGAGATGAACAGCACGCGCAGCTCGGGATAGGTGGCGGAGAGGCGCTCGGCGAGCACGGGGCCTTCCAGCTTGGGGATCACCACGTCGGTGATCAGCAGGTCGATGGTGCCACCGTAGCCTTCGGCGAGCGTCAGGGCCGCGGCGCCGTCTTCGGCGGTCAGCACGGTGTGGCCGCAGCGCGCCAGGGCACCGTGGGCCATCTCGCGGATCAGCTCTTCGTCTTCGACCAGCAGGATGGTCGACGGTCGCTGGCTGCCGGATTCGGTTTTCGCCTCCGCGGTCGCGGGTTCCGGAGACTCGTCGCTATCGGGCGGCAAGTAGACGTGGAACGTCGAGCCTCTTCCGGGCTCGCTCTCGACCCGAATCGATCCCCCGCCCTGCTCGACGATGCCGTAGACCGTCGACAGACCGAGGCCGGTACCCTTCGCCTTGGTGGTGAAGAAGGGCTCGAAGATGAGGTCCAGGGTCTCCTCGTCCATGCCCTCACCGGTATCGGATACCGACAGCGTGACGCGCTCCTGGGGCTCCTTCAGATCTTCGACCTCTATCCGCTGCAGCGAGGTCGACACCGTCAGCGTGCCGCCGCTCGGCATGGCGTCGCGCGCGTTGAGGATCAGGTTGAAGATGATCTGCTCGAGCTGCACCGGATCCATGTAGACCCGCGCCAGCCGCGGCTCGGTCTCGGTGCGGAGCTCGATGTTGGCACGGATGAGGCGACGCAACATGTTCTCCGACACCGAAACCATGGTGTTGAGGTCGCAGACCTTGGGTTGAATCACCTGCGTGCGGCTGAACGCCATGAGCTGACGGGTGAGCAGCGAAGAGCGCTCGGCGACCCGGCTAATGGTGGCGACGCGATCGCGCAGCGGATCGTCCTGATCCATGAAGTCCTGCAGGATCTCGGCGTTGCCCAGAATGATCGTCAGCAGATTGTTGAAGTCGTGGGCGACGCCGCCGGCCAGGCGACCGACCGCTTCCATCTTCTGGGCCTGGAAGAGCTGGCGCTCGCGCTGCCACAGGGCTTCCTGGGTCCGCTTGCGGGCGGTCACGTCGCGCAGTACGTAGATGATGCCGTTGCCGTTCTCGAGCCGCACCGAATAGCAAGACACCAGGAAGACGCCAGGAATCGCCAGATCGCCACGCTCTTCCATGAAGCGCGCCGAGGCCAAGAGCTCGAGGCCGACGGCCTTGCCCGTCACCTTGGTGTGCCCGAAGATGATCCGGCCGTCGTTCTTGCCCACGGCATCCAGGAAGGTGGTGTTGAAGCGCCGGCAGAAGGCCAGGTTGACCCTCAGGATCGAGCCCGAAGCGTCGGCGATGGCGATCGGATCCGAAATGGCGTCGAAGGTCGACTCCCACTGCGTCTTGGCGCGCTGGATCACCGCCTGCAGACGCCGATTCTCAGCCTCGAGGTGCTTGCGCTTGGCAATCTGATCGATGGTCGACAGCAGCCGCGCCAGGTCGAGCGGCTTGACCAGATAGGCGACGGTCGACGGCCGCACTGACAGCGCGGCGCTGTCGCGGGTCGCTTGCTGGGTGACGACCAGGACGTCGACTTCGGGCAGCTGCTCTTCGACCCGGGTGATCAAGTCGAGCCCAGGCATGTCCGGCAGCTCGATGTCGACCAGCAGCACGTCGAACGGTCGAGCGCGGCAGAAGTCGAGCGCCGCTCGCCCCGAAGCGGCGGTCTCGACCTGGTACGACTGCTGCTCGAGGACACGCCGCAGCTTGCTGCCGGCGTCGCGATCTTCGTCGACGATGAGGATCGAGCACGGCGTGCTCAAGACGCCTGCCCTTCCGAGTCGCCGGGCGCGGCGCCCTGCCGGCTCGAGCCCGCTGCCTGTTGGCGCTTCAACCCGTTCCACATGTTCGTCTACCGACAGTTCTGTATGGCCAGTCGTCGACTAGCCTCGTCGCATAAATCATCGGCGCCTCGATCTCTCACTCCCCACCTCGCTCCTCCAACCAGCAACTGCTTCCTACGCCAGTTTCACAGAGTCGGAGTCCAGCCAGACAAAACGAGAAATGCTCACAAAATCTTGCAGGGTCTCAACATATCCGAAACCCCATGCTTTTTCGAATGCCGTCTTTTCGAATGCCGTCTTTTCGAATGTCGACTCCAAGTCTGGGTTCAGGGTACGCGCCGCCTGCCGTGCAGTAACAGGAGCACCGCAAAGTAGAGGATCAGCAGGAAGTTCAGCAAGCTGTAGGCCTCGTAGGCGCTGCTGCCCAGCAGGCGACTGCCGAAGAACGCCGCCCAAACCCCCAGCTGGCTGGCGACAATCCATCGCGACCTCGACTCCGGCGGCCCGCGCACCGCTCCCAGCAGCGGCACCAAAGCCAGATAGGAAGCGTAGTAGCGTGAGGTGACGATCAAAGCGAAGATCGGTACCAGCCCCAAGAGCATGGCGTCCCAGGACCGCGAGCGAGCGCTGACCCAGGCGCAGCCGGCGAGCA
>JBCCEE010000752.1:0-3247 GCA_039030415.1 Acidobacteriota bacterium
ATAAGCGATCTCGCGCTTCGCCGCGGGACTCTCCAGCCAGCGACGCTGCCAGGCGGCGTAGTCGGCATATTGGATGCCGAGCTCTTCGAGTGGTGACGGCGCGCCGTCGATCAAGGCGCTGTAGAGCTGAACTAGCTCACGACTGAGGACTGCCATCGACCAGCCATCGGCAATGCTGTGGTGGAAGGTCATCAGCAAACGATCCTCCGGACCCAGGCGTAGCAGCCTGACCAGCCACAGTGGACCGCGCGCGAGATCGAAAGCGTGCCGGGCACAGCTGCGTTGGATCCGGTTGGCTTCGCGACTCCGTGAGCCGGCACTCAGAAAGCTCAAGTCGATGACCGGCAGCTCGATGGGTATCCACGGATGGACGATCTGAACGGGTTGACCCTCGCGGAGCCCTAGCGTCGTGCGCAGGATTTGGTGCCGTCGGTTGATCTCCGCCAGGCAGCTAGCCAGGATGGCGAGGTCCAGCTCTCCGACCAGGCGCATGGCAAACGGCATGTTGAGCACCGGCGAACCTGGATCGAGTCGATCCAGAAACCACATACGCTCTTGGGCAAAGGACATCGGCGCGCAGTCAGGGTGCGGATGGCGCCGCGCTGTAATGGGCGGTTCGTTGTCACTGCGGGCTGCGGCCTGCAGGCGCTCGATGGCGCGCGCGAGCTGGACGGCGGTCGGGTTGTCGAAGAGCAGCCCGAGCGGCAACGCGATGCCGAAGAGGGTCCGCAGCCGAGAGATCAGTTGGGTGCCCAGCAGAGAATGGCCACCGAGCTCGAAGAAGCTGGTGTTCGGCGGGACTTGCTCGAGCCCGAGAACTTTGGACATCGCCGCCATGGTCAACTCGTAGACGGCGGTCTGCGGGGCGGCTGTCCTGGAGTCGCCCGAGTTCTCCGCCAAACTCGCTTCGAGCTTGGGTAGGGCGCGCCGATCGACCTTACCGTTCGGGGTCAGCGGTAGCGTCTCGACCTCGACCAAGACCGGCACCATGTAGGCCGGCAGGCGTTGCTCGAGGTGGTCTCGGACGTCCGCGAGCCTTAGGCTGGAGCCTCGACAAGCCTCGGGTCCGCTGACATAGCCCACGAGCCGGCGTTCCCCAGGAGAGTCTTCCTGCACGATCACGGCGCACTCTGCCACGTTGGGCGCGCGAGCCAGCGCCGCCTCGATCTCGCCGAGCTCGACCCGGAAGCCTCGTATCTGAACCTGCGCATTGTTGCGCCCCAGGAACAAGACCTCGCCATCGGCGCGGTAGCGGACCAGATCGCCCGTCCGGTAGAGGCGACTCCCAGCTTGTCCGGAGAACGGGTCGGGTACGAATTGCTCGGCGGTCAAGGCCGGCCGCCGACGGTAACCGCGCGCGAGATTGTCACCGCCAAGGGAGAGCTCGCCGCCCGCACCTTGTGGTCGAAGTCGAAGGGCGTCATCGACCAGATACAGGTCCACGCCGTCGATAGGACGCCCGATCGCAGGAGCGTTCGACTTGGCGGGCGGTTTTGCTGTCGGCAGGAAAGTGACCGGAGGTACGCTGCCCGAGGTGGCCACGACCGAGTTTTCGGTGGGGCCGTAGTTGTTGACCACCTCGAACGGGATTGCGGTCGAAGGCGGCTGGTGTAGTTTGTCGCCGCCGGTCAGCAACGTTCGCAGCACCGTCTTGGGGAGGCGCGTCTCGGGGGAGGCGTCCTGCGGCGGTAGACCTCCGTCCGAAGACGCAGCCCAGCTCTCTTGGAGTGCGATCTCGGCTAAAGGTGTGGGAAGGAAAGCGAGCGTGATCGCCTTTCGCGTCAACCACTGCTTTACTTCTGTAGCCGAGAGGCGGGTTGCTTCGTCGGGCAGGTGTAGGCTGGCGCCGGCGGTCAGATAGGGCCATATCTCCCACACTGAGGCGTCGAAGGCAGGTCCGGCGATTTGCGCGGCACGGTCGCACGGCCTGATACGAAAGCGACGCTGGTGCCAAGCGATCAGATGCTCCAGGCCACGGTAGCGAACCTCGACTCCCTTGGGCCGGCCGGTGGAACCGGAGGTGTAGATCACATAAGCCAAGCCGTCGACGGTTGGGTGAGCGGTCGCAGGCTGGTCCGGAGTCCGACTGGCGTGCACGGTCTCCCATGCCGTTTCGTCGACCACCACGATCCGGCAGCTTCCCTTCCCTGGCTGCGCAGCGGGCTGGCCGTCGTCGAACTGATTGAGGAAGCACGGCTCGGTCACCAGCACGGGCGCCTCCGAATCGCGCTGCATGAAGCGGAGGCGCGACGCCGGATAGCCCGGATCCATCGGCAGGTAGGCTGCGCCGGACTTGAGGATCGCGTACAGCGCGCAGACCCAGGTTGCAGAGCGTTGCATGCAGACCGCGACGACCCGTTCCGGCCCCGCACCCAAGTCGCTCAGGGTGGCAGCGAGACCCTCTGCTCGGGATTCTAGATAACCATAGCTCCAGTGACTTCCGGCGTCGGTGAGGGCTACGGTGTCGGCTCGGAGCGACGCAACGCGCGCGATCTGGGTGGCTACCCGCAGAGTCGATGCGGGCGGGTCCGGGGTTGCGTTCCACTCTACGAGCAGCTGGTGGCGTCCACTCTCGGGCAGGTGTGGCAAGTCGGCGATTCGGGCTGCCGGACTCGCGCTCAGGGTGCCAAGGATCGCAGCGAACTGTTCTAGCCAGCGGCTGATCGTGGTGCCGTCGAACAGATCAGTGGCATAGCGCAGCGCCAGCGGCAAACCGCTGGATGTCGTCTGGGCGGTCAGAATGAGATCGAATTGTGAAGTGCTCCGCTCGATGACCATTGGCTCGAGGGTCAGCCCAGCCATTTCGAGTGCGGGCCGTGGAGTGTTCTGGAGAGCGAAGAAGGTTTGGAATATCGGCGTGTGGGAAGTCGAACGCTCGGGTGCCAGCACCTCGACCAGATGCTCGAATGGGAGATCCTGATGAGCGTAAGCCGCCAGAGTCGTTTCCCGGACCTGCCCGAGCAGCTCGATGCCGGTGACGGTGTGTGTCACTCGGCTGCGTAGGGCGAGGGTGTTGACGAAGAAGCCGATCAGTCCTTCGACTTGAGGATGCTGGCGATGGGCGATCGGCGAGCCCACCACCACATCGCCCTGCCCGGAAAGGCGACTGAGAAGTATCTGGTAGGCCGCCAAGAGCACCATGAACAGCGTGGTGTCGGTGCGCTGAGCCAGCAGCTGAAGATCGTCGCTCAGGCGGGGCGGCAGCAGGCGGGTACGACTCGCCCCGCGATCCCGTTGGCGTCGCGGA
>JBCCEE010000753.1:0-3222 GCA_039030415.1 Acidobacteriota bacterium
CAGGGAGATCCAGGTCCGCACTTCCTTGGCCTCCAGCCAGTCGCGCGTCGCGAGATCGAAGGCGAGGAAGTGTTCGCTGCGCAGGTGCTCGTCGAAGGCCGCGGCATCGGAATACTTCTCATAGAGGAAAAAAGCGTGAGGAGCCTCGGGGTCGACGCTGACCTCGAAGGCATGACACGCTTCCTCCCGCGCCAGGGAGTTGGCAGCCTGGCGAGCCAGGGCAGCTCTGAGAGCCTCGGCATGCTCGGGCAGCGCACGCAGCGCGACGGTGACAATGAATCGGTGGGTTGCGGGCATGGGCGTTGCGCTCCTCAGTTAGGCGAGTCCGGCGCCTCAGCTGCCGAAGACCCGCTCCAGCTCTTCGACCTGTGACTCGGTTAGGCATCGCACGCGTTGACCCTGCAATCGTAGGTAGAGCCTAGCGGTCTCTTCGAGCTCTTCGATCGCGTAGACCGCCGCGTCGAGGTCCTGTCCAGCGACGACGGGGCCGTGATTAGCCAGCAAAACGGCGTGATGGCGCTCGGCGAGGGCCGCGACCGCTTCCGCCAGGGCCATGTCACCCGGGCGAAAGTAGGGCACCAGCGGCAGGCGGCCAATGCGCATCACGTAATAGGCGGTGATCGGCGGCAGCACATTCTCGGGATCGATGTCAGCGAGGCACGAGACCGCCACCGAGTCGGTCGAATGCAGGTGAACCACGGCCCGATCTTCGGGGCGCTTTTGGTACATCAGCAGGTGGAGAAAGGCTTCTTTGGAAGGCTTGGCTCCCGATAGGTGCCGGCCCTGGCTGTCCAGCCGCGAGACATCCGCCGGGTCGAGCCGCCCGAGGCAGGAATTGGTGGGCGTCACGAGCAGTCCATCGTCCAGCCGGACGCTGATGTTGCCCGAGCTGCCGGGCACAAAGCCCCGCTGGTGCAGAGAGCGACCGTGCTCGACGATGCGCTCGCGCAGTACGCTTTCGGATCCGCGTGCCGTCACGGCAGGGCCTCGATGGCGCGGGTAAAGAACTGTCGGCTACCGAAGTTGCCGGATTTGAGGGCGACGAGGAGCTGGGGCTCAGAGGGATGAGCGCACCACGGCACGCCCGGCTCGATCGCCGGTCCGATGAGCAGCTGGCGTAGCCCGAGAGCCTCCAGAACAGCCCCCGAAGTCTCGCCGCCCGCTACGATCAGTTTGCGGACGCCGTGTGCGACCAGGCGGACCGCCAGATCGGCAAAGGTTTGCTCGATCCGCTCCGCGGCGCGCTTGCGGCCCAGCTGCCTCTGGGCGGCTTCCACGGCGTTGGGCGAGGCGCTGGACGCGAAGGCGACCGCACCCGCCGACCAGAGGTCGTGGGCCGAATCGAACAAGCTATCGGCACTGGAGGCACCCGCGTCGAGGGCTATGGGATCGACGGCGACGATCGGCAGCTCGGCCGCGAAGTCTGCGACTTGTTCGCGTGTGGCTGCCGAGCAGCTGCCGGACAGGATCGCGACCGGCCCGTCGATGCTCGGCAGCTCGGCCGAGTCTCGAGCTTCGGCCAGTGCTCCGATCTGGCGGTAGCGCTCCGGCAGACAGGCCGCCAGGGCCGAGCCGCCGGTGAGCAGCGGCAGCTGGTGAGCCGCCTCGGCGACCTCCTGCAGGTGCCGCTCGAATATGGCGTCGACGATGACGACGCGGCGCGAATCCCTCCGCAGGCTGTCGAGCCGCGCTTGGATGGCTTCGCTGCCGTTTTCGACCGTCGTCAGCTCCAAAAGGCCGGCTCGCTGAACGGCGAGCTGGCGCTGCAGGACGCGCACCAGGTCTGCATCGCGCATTGGGGTCAGAGGGTGATCCTTGAGCGAGGATTCGGACAGCAGACGGTCGCCGACGAAGAGGTGACCCTGGTAGACGGTACGCCGCAGGGCGGGAAACGCTGGGCAGGCGAGAGTGATCTCACTGCCCAGTTGGCGCATCAAGGCTTCGATCACCGGGCCGATGTTGCCGGCATCGGTCGAGTCGAAGGTCGAGCAGTATTTGAAGTAGAGATGGCGCGCTCCCTGCTCGAGCAGCCACTCGGCTGCTGCCACAGCCTGCTCGCAGGCCTCGGAGGCGGCGATCGTGCGGGTCTTGAGCGCGACGACCAGAGCCGAGGCGGGAGTCAGTGGGCGGCTGGTCGGCAGCCCTGGCATCATCAACGTCGACATGCCGTTCTGAGCCAGGGACGTGGCGAGATCCGACGCGCCCGTCATGTCGTCGGCGATGCAACCCAGAATCGTGGGCATCAGCCGAGGCTCGGAGAGATCAGGATGGCCATATCGAAGTTGTTATTCACGCGCTTTAGCGTATACATTCAATTATGCACTGTCAATGATCGGACCTTGGAGGCCTGCCATGTCAGCGTCAACTGCAGCTTCGAGCCCGCGTCTTTCTTTGAACGACGTGCAGCCGTTCTCGGATGGCCTGCAGCGACCCGAGTGCGTGCTGTGCCTGGCCGACGGCAGCGTCGTCACCAGCGACTGGCGCGGCGGCGTCACGCGCGTGTCGGCGACCGGCGTGCCGTCACCGCTGCTGGCCGACCACACCATGGCGCTGCGACCCAACGGCATCGCCAAACTGGCGGACGGCTCCTACCTGCTGGCCAATCTCGGCGATGACGGCGGCGTCTGGCGCCTCTCGTCCGACGGTTCCCTGCGGCCGTTCCTCGTCGAGGTCGATGGGCTCACGCTGCCGCCGGCCAACTTCGTCGGGGTCGACCACCAGCAGCGGGTCTGGGTCACGGTCAGCACCCGGCAGGTGCCGCGCAGCGCGGGCTATCGACAGGACGTGGCGGACGGTTTCGTGGTCCTGGTCGACGGCCGGGGGGCCCGCATTGTAGCCGATGGCCTGGGCTACACCAACGAGGCACAGGTCGATCCCACCGGCGAGTGGCTCTACGTCAACGAAACCTTCGCCCAGCGCCTGTCGCGCTTCCCGGTCGATGCCAAGGGTGTCGTCGGTCGCCGACGAACGGTGACCGAGTTTGGCAGCGGGACCTTTCCCGACGGCCTGTGCTTTGACATCGACGGCGGCATTTGGATCACCAGCCCGGTCAGCAACCGCGTTATCCGCCTGGCGCCGGACGGCGAGCATCAGCTGATGCTCGAAGATGCCGAGGCCGCGCATGTCGCTTGGGTGGTCGCGGCCTTCGAAGCTGGCGCCATGGGAAGACAGCACCTGGATCGAGCCGCTGGCTCACGGCTGCGCAACGTCACCAGCTTGGCG
>JBCCEE010000754.1:0-3211 GCA_039030415.1 Acidobacteriota bacterium
ATCTTGAATCAGCGCCACTTTTTGGTCCAGACGTGCCGCGGTCAGGGCAGCCGCGCAGCCTGAAACCCCGCCGCCGATCACCACCACATCGAAGTCCCCTTCAACGACCGGCTCCTCGGGCAGGCCCTTCAACCTCTTGCGCCAAGCACGCATTTCCTCGTTCGGCGTATTGGGGGGCACGCGACCGTTGGTGGTGAGGTAAATGGCGTCACAGCGTCCTGAGAAGCCGGTCAGATCCTGCAACGTGAGCGAGGCCTTACCTGCTGACAGCGTCACTTCACCGCCATGCTCCCAGGACCAATCGCGACCGCTGGCGCCGAATTCGCCCTCGAGGGGTTTGCCGTCGATGAGCACTTTGAAGCGACCGGGGTGGTGTTCGGGAACCCAGTCTTTGGTCCTGACCCACACGGTGTAGTTGCCATCCATCGGAACGGTGAATGCCGTCTGTGCGTTGGCTACGGGACGGCCCAGGCCGTGCGCCATCAGATAGGAAGATCCCATCTTCGACTCGAACTGCGAATCGAGTATCCAACCGCCAAAGTCGTGGAAGCTGTCAGCTTCGACCAGGATCTCTGCCGCTACCGATCGACTCGTGTCTTCACTCATTCAGAGCTCCGCAAGAGTTCTTGGGCGCGAACATCCGACTGCTTGTGCCGAGCTCTTCACGAAAGAACGACTGCTCAAATGGTTCCGTTGGGTTATTGGGTTGCCGGTGCAGGGGACGGTGATGCGGGGGACGGTGATGCGGGAGACGGTGATGCGAGAGACGACGGTGCAGGGGACGGTGGCGCGTTCTCCGCCTTGAAGAAGATGGCGTAGAGCACCGGCACCACGATCAAGGTCAGCACGGTGGCGAAGCCAAGACCGAACATGATCGTGACCGCCATCGAGACGAAGAAGCCGTCCTGGAGCAGAGGCACCAGGCCGAGGATGGTCGTCGCGGCCGCCATGACAACAGGAATCAAGCGGCTGACTCCGGAATCGACGATCGCTTGATAGGTCGACTTGCCTGCCGCCGACTCGATGCCGATCTGATCGATGAGCACGATCGCGTTCTTGACCAGCATGCCCGAGAGGCTGAGCAGCCCGAGCAGAGCCATGAAGCCGAAAGGCTGGCCCGTGAGGAGCAGGCCGATGACCACGCCGATCACGGAGAGCGGCACGCAGAGCCAGATGATCGCCGTCTTGCGCAGGGAGTTGAACAGCGCGATAACGATGAAGACCATGATGCCGATGATCGGAGGGAAATTGTTGGCTAGCGCTGCCTCGGCTTTGGCCGAGTCCTCGGCCTGGCCGCCCCAGCTGATGGCGTAGCCGGGCATGCCGGCGAGGGGCAGCAGCAAATCGCCCTCGACGGTGATCGATCCGGGGTGGTGGTCTTCTGGGTCGACACCCAGCGCCGCCAGGTCGACGCCCAGGGCTTTCTCGATCGGAACCTTGAGATCGGCGAACACCTCACTGGCGAGGCCCGTACGCGGATCACAGAAGACGGTGATCGCTCGCGTGCGATTGCGCCGCCAAACGTACGGGTCCTCGAACGAGGTCTCGAAGCGGCTGACGACCTGCGCGATCGGGATCATCGCCTGCGCCGCGGGGCTCCAAATCTGAGCGTTCCCGAGGCTGCCGATGTCGCGACGCTCCTCGCGCGGCGCGCGTGCCACGATCGGAATCAGCTCATCGCCTTCACGATAGACCCCCGTCTGGATGCCGTCGACGGCCATGGCGAGGGTTTGGGCGACGCTCGTGCGATCTACGCCGGCGTTGCGCGCCTGCGCCTCGGCCAGCTGCGGGCGCATGATACGAGTTTCGGTGCGCCAATCCGTGCGCACGCCCTTGGTGTTGGGATGCGCGGCGAAGATCGCCTCGGCCTTGGCGGCGAGCCCCTTGAGCACTTCGGCGTCGGGACCCAGGATGCGCACCCGTACACGCCCAGACTCGCCCGGACCGTTGACGAAGACCTGGCCCGAGATGATGCCATCGGGCAGCTCGAGCGGCAGCTCGGCTTCGATCGTGCGGACGAGCTGCGGAATCTGCCGGTAGTCGGAGACCGTCACCAGCGTTTGCGCATAGCTCTCCCAGTTCTTCTCGGGCGAGTAGGTGAGCAGGAAGCGAGTATGCCCGCCGCCGATCGTCGTCGCTACGCTTTCGACGCCCTCGACACCGAGAAGATAGGTCTCGGCAATCTCGACTTTCGTCTCGGTCGACTCGATGCGGGTACCCTCCGGGAACCAGAAGTCCACCATGAACTGGGGGCGTGTCGAGTCGGGGAAGAAGCTGTTCTTGAGCAGCCCCGAGGCGAAGATCGAACCGACGAAAAGCGCGATGACCGCGCCGACGGTCAGCCAGCGAAATCGAATGCAGACCGCGAGCACCTTGCGATAGAGCTGAAAGAAGGGAGCGTCGTAGGGGTCGGTGGCTTCACCGTCCGCCTGCTCGGCCTCCTGCTCGCCGCCCTGCTTGCCGCCCTGCTCGACCGCGAGGAAACGGTGGCAGAAGAGCGGTGTGATCGTCACCGCGGTAACCCAGCTGAGCAGCAGTGAGATGAGGATCACCGAGAACAGGGAGCGGCAATACTCGCCGGTCGAGTCCGGCGATAGACCGATGGCGGCGAACGCCGTAATCGCGACCACGGTAGCGCCGAGCAGCGGCATAGCCGTCTGGCTGACGATCTCCCGAGCCGCCACCAGGCCATCGACCCCTCGCTTCATCTTCACGCGCATACCGTCCGTGACGACGATGGCGTTGTCGACCAGCATGCCGAGCGCGATCACCAGTGCGCCGAGAGAAACGCGCTCGAGGATGATGCCCTGGATCGACATGACGATGAAGGAGCCCATGATCGTGATGATCAGCACGGCGCCGATGATCAAGCTGCTGCGCAGGCCCATGAAAAGCACCAGCACAACGATGACGATCGCTACCGCCTGGGCGAGGCTCACCAAGAATCCGTTGATCGCTTGGGTCACCGCTCGCGACTGCAGCGAGATCACGTTCAAGTCCATACCCAGCGGGGCCTGGGACTGCAGCGCTTCGAGCCGTCGATCGACGGCTTCGCCCATGGTCACCACATTGCCGCCGAGCACGGTAGAGATCCCCAGGCCGACCGCGCGTTGACCGTTGTAGCGCAAGATGTCGAACGGCGGATCCTGGTAGCCCCGAGTCACGTCGGCGATATCGCGCAGATACACCAGGGTATCTGTGGCGCCGCCAC
>JBCCEE010000755.1:0-3202 GCA_039030415.1 Acidobacteriota bacterium
GGAGATGTCAGCTGCTGCGTGGAAGTGCGCCGCAGCGGGGCGCTGGTCGCGGCGGCCTCCCCGCTGGGGACGCCGGGCACGATCAGCACCGGGGCGGAGTGCAATGCCGTGCATGCGATTGCCGCCGATCTGAAGTTCGTCAACGCCATCCCCGCTGGATCCTGCGCCACCAATTCGCTGTGCGGTCAGAATACAGGGAGCTCGCTGCTCGTCGTCGGCAGCGGCAACTGTGCCTCGGCCACCACAGCCCACGAGCTCGGACACAATCAGGGCCTCGGGCACACCTGCAGCTCGGGTGGTAACTGCAGCGACGGTACGCCTTGCCCCTGCACCGCGACTTCTGGTGGCGGCGGTACCGGTCCCGGTAGCTGCACCAATGCCGCCAACAACGGGTGTCCGGCAGCCGGCACTTGCACCAACGAGATCATGTGGTGGTCCGCGTGCGGTGGTGTCAACCAAGTCAACATCAATGCGACGGAATGCGCCAGCTTCCAGAACGGAGCGCAGCAATGACGCCAATCGCAAGAACGAATCGCATCGGGATGTGGGGAATGCTGCTGTCATGCACGCTACTGTCGAGCCTCGCAGCAGCCCCCGCTAGAGCTGACGTTTATCAGGTGGTGCGAGGCACGTACTACCACGGCCTTCCCTACGAGCTCGGGCACTCACTCGGCCCGAAGGCGGTGCCCACCCTGCTCGAGCTGCTGGCCAAGCCAGAAGAGCGTGAGCACTGGGCCAACATCATCACCGTGCTCGGCATGATCGGGGACGATCGGGCCACCGAGTCGCTCGTTGAATTCCTCGAGCGGCGGTTCGAGGGGAAAGTCGATCCCGCGACCTACCGCGCCCTCCTCGAGGTCCCCACCAGTTTGGGCCTGCTGGCTCGCGACCCGAGCTCTCGAGCCTTCGCCTACCTTCGTGAGGGCACCTCACTCGAGGCCTGGAAGGATCGGCGGCTGAGCTGGGCGTCCGCGTCCCTCGAGCGTGAGAAGCGTGACCTTCTCATGGTCCGACGATCGATTACCGGCCTGGGATTCTCAGGTACAGAGGCCGCACGCGAGCACCTCAGAGGTTTGCAGAGCTCGCTCGAGGACACCAGCCTCGCTCGAGTCGTCCAGCACGACGTTTCTGAGGCGATCGAGATGAGCGAGCGCGTCGAGGAGCTCGGGTACGAGCGCGTCCTCAATGGCGACTACTAGTCGCCCATCGGCCGAAGAGCAAAAACGATCATTCCTTCTTTCAGGAGGTGAGTATGAAATCGATAAGCGGAGCAACGACCCGTAGAGCAACGACCCGTAGAGCAACGACCCGCAGAGCAACGACCCGTAGAGCCACGACCCGCAGAACCACGACCCGCAGAACCACGTCGAGATGGACCGTGTGGGTTGTCGCCACCTGCGTTGTGGCCGGGCTGGCCCTGGGCTCCCCGGCTTCGGCTCAGACCCGGGGCATCCTCGGATTCGACAGCGGTACCGACAGCGGCTTCCTTCGGCTGTTCGGCACCAATGGCAACAGCGCGTCCCGCCTTTGGGTGACTTCCAGCGGTAACGACCGGGGCATCCTCCAGCTCTACGATGACGGCGACGACCGCGTCGTGCTCCAGGTGGACAGCTTTGGCCAGGGGCTGCTGAGCCTGCGCGGCTCTACCGACAACCACGCGGCGAGGCTGACGGTCGACGATGGCGACGACGCCGGCATTCTGTGGCTCTACCACAACAGCGGTCAGGTTCGTGCCGCCCTCGAGGTCGACGGATTCGGCCAGGGGGTCCTGGTGCTGGACGGCAGCGACAATGTCGACCGCGCTCGCCTGACCGTCCACGACGACACGGACAGCGGGTTCCTGCGGCTCCGAGGTGAGCAGGCCGACAGCATCGTCGAAGCCGGGCGGGTCGGCGCTTCCTCTCCTGACAACGGCAGCGTCCGGGTGCTTTCTTCTGGAGCCGTGCGAGCCAACCTGTGGACCAGCTCCAGCACGGACTCCGGCTACCTCTATCTCTACAATCCCACCAATATCTTTCCCACGATCTGGCTGAATGGAGCGACCGGCGACATCTGGAAGAGCGGCTCCAATGGATTCCGCACCCCGCACCCCAAGGATCCCTCGCGCGAGATCCTCTACACCTCACTGGAGGGCCCAGAGCGCGGCATGTACGTTAGGGGCAGTGCCAAACTCAGAGGCGGACGCGCAACGATCGAGCTTCCCGAGCATTTCAGCGTGCTGGCGAATCCCAAGGGAATGACGGTGCAGCTCACGCCCGGCTCGGCTGAGACCTACGGCCTCGCCGCGGTGCGCAAGACCCCCGAGAAGATCCTGGTCCAAGAGCTGGGCAAGGGTAAAGGCAGCTTCGCGTTCGACTATGTGGTGTACGCCGCGCGCAAGGATCTGCCGCCGCTCCAGGTGATGAGAAAGCGCGAGGCGCAGGACGAGGGCGGGCCAACGAAGGCGGGAGGCATGGACAAGACCAGCCTCGAAAAGGCCGGCCACGAGGCGTCGGATGCCGACGAAGAGCTGGCGGATCGGGAGCCAGTCGACTCGGCGGGCTGACGCGCCGCTTGGCAGCCGCCTCGTTCTAGATCAACCGCAGTTGCTTGGGCTGGTCGCTGCGCTTGCGCGGCTTGATCTCGCGGCGCCGCACCTCGATGAGCGAGCGGTCGATATCGCTCAGGAAGGGTGAGGGCTTGCGGTCGCGCAGCTCGCCGCGCCACGAACGGCGATGGGCATGAGCCAGGAAGAGCCGGGCGCGGGCGCGGGTGATGCCGACGAAGAACAGCCGTCGCTCTTCGCTCAGCGCGTCGTCGTCGAGCTCGTCGCCGCCGAAGCGCAGGGGGAGCAAGCCGTCCTCGCAGCCGACGATGAACACCACCGGAAACTCGAGCCCCTTGGCGGCGTGCAGGGTGAGCAGCGAGACGCGCTCGGCGCGCGGGTCCCAGGTGTCCATCTCGGCGCCGAGGGTGACTTCAGCGAGGAAGCCCTGCAGGTCGTTGCCGTGGCGTTCGGCGAGCGGGGCTACCAGCTCGACGGCCTGGCGGAAGGCGGCTGGGCCCAGGGCTTCGGGCGTCTTGTCATCGTCGGAGGGCTTGCCGCCGCCGGTGAGGCTGGCGAGATGCACGGCTTCGGCTTCGAGACGAGCGAGTACGCTCTTCGGGCGGCGCGACTTGCCGGTCGCTGACGCGGCCTCGCCGTGACCGAGGGCGGCGAGCA
>JBCCEE010000756.1:0-3198 GCA_039030415.1 Acidobacteriota bacterium
ATGATCGGACCGTGCGACCAGGCGCTCGGGGCTGACTCCTTCCGGTAGGGCGACCGCCTGCCAATGCTTGCGTTCGACGGCGCTGCAGAGGGTCCGCCAGAGCTCGAAGTCGGCTCCTGATTCGTTGCTGAGCACGTAGAAATGGTCGCCGTGGTGGGTCACCGCATAGCGCACGCCGGCCTGCCGACGGCAAAATACGCGAGGCTTGGCGAAGGGGGCTCGGGCGTTGAGATACCGCAGCTCCGTCGACGATGGGCTGCGGGAAGCGAAGAACAGAAACTCGCCGCTCTCGCTCTGGGAGAGCTCGAGCTGGTAGGCCGCGTCTTCCTCTTCGAGCACCTGGACTTCGGCGAACGGCTGAGCGCCCAAATAGACCCGGCGCACCTGGTGCGAGCGATGGCTGCTGTCGAGCACGGTGAAGAACAGCGTCGTGCTGTCGGCGGCCCAAGCCAGGCTCGGGCCAACGTCTGTCGCGCGGTACAGGGTCGCGCGGTACCGGGTCGAGCCGTCCTCGAGGTCGCGAACTTCCAGGGTGTGCCGCTCGTCTCCTCGGGGGTCGAATACGAAGGCCAGGAGTCGATGATCCGGGCTCACCGCCAGGGCTCGGACGGCGCAGTAGGAGCGCTTGGCCGCGAGCTCATTTTCGTCGAGAATGACCTCTTCGCGGCCGTCCGAGCCGACCCGACGCCGCGTGTGGACGACGTAGGGCTGGCCCTCGCTCTGACGCGTGGTGTAGAGGTAGGGGCCGTGCTGGACCGGTACGGAGGCGTCGTCCTCCGGAAACCGTCCCAGCATGGAGGCCACCAGCTCGCGGCGCAGATCGCGCAGCTCGCGGAACAGGCTGCGGCTATAGTCGTTCTCCGCTCGCAGGAGACGTTGAACGCGCGGATCGTAGGGCAGCCTGAGCCAGCCAAGAGGGTCTTCGCCGTCGCGGTCGCCTTCAGCACCGGGCGTCAAGTGATCGGGCGGCGAAGGGACGAGGCGTGGCGGCTCGGGTGCTTGCTGTCGCGCGGGGTCGTCTGGATTCATCGACGGGGTTCGAGCCGGGCTAGAGGTCATCTCACGGCAGCTTTCGTTGGTTTGGGTCGGAAGCAGAGAATCCCCCTCCAACTCCCCCTTTTCCAAAGGGGGAGGGCCAGAAGTCTCCTGCTAGCCGCTTCCCCCCTTTGAAAAAGGGGGGATCGCGGGGGGATTTCTCCCCGGATCGGAGCGAGTGAATGAAGGCCCCCTACTCATTCAAAGATCTTGTCGAAACGTAGATCGCGCTTCTTGGATCAGAGCCCCAGGCAGAGCCTGGGACGGGATCTAGCCAGCCGCCCACATCTTGAGCCGCCTGAAGCTGAGCAGGCTCAGCGAGGCTCTCTTCTGGGGGCTTTCTTGTGGACCGGTGCTCCGACGCGGGATCCCTGGACATTGACGTGGCACTCGCATGCTCGTAGCTCCTATGGCAGGTTGAAGGATCCCCGGGGAAGAGCATCCCCGGGGAGTTCGAATGGATTTGGCTCATCGCGCCGAGCTCAGCTCCCGGGATGCGCATGGACCGGCCAGGAACGCACCGGCCCCACCGCCACCGGCATCACGTCGCTCACGTCGATGGTGTAGCGGTAGATCCAGCGGGCGCGCTCGTAGGGGTGCTCGGGATCGAAGAACGTCATCTTGACGTCCCAGCAGTCCGAGTCCGGGCGACAGATCGGGCTCGGCTCGACCGCGAAGCGCTCCAGCCCCCTGAGCCCCCTGCGCCACGCGTCGTGGAAGACCTCGCCGCTGCTGTAGGCGTTGGTGCCGGCAAAATTCAGCGCCCGCTCCTGCGAAGTCAGCCCTAGATTGCGCAGCTCGTAGTAGACGCGCCGCAGGAGATTCTCGATCGCTTCCGTCACCGGGCCTCTCTCTGTCGATAGCGAAGACGACTTACGAATCGCGCGGATCAGGACGCTGGCATCCCAGTTGAACATGCCGCGCGTCACCGGCCGGATCACCGGCACGACCGTGCCGTTGAAGAGACTCGTCGTGCCCACGATTCGGCCGGCGATCGCCACCCGGTAGAGACGCTCGCGAACCCTAGCGTAGCGATGCTTGGCAGACCTGCTTCCCGAGTCTTCGCGGCTCGCGTCGGCACCGGCATCTTCAGGATCGACATGCTGGTCCCGCAGGAAATCGCTCAGCAGGCCGTAGGCCTTGGTCGCGAACGACCCCCACGGCTGGATGGCGAAGACCGGCGTCGCGTCCTGGTTCAGCGTCCACACCACAGCCCCTGCGTCTTCCGGAAACCGCTTCAGGTGCTTGGCCATACTCACCGGGCTCGTCGCCGAGGCGAGGCTGCCCATCCGCTGCACGAAGGCGTCCAGGCGCGCGTCGCAACCGAAGTCATAGCCCAGCTCACCCAAGGCGAACACCAGATCCGCCGCACCCTCGCAGCCGAAACTCCCTCGCTCCCCTGCCGCTTCCCCACCCTCGCGCTGCGGCACGACGCCCCGGCCGGGCCACGCGCTCGAGCTCGTACGGCGGCCAAGAGCCGAGGGCCGGATCGGTAGGCCAACCGATCCGGCCCTCGGTGCCAGCTCGGGAGGACAGCTGGCGGGTCCGCCGAGGCCGAGGGCAGCACGGGCACCTTCGATGTTCAATTTGCCAGCCAACAGGCGACGGCAGTCCGTCGCCTGATTGGCCTGGCAGGGCTCGGCGCTCTCCACCAGGGCTCGCCGAACGGCCTGCGGGTCGGGCTTTTGTCCGCGGGCCCGCTGCAGGCTGAGCAGCAGGGCCGCGACGCCCGAGACCAGCGGGGTCGCGAAGCTCGAGCCGGTCATGACGCCGAATCGGCCGCCCGGCAAGGCTCCGGGGATCTGGGCTCCAGGCGCCATCACCCCCTGGCGGGCCAATCGTTCCGCCCAGTTGCTGGAGTCGAGCGGCTGCCCGTGAGGATCCAACGCCCCGACCGCCAGCACGCCCGGCAGCGCCGCGGGGACGTGCAGGCACTCGCAGCCATCGTTGCCGACGGCGGATACCACCAGGACGTTGGCGTCAACCGCCTGCTGCACGGCCTTGCGCAGCAGATCGGTCGCCTGACCCGAGGCGGAGAGCTCTCCGCCGCTGATGTTCAAGATGTGGGCGCCGGCACTGATCGCCTGGCCGATGGCCCGCGCCAGATCGAGCTGCGAGCACGGAATCAAACCGCCGTGGGACAGCTGGGCAAACACCGGCAGC
>JBCCEE010000757.1:0-3154 GCA_039030415.1 Acidobacteriota bacterium
CGGCGACCTACCTCCCGAGCGACGCTCAGGTCAGCCAGGTGCTGCGCTCGGCGGTCTACTTTCGTATCGGAGTGCCGAGCGAAGAGGCGCCTTGGCTAGGTGCGATCCGCAGCGCGGGGGTCGAGATCGTCGATCTCAGGAACGGCGTCGATCTGCTGCAGATGGCTCGCGGTCACCACAGCGAGGAGACTGTCCAAAATGAAGACGGTGCCGAAAGCGAAGACGGCGCCGAAAGCGAAGACGGTGCCGAAAGCGAAGACGGTGCCGAAAGCGAAGACGGTGCCGAAGCGCCGGCGCCTGCCGGTCAACCCGGCAAGGATCCCCATATCTGGCTGAGCCCGAAGCGTCTCGGGCAGATGGCTGCCACTATCACCGATCACCTGGCCCGCTTGGATCCGCCTTCGGCCGAGCTCTACCAACAGCGGCTGGCGAGCCTCGAGCAGCGCGTCGCGTCGCTCGACGCCGAGCTTGGTACCAAGCTCGCGGACCTCACGGGTCGCGCGTTTCTCGTCTTCCACCCGGCCTGGGGTTACTTCGCCAACGACTACGGCCTGCGTCAGCTGGCGGTCGAGGTCGAAGGCAAGGAGCCGAGTGAAGCGGAGGTCACGCAGCTTCAAGAAATTGCCCGGCGTGAGGGAATCCGGGCGGTTTTCGTCCAGCCGCAGATCAACAGCCGATCCGCGCAGGGAATCGCCCAGGCGATCGACGGCCGTACCGAGATCTTAGATCCCCTGAAGCCCGACGTGCTCGACAATCTCAGTCAGGTCGGTGACCGCATCGTGCGCGCCGTAGCCGGTTCGTGACGGCGACTTCCGAACCCGCGATAGGTCGCTCGTCCGAGGTGGCCGCCGCCCTCACGGGCGTCAGCTTCCGTTACCCCGGCGCACAGCTTTGGGCTTTGCAGGGGGTCGACCTCGAGATCGAGCGCAACGATTTCGTCGTGCTGCTGGGCCCCAACGGCGGCGGCAAGACCACCCTGCTGCGCTTGCTGCTCGGCCAGCTCCAGCCTCAAGCGGGATCGGTGCAGGTTCTGGGCGGTCCACCGAGCCAGGCGACTCGCCGCATCGGCTACGTGCCGCAGCACGCGCAGGTCGACGACGGCGTGCCCGCCGACGTGCTCGACATCGTGCTCACCGGTCGCCTCGGCAGGGCCTCTTGGGGTCCGTGGTACCGGCAGCAGGATCGCGCTGCCGCCATGGCTGCTCTCGAGCGCACCGCCACCGCCGAGCTCGCTCATCGGCCGTTTCGGGGGCTCTCAGGCGGGCAGCGTCAGCGGGTGCTGATCGCCCGCGCCCTGGCCACCGAGGCCGAGATCCTGCTGCTCGACGAGCCCACCACCGGCATCGATCTCGAGCGCCAGCGCGAGATCGTAGAGTTGCTGCAGGGCTTGAACGAGCATCTCCCCATCATCATGGTCACCCACGATTCCGAAGTCGCCCGCAGCTGCGCACGGCGCACCGCCTGGGTCTGCCATCGCGTCAATTGGATGCCGAACTGACGCCAACAATGGCTTTCTTTCAGGACATTGCGGTCAACCCGTTCCTGCTCAGCGGCCTATGGGCGGGGCTACTGGCGAGCCTAGCGTGCGGCCTGATCGGCCCCTATGTCGTCACCCGCCGCATCGTCTTCCTGGCGGGGGCGATCGCGCATATCGCGGTCGGCGGCCTGGGTGCGACGATCTACCTCAAGCACCTCGCTCCGGAAAGCCTCGCCTGGCTGCGCCCGCTGCACGGTGCCATGGCGGTGTCGGTGCTGTCCGCCCTGCTGCTGGCGCGGCTCGAGCCGGCTACCGGGCGAGCGGCCTCAGACCGTCCGGCGCTGTCTTCGGATACGGTGATCGGCGCCCTGTGGGCGATCGGCATGTCGATCGGCATTCTGCTGATCAAGCTCACTCCCGGCTACTACACCGAGCTGATGAGCTACCTGTTCGGCAACCTGGCCTACGTCGCCTGGAGCGACATCTATCTCATGCTGGCGCTCGACGCCGTCATCGTGGTGACCGTACTGCTGTTTCAAAAGCGCTTCTTCGCTCTCTGCCTCGATCCCGAGCAGGCCAGGCTGCAGGGCGTCTCGGTGCGACAGACCCATGCGGTGCTGCTGGTGCTGGTAGCGCTGACCGTCATCACTTTGACCCAGGTCGTCGGTCTGATCCTGGTGATCGCTCTGCTCAGCCTGCCGGCCGCGACCGCGAGCCTGCTAGTGCGTCGACTGCCGGCCATGATGGTGCTGTCGGTCCTCTTGGCCACTCTGCTCACTACCCTGCCGAGGATTGCCGTCTACGGCACCCGCATAAGCCCCGAGCCCGCCATTGTCTTGGCCTCCGGCGGTCTCTTTTTGCTCGCGGCCGCGTATCATCGCTGGCGAAACCAGCGCCAGTTTTCCGACGATGCCGTCGAGATTCCCGCAGCCCCGGCTCCTGCTAGCGGGGCTCCTGTCGGCGAATCTCTCGCCGGCGTGGCGACGACCGGACCAGCTCTTGCTGGCGAGGCCCCTGAGACAAGATAAGATTGGAGGGTTAAAGAACATTATGAGTACCACCCAGCAGCCCGCGACCCGCCGGACTCAGCAGCGCGACGCGATCCTCAAAGCGTTCGTCGACGCCTCACGACCGCTCGGCCCCCAGGAAGTTCTCGAGCTAGCCGTCGAGACCGTGCCCAGCCTCGGCATCGCTACCGTCTACCGCACGCTCAAGAAGTTCCTCAGTGAAGACGTGATCCAGGTCGTCGAGCTCCCCGGCGCGACCAACCGCTACGAGCTCGCCGGACTCGGCCACCATCATCACTTCTGCTGCCGAGCTTGCGACCGCGTCTTCGACATCGAAGGCTGCCCCAATCAGATCGCCGACCTCGCCCCCAAGGGCTTTCAGCTAGAAGCTCACGAGCTGGTGCTCTACGGCGTCTGTTCGAGCTGTACGACGGCCGACGCCTGAGTCAGCAGGCTCCGCGCCTGAGCGCAGCCCAGCCAGCGCAGCCGGCTATCGTTCGTTCGCAGGCGGGAGTCGTCCTGCAAGCCGTCTGTGCCGCTCGGGGCGCGACCCGCCACGCCGTAGCTGAGCCTGTGCCGCCGGCTCAGTTCATGAATGGAATATTAAGTTATAAATTTACGTGCGAGGAAAATCGACTCTTTTCCAAAGGCATGAGCGCATAGCACAAGC
>JBCCEE010000758.1:0-3139 GCA_039030415.1 Acidobacteriota bacterium
CCCGCGAGCACTACGCGCGTGCGCTGGAATTGTGGAGAGAGGTTGGGGACTCTCACGAGGTTTCTGTGCTCGCCTACGACCTGGCGCGGATAGAGAGACGACTGGGACAGCCCGAAGCAGCGCTGAGGCATTTTCGTGAAGCCCTGAAGGCCGCTCCGGGCAACAAGTTTCCCGCGTTGCACGAGGCTCGCATTCGTACCGAGCTCGGTGGGCTTTACCAATATCGTGGCCAGACTGCCAAGAGTCTCCTCGAGTTGCGTCGGGCACTTCGCCTTCTGCAAGGGCCGGCGGTTGCAGAACCGAAGCGCATCGCGCGACAGCAGGCTTGGACCTCGACCCGGCTCGGTAGTGTGCTGGCAGCGATCGGAACCAGGCAGGCGATGGACGAAGCGAAGCAGGCGCTCGAGGAGGCTCGAAGCCTGCGTCTCGAGCTTGGTGAGCGCGCTGGCATCGCATCGATCGCCAACAGTCTCGGCCTGCTGAACGAGCAACTGAATCGCCCACAAGCAGCGCTGGCTGACTTCGAGCAAGCGGAGTCGTTGTTTCGAGCCCTCGATCAAACAGCGAACGCCGCCGTCGTTCACGCCAACCGCTGTGGCGTCGTAGAGCGTCTCAGCGAGCTCGAAGCGGCTCGAGACTGTTACCTGCAGGTTCTGCCGGTGCTCCAGCGAGCGGGGTTCGAAAATGCTGTCGCCCATACTCTCTTCGACCTCGCGGTCAACGCGAGGCGCCGCGGCGACCTGCCTGAAGCCGCGCGTTGGATTGGCCAGGCTCTCGACGTCATCGAGGTCATTCGTGACGAAGCCCAGAGCAGCGACCTGAGGTCGTCGTTCGGTGATCGCAAATTCGACTTCTACGAGCTGGCCATCGATCTCGCCCTCGAGAGACACGCGCGCGAGCCGGCTGGCGGCCACGATGCGGAGGCGTTTCGCCTGCTCGAGAGCGCCCGCGCCCGCAGCTTTCTCGAGGCCCTCGACCACTTTCGCACGGAGCTCGAGGCGCCGCCGGAAGTCGAAGCTCTGCGCGCTGCCATTCACCGGGCGAAGGTGAAGAGCCTCGCCGTGGGTGAGGAAGATTCCGCCACGGGGGAGCGGCTGGGCAGCGAGCTAGCGTTCCTGCTCGAACAGCTCTACCTCTCTGACCCCTTGCGGACGGTTGGGGAGCCCGAAAGCGTCTCGTTGGCCGAAGCTCAGACGTTGGTCGACGCTCAGACGGTGCTGCTCGTCTACTACCTGGGTGCGCAGCGGAGCGCGGTCTGGGCAGTCACCGACTCCCGCGTCTTCTGCCGCCTGCTGCCACATCGCGAGGTGATCGAGGAGTTGGCGCGCGAGCTCTACGAGGCGATGCGCAACGGCGCCCACCGAATCCGCACCTGGAAGCTCGACCGACTCAGTACTGAGCTCTCCGACATGATCCTGGCGCCGGTAGCGGAGCACCTCGATCGTCCGCACCTGATCGTGGTGCCCGACGGTGCTTTGCGGTACATACCCTTCGCGGCGTTACCGCATCCGGGGCGGCCAGCAGCTTCAAAGCAGGATCTCGAGCCACTGATCCTCGATCATCGCGTTACGTCGGCGCCGTCGGCTTCGGTGCTTGCGGCGCTGCGCACGCGCGCGGCTGCGCGGTCCCCGGCCTCGCGCTTGTTGGGGCTCGTCGCAGATCCGGTCGTACACGCTGGCGACGCTCGGCTGGCCGGTGGTGATCCCGCTGAAGTGACTACGAGCAGAGCTCCGAGACCGGGGGGCCCGCTACCGCATACCGCTCAGGAAGCGGTCGCGATTCTCGAGCTCGCCGAACCGGGCGGCGTGGTGTCGGCGACCGGTTTTGAAGCGAGCCGCGAGCTCGTCTTGGGCGGAGCGCTGGACGATGTCCGTATCGTCCATTTTGCGACCCATGGCCTGCTCGACGACGTGCGTGGCGAGCTGTCCGGCCTCATGCTGTCGCAATTCGATGCCGAGGGCCGGCCGACCGATGGCTTTCTCTGGGCCTATGAGACTTACGCGATGCGTCTGGCGGCAGACCTGGTCGTGCTCTCGGCGTGCGATACGGCGCTCGGTGAGTCGATCCGCGGCGAGGGCCTGGTTGGCCTCACTCGGGGCTTCTTCCACGCCGGCGCCCAGCAGGTGCTGGTATCGCTGTGGAGCGTCAGGGATAGCTCCACAGCGGAGCTCATGGAGCTGTTCTATCGTCGATTGCTCAGGGATGGCCTGGATACAGCAGAGGCCCTGCGGCAGGCTCAGATGGAGCTCGTGCGTTCCGGCCAAGCTCCCTTCCATTGGGCGGCTTTTCAGCTCCATGGTGATGGCCGCCCCGGCGCCGGACCGATCGTCGACCCTTTCGAGGCTTCGGCGAGAAAAAAATCCTCGCGGCACTAAACGAAGTTCTCGCTTCGGTTTCTCCTCGTTCGAAATCCGACAGACAGCTTTCTCGGCGAACCGCCGGGGAAGCCCCAAGCACCAGGAGGAGGATGCGATGACTGCGAAGCACAAAGGTCGACGTACGCAGATTCCAGGCGTGAGCGACGCGAAGACGACCGCCGGCGACGGCGGGGAAGCCTTCCCGCCGCCAGAGCCGCCGAGTGAGCCCGACGAACCTGAGACGGAAGTCTTGATAGACGAAGGTGATCCCTATCCGGTCCCTGGCAGCGGAATCAGGTAGAACCGGTAGCTGAGCTGTTTTGCGTTGAGAGTGAGATGGAGGGATGCAGTCGTTGCAACGGCTTACATTATTTCTCGGATACCTGGCGGCCGTCTTCGCCGTCGTCCTGCTGGCCGGTTGCCGCTCGCCGGCGGCCCGCTCGGCACGGTCTTTCGACGAGATTCGCGGTCTCGTCGAGGGCAAGACGGCCGCTCAGGTCCTCCAACTCCTCGGCGAGCCCGACTCGCGTCAGGTCGTACTCGATGCCGATGAGCGTTGGATCTGGTGGAACTTCACCACGCTCGAAGGTGGCGACTATCCACCCGAAACTCGAGGAACTGTGGTTCACCTGGAAATCTTGTTCAAGAACCCACAGCGAAGTCCAGGCGAGCGTCTTCCTTACACGGAGTGGCGCGTCGACGAGGCCTTCGGGGTGAGCTTTAAGGAACCAAGCAAGTAGAGCCGTCGTTTTCGACGGCTTCTCGCAGAGAAACACGGTGCC
>JBCCEE010000759.1:0-3128 GCA_039030415.1 Acidobacteriota bacterium
AGCATCCATTTCCAGAAGAAGTAGCCGAAGCAGGCTAAGAACCCGACTAACAAGACCGTCCAAAGGACCAGCAAGGTGCGTGCGGCTTTCCCATGAATGAAGAAGAGCAGCGCTCCGAGCTCGAGGAGCTGAATCCGGCTCGCTTCCAAGAAGGGCTCAGGAGGCTGCCGGGGATCGCTGCCGGCGAGGCGCATGCCGAACGCCGCGGCTCGGCTCGCGAGCGCTTGGCCGATGCAGCCGAGCCCGACGATACCGAGGGTTTGACCTCGCAGGGTCTGCCCGGGTGGCTGATGCCACTGCCCGCGGCGCACCTCCCGGTCGATCTGGTGTAAGCGCCGGGCGAGCGAGACGACATAGCCCATCGCGACGTCCGCTACCTCGTCGCCGAATACGCCGGGGGTGTTGGTGACTTCAATGCCCAGTCGTCTCGCCGCCTCGAGATCGATACCGTCGATTCCGACGCCCCATTTGGCGACCACCCGCAGCCGTTGGCCGCGCTCGAGCACGCGCTCGGTGAAGGGATCGTCGCCGGCGACGACACCGTCGAATCCCGCGATCATCTCCAGCAGCTGCTCCTCGCTGAGCTGCTGCTCGACAGCCGGCATCTCGATCTCGATATCGTGCTCCTCGAGCAGGTGTCGATAGCGGTCGATGGTGCGCTGGAGGTGACCGCAGGTCACCAGCACGCGATGCGTCATCGCTCGTCCCCCGGCTGCCGATGTTCGCGATAGACGAGCTCAGCGAGACGAAAGTCCCACTCGGTATCGATGTCCATGGCCTCCAGCGGTGGGATCTCGAGCAGGTAGGGCCGCTCACCGATGCGATTCCGCCTGGAGCGCAGACTGTCTTTCGTGAACACGTAGAGCGCTGAGTTTTCCTCGAAGACTGGCGGTAGATCCTGCGTTCTCAGGAGGACCCGAGGATCATGGTTGATCGGACGCGAGCCTGCGTCCCACAGGCGGGTCTGCAGTCTGGTGACGGTGAACAGCGAATCGGTGCTCGGGCGCTGCTCGAGGAAGGTGCTGATAGCCGTAGCGAGGGTCTCCAAGGTCAGCAGCGGACTGGTGGCGTGGGTTTGCACGTAGACGTCGGCGTCGACCCTTTCGACATCGTGCAGCAGGATGTCGTTCATCGGAACTTCGCCGGCACGCAGGGGCTCGGGGCGTTCCACGATGCGGACCCGAGATCGACCGTTCACCGCCTCGGCGATCGTCGGACTGTCGGTGTCGATCACGACCTCGTCGATGAGGTCACACGCCAAGAGGGTCGCCAGGACATGCTCGAAGAGGGGCTTGCCTGCGAACGGGCGAGTGTTCTTCCCCGGTACCCGTTCGCTGACGTGGCGCATGGGCAACAAACCGACGATCCGTAGGCTCACGGCAACTCTTCCTTTTCGATGGCGACCTCTCGGGTGTTCGTCTCAGAAGCTCTCAGTGGCGCGTCCACCGCTGAACGAATCCGCGGATCTCCTCGTCCGTGTAGAAGTGCCGGACACTGCGGTGTGCGTAGATCCGATGAACCAGCTCGAGCGGCGGGGCAAGGTGGCGCTGAAAAGCAACGTAGAGGGCATTGTAAGGCTTTTCGCGTGCGGTGTTGTGGCGCGTCAAGCGAAACGCACGCAGTGCGAGGAGCTCCCGGATCGCCTGTTCGAGCCGGCGATCGTCGCACTCGAGCTTGGCGACCAGCAGATCGAAACGCTGGGTTCGATAGACCTGAGAGCCCCGCACCGAGTCGAAGGGGCGAGCGTAGACGTCGAGCCCGAGAACGGCACCGATCTCCTGATCGAGCCAGCTCAGGTAGGCGCGCTCGACGCTGTCGAAGTCGAGCTGGAATCGACGCACGAGGGGAGCGGGATCATGGGTTGCGACACACTCTCGAAACTCCTCGTCATCCTGCTTCGCGAGTCGATAAAAGAAGCCTGAAACGGCAGCAGCGATCGGATCCCGGATGATGGTGATGAACTGCGCACCGGTCAGCTCAGACGAATCCTCCGAGAACTTACGGCTGTTGCGCAACGAGCGCCCGAGCTTCAGGTTGCGTTGTTTTCGGTGCGCGATCTTGGCGCGGACTCTGGAAGGGTTCAGCATGTGGAAGCGCACTATCGGGCGCTCGGTCTGGGTCTCGAGCGATCGGAAGATCGAGGTGGTGCCGGATTTGCCGTGCGAGTAGATCGCGATCAGGCGGTCCGTCCGGGAACGCTCGCTGTGCTGGCTATGCTCGCTGTGCACCGACGGCTCGGGCACGTCATCGATGGCGCCGGGCCGCGCGGTTCCGCTGGGCATCATCCGTTCCGCGCGCTCTTCAGGATGGGTCAATAATGTGCTTTGGTTGGGCTCACCACTTCGGATGGCGCCGTCCTTGGAAGCTCCGAGGTAGCGGCCGAGCACGTCGTCGACCTCACCGTCCATCTCCAGGCGACCGCGGTCGATGAGAATGGCTCGGGTGCACAGCCGTTGGATGGCCGCCGGCATGTGGCTCACGATCAGCACCGTCCGCCCGGCTTCGGCGGTGATGCGCTGGATGTGCTCACGCGCCTGCTGCTTGAACCGACGATCTCCGACCGCGAAGACCTCGTCGAGGATGAGGATCTCGCTGTCGATGGTCGTCGCCAGCGCGAAGCCGAGGCGGGAGCGCATGCCGGACGAGTATCGTTTGAGCGGTGTTTCGAGAAACTTCTCGACGCCGGCAAACGCGACGACCTCGTCGAACCGGCGGTCGATCTGGCGCCGCGACAGGCCGTGCACCGCGCCCTTGAGGTAGATGTTCTCGCGGCCGGTGAATTCGGGATGGAACCCTGTGCTGACGCCGAGCAGACAGTAGGGGCGACCGCGAATGACCGCCTGGCCGCGGGTCGGATCGGTGATGCGCCCGAGGATTCGCAGCAGCGTGCTCTTGCCGGCGCCGTTCGGCCCAACGATGCCGAGGACCTCGCCGCGACGGACCTCGAAGGAAACGTCTCGTAGTGCCCAGAAGGGTTGCGGCGTCGGCGTCTCGGAAGAAGCATCCCGCCCGACCGCGGTCTGGATCGACCGCCAGGCGCTGCTCAGCAGCAAGCGCCCCGCTGCATGTTTGGACTCCCAAATCTGGGCCATCCTCAGTGATCTCAACTCAAGTGTAGATGTCTTGGC
>JBCCEE010000760.1:0-3114 GCA_039030415.1 Acidobacteriota bacterium
GATCTGAGGTCGGGTCGTTGCGCAGCGCTTCTTGCCAGAGGCTGCGTGCGCTGGTGATGAGCCTGGCGTCGACCATGCAGCCCTGATGTGTGGCAGCGTCCAGGGCAGACAGGGCGAGACCTTCGTTTTCTTCGAGAACGCCGCCCAATTCTCGCTCGGGAATGGCGACCATCAGGACATCGGCTTCGCCGCCACATTCGTAGGCGATCTCGGTTCTTGCCGGAACGAGGATCGAGGAGCCGTCCCGGGCTCTCGCCTTCGACCAGCCGTCGCCCAGGTTCCAACGAAACGGCATATCCGCCTTGAGAGCGATTTGGAGCGAGACTTCGCGAACCGGCGGATCGACCTGGGTGAGCGCTGGCTGCCGCACCCGAATCATGCGAACTGGCAAAGAGCCACCGGTTCGATGCTCCCGCACGAAGCGCGCCAATGGCCCTTCGCCGTAAACCTCTGAGAGCGACTTCGTGGACTGAGGGTCGATCTTCTTGTTCATGGACAGACCTTGCTTGCCCCGTCGGATAGCGTGACGAAGCCAAGATACTAGCGCGCTTCGAGCAGACTCGGGACGCGGCCTTCATGGTACCCGCACCGCGGCCAATGACCCGCCAGCGTGGCCAGACAACAGGGTCTCCCAGCACCCGCGCTGCGATTTCTGGGGGTGGCTCTTCGTCCGCGTCAGCCGCCTCGACCCCATTGACGTTGGCTCCGGCCACCACACGCGCCCCACCCGCTAACGATGCGCCCAGCTGGCCTGTATGGCCCGAGGTGCTCGTCGGCTGCCTGGATAGGAGAGCCGCCGTTGATCACGCCGCAGATTTCGCAGCCGCCCTCGACCGCGCTGACGGTCGAGCAGCAGTCTGGTAACGCCCTCAACTGGGAACAAATCTTTCATCGCTGGAGCCCCTCGCGGTTTCTGGCGAGCAGTCTCGCAGCGCAGCGTTGGCGAATCTTCCGAATTCGCCAATGCAGTTCCGAATTCTTGCTACCGTTTCCTACGGCGCTCCGCTGCCCGGGGCCGGCAGCTCCAGTTTGGCAGTGCCCCAGACGTTGATCGGGGCGCGATTTCGAGGTGGGGCGGCCCAATTAGATCCCGTCTCGAAACAGCATTTGTGAGCTGGCAGGTCACGCTAGTGGAGCGAGCACGGGCGAGTATGTTTGAGCAGAATCTGAGACAGATCTACATATAACGTCATTTATCCCAGTAAGTTGAGCCACTCGCTAGTGCTGAGGCGAGATACGCAGCTCCGCGCGCAGCCCATCTAGCGCGACCATCTATCGAGCACTGATGGATGGAATCTGATTGGTCAGCCCTCACTCCTCGACGACGGCGAGCGTCACCTCCTGCAGCTCGACGGAGTCGGCTCCGACCATCAGCTGGAACTTGCCGGGCTCGACCACCCGCTCCATGCGGCGGTCCCACATCTCGAGCTGACGTGGACCGACCTCGAAGGACACGGTCCGCTTCTCGCCCGGCTCGAGGCGCACGCGCTCGAAGGCCTTGAGCTCCTTGATCGGACGGGTCACCGAGCTGTGGACGTCGCGGATGTAGAGCTGGACGACTTCGTCGCCGGCGCGCTCGCCGGTGTTGGTGACGTCGACGCTCAGGGTGGTGGTGCCAGCGATACCGATCTCTTCCGCATCGAGCCGCGGCTCGCCGATCTCGAAGGTGGTGTAGGACAGGCCGAAGCCGAACGGCCACAGCGGCTCGGTGGTGTCGAAGAGGTAGCCGCGACGCGCCGTCGGCTTCATGTTGTAAAACATCGGCAGCTGACCGACGGAGCGCGGAATGGTCACCGGCAGTTTGCCGCCGGGGTTGACGTCGCCGAACAGCACGCGCGCCAGGGCGGTGCCGGTCTCCTGGCCGAGATACCAGGCGTCGAGGATGGCCGGGGCGCGTTCGGCGATGGAGGTCACGGCCAGCGGGCGACCGTGGATCAAAACCACGACGGTGGGCGTTCCGGTATCGAGGATCGCGTCCACCAGATCCTGCTGCTGACCCACCAGATCGAGGCGGGTGCGGTCGCCGAGATGGCCCTCGGCCCAGGCTTCCCGGCTGGTCTGCTCGTTGTCGCCAACCGCCAGGATCACCGCGTCCGCGGAGCGCGCGGCCTTCACCGCCTGCTTGATCAGCTTGCGGTTCTCGGCCTCGTCCCACAGCACGACATCGTCGCCCCACCAGTCGCGACTCTCGGTGATGTGGACGCCCTGGGCGAAGGTCACCTTGGCGGCGTCGCCGACGCGGGCGCGCACGCCGTCGAGCAGACTGACGGTTTGCCGCGGCGTGCCGCTGTAGCCGCCGAGGATGGTCTGGTTGGCGTTGGGGCCGATCACCGCGATGGTGCGCAGTTTGCCGGCGTCGAGCGGTAGCAGGCCGCCCTCGTTCTTGAGCAGGGTCGCCGCCTGCTCGGCGGTCTCGAGCGCCACCGCTCGCGCTTCGTCATTGCCGGTGATGCGCTCGGCATGATCGGCGTCGGCGTAAGGATCCTCGAACAGCCCGGCCTGGAATTTGGCACGCAGGGAGCGCGCCGCGGCACGCTCGATCGCCGCCTGCTCGACCTTTCCTTCTCGCACCAGCTCGACCAGCAGCGGATAAGCCGCAGGATTGGGCAGCTCGATGTCGACACCGGCGGCGAGCGCTTGGATCGCGGCCGAAGCCATCGAATCAGCCACGGCGTGGCGTCTCTCGAGCTCGCCGATGGCGTAGTAGTCGGCGACGACGTAGCCCGAAAATCCCCATTCGCCGCGCAGCACGTCGCCCAGCAGCCAGGCGTTGGCGTGGGACGGCACGCCGTCGATCTCGTTGTAGGAGGCCATGACGCTCATCACCCCGGCTTCGTTGATAGCGCGCTCGAACGGCGGGAAGAACATCTCCCGCAGCACGCGCTCCGAGATGCTGGCGGGCCCGATGTTGGTGCCGCTCTCGGGCTGACCGTGGCCGGTCATGTGCTTGAGGGTGGCGAAGACCCGATCGTTGGCCAGTGGCTGGTCGGTGAGCCGACGGGTGCCCTGAAAACCGCGCACCGAGGCCAGCCCCATCTCCGCCACCAGGTGAGGATCTTCGCCGTAGGTTTCTTCGATCCGGCCCCAGCGCGGGTCGCGCGCCACGTCGACCAC
>JBCCEE010000761.1:0-3082 GCA_039030415.1 Acidobacteriota bacterium
ACCGAGAACGCCGGCGAATCGGAGATCTACGGCTTCGAGATCGACTTCACCTACCGCCCACTGCAGAGCTGGGACCTCTACGGCTCGGTCGGGTTCGCCCACACCGAGTTCACCGAGTTCGAGAGCGCGACCCAGGGTGACTTGGCTGGCAATCGCTTTGGTGGGGCACCCGAGTGGACCGCCGCGCTCGGCGCCAACTACCGCTTCAACGACGGCTGGTTCGTCCATGGCGACATCAGCTACCAGGGCTCGGCCTTCGCCACCGTTGAGAACGACCCCACCCTGATGCTCGATTCGCGGACCGTGATCAACCTGCGCGGCGGCTACGAAACCGCCCGCTACTCCATCCTGGGCTTCCTCGACAACGCCACCGACGAGATCTACGCCGTGACCGCGTTTCGCAATATCGACGGTCGCAGGCTCGGCAAAGTCGGTACGCCCAGGCAGGCTGGACTGCAGCTGATCTTGAGGTTCTGAGGTAGCGACGGGCTGCTCGTCACCCGGAACCGACCGCGGCACAACGGACGCGAAGCCCTCGCCGGACGTAGACTTGGATGAGCCGTCTGCCCTCGGCAGCCGGCTCTGCCGTCCGAGACGTCCCACCCCAGCACCTGAATCTCATCCCGAGGGCCCCACCATGCAACGCAACCTGATCATTCCTATTGCCGCCGTCCTCTTGCTCACGGTTGCCGCCTTCTTCCTGTGGCAAACCATGGGACGGCTCAACACGCAGCTCGACAGCTTGAGTCAGCAGGTCGACACCTTGGATAACAAGCTCGACGAAGCCGAGGAGAGGGCTACTCAGGCTCGCGAGCGTGCCGACCAGGCCGAGCAGGAGCGCAGCGCCGCCGCCGAGCGCGCCGAGGTCGCCGAGCAGCGTGAGCAGGAAAGCGCTGAGAAGGCAGCGGAGGAAGCCGCTGCTCGACGTGAGGCCGAAGCGCGCGAGCGCCTGGCGGCAGAGGCTCGCCAAGCCGCCGAGGCTCAGGCCGCGACCGAGGCCGAAGCGCGAGCCGCCGCCGAGGCGCGGGAGCAAAGGGCCGAACAGGAGCGGGTCGAGGCGAAGCTGGCCGCGGTAGCGGCCGAGAAGCAGGCGCGACGCGCCCAGATCGAAGCCAACAAGATCCGCCAAAAGCTGCAGGAAGAGCTCGATCGCATGCAGACCGCCTTGGGTCGCATCGCCAACACCCGCCGCACGGCCCTTGGTCTGGTCATGACCCTGGGCAGCGACCAAATCGAGTTCGACTTCAACAAGGCGACCCTGCGGCCCGAGAACCGCGAGGTGCTCTCCCGCATCTCCGGCGTGCTCCTGACTTTCGAGAACTACGCTCTCCAGGTCTTCGGCCACACCGACGACATCGGCTCGGTCGAGTACAACCAGACCCTCTCCGAGCAGCGCGCCGATTCCGTGCGAGGCTATCTGGTAGACGCCGGCGTCAACCCCGAAGTCATCACCACCAAAGGTCTCGGCAAGAGCTCGCCGCTGATCGAGGGCTCGGATCCCGAGGCCCGGCAGCGTAACCGTCGCGTCGAGCTCGCCATCGTCTTCTCAGAAGGCGAGTACGAGGCGATTGCCGCTGAGGAAGCCGCCGCCGAGGAAGCCGCCGCTGGAGAGGCGACCGCCGCTCAGAATCCCCAGTGATCTCTGTGTAAGATTCTCGGCCCGGCGCAACCCATTCCACAACAACCCCAACCCTCCTTTCGGGGCGCCCGCCCGCGCCCTAGGACCGATAAGCCATGCAAGGACCCATCGACTCCCACTGTCACCTCCAAAGCCTCAAAGAAGATGAGCGCAAGGAAGCGCTCGACACCGCCCGCGAGCGCGGCGTCAGCGGTTTCCTGGTGCCAGCCATCCGCTTGAGCGATGCCGACCTGCTGCTCGAACTCTGCCACCAGCACGACGATATCTGGTGCGCCCTCGGCTGCCATCCCCACGACGCCGCCGACTGGCAGGACGGCGATCAGGAGCGGCTGCGCGACCTGCTTTCCGATCCCAAAGCCGTCGCGGTGGGCGAATGCGGGCTCGACTTCTACTACGACAACTCGCCACGCGAGAAGCAGGAGCGCGTGATGCGCGAGCATTGGGAGCTGGCGATCGACCTTGGCCTGCCGGTGGTCGTCCACAACCGCGACAGCAACGACAAGATGCTCGACGTCGTGCGCTCCCCCGAGATGGCTGGCCTCACCGGCGACTTCCACTCCTTCGCCGGCGGTCTAGACATGGCCCGCGAGCTGCTCGACCGCGGCTTCACCCTAGGCATGTCCGGCATGGTCACCTTCCGCCGCGCCGACAACGTCCGCGAAGTCCTCCCCATCACCCCGCGCGACCGCCTGCTGGTAGAGACCGACACCCCCTACCTCGCCCCCGTACCCTACCGCGGCAAGCCCAACCGCCCGGCCTACGTCATCGAGATTTTGGAGCGCTTGGCCCAAGAGCTCGACATCAGCCGCGACGAGGCGATCCAGCTCACCAACGACAACTTCTTCCGCCTGTTTTCACGAGCCGAGCGGCCTGCTTGACTCGCAGCGCAAACCCAGGCGTTGCCCCTAGCCTCTTCGCCTAACCTTCTCCCTCGATGAGGATGATGTCGCCGTCCGGCGGGGTGGCTTGGGCGTACGCGAGCCACCGGTGGTCGTTCGACACCGCAAAGTCGAGCTTCAGGTACGGCGAAGAGAACACTAGCGTCGGCTCCCCGACGACCGACTCCCGAAAGTAGATCCCGGACTCGCCCTGGATCGACTCGAAGCTGTAGATTCCGCGATCACTCGACGTCCATGCGAACCAGACCACGTCGTCGAGAATCTGCTCGGGTCGGCCATCGCCTTCGAGCTCGACCTGCCACAGCCCACGCGCGTGCTGCCGCGTGACGTAGAGCGCCTGGCCATCCGGGGTTTCCTGCGCCGCCTTGACTCCGCAGCGGGTGACCTGCCGACGCTCGCCATCGTCCAACCGGACCTTCCAGACCTCGGGCGAGCCGTCGGTGATCTCGAGCCGGTAGATGGACGACCCGTCAGCCGACCAGTCGAGCAGCTGGCCGCTGAACGGCGAGCCGGGAACGACCTCGGAGTCGCCAGAAGCGACGTC
>JBCCEE010000762.1:0-3074 GCA_039030415.1 Acidobacteriota bacterium
CGCGCCAGCGTCTTGAGCGTCGGGATCTCCTTCACGCAGGGGCCGCACCAGGTGGCCCAGAAGTTCAGCACCACCGGCTTGCCGTGCAAACTGCTGCTGGCAACGACGTTTCCCGCCAACGATGGCAGCTCGAAGTCGGGGATGGGCTGGCCGACCTGAATGTCGGGATTCGAATCCACTCGACAGGCGGTCAACCCCAGCAGGCTCACGGCAACCAGTAGTTTGACGATGAAGCGCATACCCGTTGATTCTCCAGAGAGTCTGGGCTCAGTTCTCACGAACCGCTCCCGCGTGCCTTTCGTTCGCCAGGTTATCAAGTCTCGAGTCTGCTGATGGATGCGGCCACCGCGGTTTGACCGTTTCTGTTTGCCCGCCTTCGTTTGGCCGGCCTCGTTTGACCGATCCCGTTTGACCGATCCCGTTTGACAGTGGCCTAGGTACCTACGATACCTTCCGTAAGGGGTTCTCGATCGCGGAGCGCCGGCTCCCAAAGAGACCTCACCCAACGACAACTATCAGTTTTTCCCATAGGAGCCCTGCCATGAGCACGACCGCGACCCTGAGTCACGATCTGACCACCACTCGGGCACCGTTTATCGAAGAGGCGCAGACCCGTGGCGATCTCTTCATCGAGCAGCCCTATCATCTCTACAGCGACGACAATCAAGAAGCCTGGCAGCGGCTCTATCGTCGCATGCAGGACCGCTGGCAGAAGTACGCCAACCCGCGATTTCTCCAGGGCATCGACTCGCTGGCCCTCAATGCCAAGCGCGTGCCGCGGCTCGAAGACATCAACCAGTTCCTCGCCCCGCTGAGCGGTTTCGAGTGCAAAGCCGTCAGCGGCTATGTGCCGGCGTACCTGTTTTTCGACTGCCTGCGGCGGCGCGAGTTCCCCACCACGATCACCGTCCGCGACAAGGAAAGCCTCGACTACCTGCCCGAGCCGGACATTTTTCACGATGCCGCGGGCCACGTGCCGATGCACACCGACCGTCACTTTTCCGACGTGCTGGTGCGCTTCGGCGAAGTCGCGCGGCAAGCGGCGCTGCGGGCGGTGGAGATTCCCACCAAGGCCGAACGCGTGAAAGTAGTCGACCGCAACATCAAAGCGATGGGGCGGTTCTTCTGGTTTACCGTCGAGTTCGGGCTGATGCGTCGTGCCGCCAGCGGTCCGGAGGCCGATCAGATCTGCGCCTACGGCTCCGGACTCCTGAGCTCCTATGGCGAGCTCGAGCACAGCATCGAGTCTCCCAAAGTGCAGCGCTATCCCTTCCAGCTCGAGTGGGTGGTCAACCAATACTTCGAGATCGACGACTACCAGCCGCTGCTCTTCGTCGTCGACTCCTTCGAGCACCTATTCCACGAAGTCGGTCGACTCGAAGAGTGGCTGCTGGCCGGCAAGCTCGACAACGTGGGCCTGGGCGAGCCGGAATGCAACGAGGAAGACCTGCGCAGCTTCCTCAACGCGACGATCGACTAGTCCACAGGACCCGCGCGGCGTAAGACAGCGGTGCGCGGGATGCCGCTGTAGTCGTCGAGGATCTCGATCAGCCGCCACGCGTCGAGCTCGGCGACGGCGGCTTCGAGCCATGCGCTCTGGTCGTATCCGATCTCCAGGATCAGATGCGTGCCAGGGCGCAGGTCGGTGAGCTCGACGAGCAGACGCGCGACCACGGAATGTCCTCGTCCCGGGGCGAAGAGCGCCAGGTGGGGCTCGAAGCCAACCACTTCGACCGACAGACTATCGCGCTCGCTGGGGTCGACATAGGGCGGGTTGGAGACCACCAGGTCGACGGCTTCGAGTCGCAGTCCGGCGGTCAAGTCGGTGGCGAAGAGGGCAACGCGGTTCGCCGCCCCGAGGCGCTGCGCGTTGTCGCGGGCGACGGCGAGCGCAGCGGGTGAGCGATCCGTCGCCGTCACCGTGGCCTCGGGTAGCTCCAGCGCCAGGGTGACGGCGAGGCAGCCCGAGCCGGTGCCGACGTCGACGATGCGAGCCGCCGGCGTCAGCTCCAATCGCAGCACCGCGTCGACGATGTGCTCGGTCTCCGGACGCGGAATCAGCACTCGCGAGTCGACGCGAAACGGCCGGCCGTAGAACTCTCGCTCGCCAAACAGATAAGCGACCGGCTCGCCGCTCAGCCGGCGCCCGAGGAGCTCGTGAAACCGTTCCGCGTCCGGCGCCGCAACCGCGGCTTCCGGGAAAGCCAGGATCGACGCTTCGCTGCGCCCCAAGACGTGGGCGAGCAGCAGAGCCCCCTCGCGTCGTGGGGCTTCGAAGGGTGCATCGGCCAGGCCGCGCCGCGCTGCCTCCAGCAAAGCGGCGATGGTTGTCGCTTCCGAGGTTTCGGGTCCGCGAGACATTGCGGAATTCTAGGTAATTCCTCAGTGTCCAAGGCGACCTTCCTCTAAGATCCCCAGATTCCGGCCGCGAGAGATATCAACGTGAGAATCCTCATCATCCGCACCAGCGCCATGGGCGATATCGTCCACTGTCTGCCGGTGCTGATCGCGCTGCGCAAGGCGCTGCCTGAGGCCAGGATCGCCTGGGTCGTCGAACGGACGTTCGCGCCGTTGCTCGCCGGCCACCCGGATATCGACGAGCTGATCCCGGTGCGGACGCGGCAGTGGCGCAAGCAGATCTTCGCGGCACCGGTGCGGCGCGAGATCGCCGAGGCACGTCGCGCCATGCGGCGCTTCGCGCCGGACGTCGCGCTCGAGCTGATGGGCAACCACAAGGGTGGCCTGATCGCCCGATTCAGCGGCGCTCGGCGGATCATCGGTGCGGCTCGTCCGTTCCGACGCGAGGGCTCGAGCGCGGTGTGGATCAATCAGCCGGTCGAGGCGCCGGGCGTCCACGCCGTCGACAAAGCGCTTGCGATCCTGAACGGGCTGGGCCTGGAGACGGAGCCCGTCACCCCTGATTCCGCCGCCTCTGAGCCCGTCGACTCTAATGCCGTCGACCCCAATGCCGTCGACCCCAATGCCGTCGACTCCAATGCCGTCGACTTTGGTCCGGACAAGCTGCTCGCGGAAGCGCCGGCCGACGCTGTCGAGCTGCTCGAGGGCCATCCTCC
>JBCCEE010000763.1:0-3060 GCA_039030415.1 Acidobacteriota bacterium
GCGACTCGGGCTGGCTCCAGCCCTCTGCCGTGGAGCCGCCGAGGGCGGTAAACTCGCCCCATTCAGTGATATCCGGACGACCGTTGGCGGCGAAGACCGCGCGCATCGTGCGGTTGAACCAAAAGCCACCGGCCCAGCTGTCACCGACGAGCAGAACGCGGTCCTGGGCCCAGGCTGGCGGCGCCAGGAGTAAGGCGGCTAGCACTACGACGAGGCGATGGGCATGCTGCATGACATCTCCTACAGAGTCAATCTAACATCTCTGCACGCCAAAATCAGGGCTGATCAGCAGCAGGAAGATCGCCAGACGGACCTGGGCATTCGGATCGCTGGAAAGCGGCAGGATGGCATCGAACACGATTTGCTTGGCGCCGGCGCTGAGCGTGCCGTAGGTCAGCAGCAGATCGAGGTGATCGATCAACGCCGAGGGGCTGGCTTGGACGATACTCAACTCCGTCGCCAGATCCGGGGAGATGAGGTCCATGAAGTTGTCGCGCAGATATTCCCCCGTGACGACGGCGTGGCCGACGCGGTTCATGGTGGCGATGGACGTGTAGGCGTGGATGATCTCGAGCTCCGGCGCCACCAGGCCGGCGGTGGTGAGCGGACCCGGCGGCTGGTGAACCGGCGAGAAAAAGTTGAACACGCTCGGCGCGAAGAAGGGGTATTGCTGCAGGAATCCGGTCTCGTCCACGTCATCGCCGCCGTAGTGGCGGAACTGGCCCGAGGCGCTCGTGGCGTGGAAGGCTCGGCCCAGGTGCACCCAGCGTACAAAGGGCTCGCGGACGCGGCCGAACTGCGGGTCGTCGATCCGCGAGACGTCCCGCGCCTCGGAGTCGAGCAGCACCGCCTTGATGACGGCCTTCATATCGCCGCGCACGCCGCTGCCGTTGTCCGCGAAGGCCGCTGAGACCCGCGCGACGTAAGCCGGGCTAGGATTGGACGTGACCAGGAACTTGATCAGGTGGGTGCCGATGAAGGGTCCGACGTTAGGGTGCTGAAAGAGATTGTCGATGGCCATCTCGATGTCCTGCATGCCGGTTTGGCCCTCGGGCACGATGAGACCGTTCAGCAGGGTCTTCGGACCGGGCTCATGCTCGGGCTCGTACATCACCATCGGCAGATCCCAGGTCGTCCCGTAGTCTCCGAAGATGATGGGATCGCCCTCGTGCGGCGCCATCGCCAGACCGGTGAAGATCTTCGCCATCTCGGTGATCTGCGCGTTGCCGTAGGTCGGGATCGGCTGGTTGCTCGAGTCCAGCATGCGGGTGCCGTCGGGGTTGAGCTCATAGAGCCCGATCGAGAACAGCTGCATCACCTCGCGGGCGAAGTTTTCGTCTGGAAAACGGTTTAGAGATGCGTCGCTGCGCCGGTTGAAGAGGTGACTCAGGTATAGCCCCATGGCTGGGTTCAGCGCCACGTCGCGCAGCAGGTCGCGGAAGTTGCCGAAGGCGCCCCGCAGCAGCACGTCCTGCATGGCGCCAGGAGCCTTCGGGGTGTCCAGCAGCATCTCGAGCCGGCGGGAGATGACGAAAATCTGCGATAGTGCGAACGCCACCCGGGTGCGGAGGACGTCCGGCGCGGTCATGGCGCGCTGCCACCAGATCCAGTCGAGGTAGAGGTATTCGTCGCCATCGGCGACGGCGCCCGAGTCGATCAGCTGCTGCATCTCAGGAATGAAGGCGACCACCGGCAGCGCCATCTGGGCGTCGAGCCAATTGTCGAAGCCGGCGTTCATCACCTGGTCGATGAGGGCCAGGTCACCGCCGAACGTGCACTGCGCGAGGAACCGCGAGGCCGTCTGCCTGGGGGTGAGCAGGGTGCCGCCGGCATGCGCTTTCGGCGCTGAAAGCTGCGCTGCGCCGGCCGCTGCGCCGGCCGCACCGGCCCAGGCGAGGAACCGGCGACGATCCAGTGATGGGCCACCGGAAGTCGGCTCGGCCCGCGTTGACTCGTCGGGTTGGACGGGGGAATCGAAGCGTATGGAATCGTCGAGTTGTGTCATCTTGGTGCTCCGCAACAATCAGCCCACCGAGCTCGACCAGGCCGAGAGGTCGCCCGACTCGAAGCCATCGCTGAAGATGGAGGCTGGATTCACGCCGCCGCCGAGGAAACCGATCGGCGGGTTGGCGCCGGGAGTGTAGAAGCGGCCGATATTCGGCAGCACGGTAGCGAGCTCGGACGTCGAGACGCCCAGCCAGAGCGCCATTTCGCCAAAGTACTCGTCGCAGGAGAGGGTCGGGATCAGCCGGCCGCGCCCAGTGTCGAGATCGTTGTCGGCGTAGAGCTGCGGGTAGCTGCCATAGATGTCTCCGCCGACCACGGGTCCCCCCATGACGATGTGGTGACCTCCCCACGCGTGGTCGGAGCCGCGGCCGTTCGACGTCAGCGTGCGGGCAAAGTCCGACGCGGTGAAGGTGACGACATCGTTCTGCATGCCGAGCTCCGTGAGCGCGGCGTCGAACTCGGCGAGGGCCTTGCTGACCACCGGCAGCATGCTCGCCTGGTTGTTGAGAACTTCGTCGTGGTGATCCCAACCGCCGAAGAGGATGAAGAAGGTCTGCCGGCGCACCCCCAGCGCCTGACGAACGGAGATCGCCCGCGCCGCCATCTGAAAGCTCCTGGAGATATCGTTCTCTGAGAAGGGGGTCGTCAAGGGTGGTGCGGCATCGAGGGCGCTCGAGAACAGCAGGTGGGCGTCGAGGGCGCTGCGGGTCGAGCTGGAAAACGTGTCGATGAACAGGTTTTGGTACTGCTGGTCGAGCAGGCTGTCGATCGCCGTCGTGCGCAGCTGCTCGAAGAGATCGCTCTGGCCGAGAGGCTCGAGGCCAAGGCTGCCGTTCTCGGTGATCGCATAGGGCGCGACCTGGCTGCCGGCCTGGAAGATGTTGGTGCCGGACAGCGAGATGTTCATCGACACGGTGTTGTTGGCGTTCGACGATCTCAGGAGATCGGCGGTGCGTCCCGCCCAGCCGAGGCTACCGCGCTGGTCGGGCAGGCTGGTCTGCCAGTGGGTGATCTGGTCGCTGTGAGAGTAGAGCCCGAGCGGCAGCCGAGCGC
>JBCCEE010000764.1:0-3059 GCA_039030415.1 Acidobacteriota bacterium
CCCTAACATGCTTTGCCTGTGCTTCAAGCTTTTTAGCCTGGAGAGTTCTTTTAAAAGGAACTTGCTGGAAAAGTACAACTTGTCCTGCATTTGCGGACGCTGTTCGAAGCGCCGACGCTGGAAGGCTTCGACGCGGCCGTCAACCAGGCCTTGGCCCAGCCCGCCCAGCCCACCCTGAAACCTCAGCTCCAACCCATCCGCCGGCGCGTTCGGTCGACGGGTCCATTGGGCGCTGCGCCAATCGGGAGGTAGCGCGATGTACGATCTCACTTCATTCGCTCAGCAGCGCCTGTGGTTCCTGGAGCAGTGGCAGCCAGGAAGCTCGCTCTACAACACCTGGCGGGTTTTCGACCTGCGGGGTCCGCTCGAGGTCTCGGCCCTGCGGCGGGCGCTCGACGCCATCGTCGAGCGTCACGAATCGCTGCGCACTCGCTTTGCCGAGCACGAGGGGGAGGTCTACCAGATCCTCTCCGAGGCCGCTCCGACCGCTCTACCGTGCGTCGATCTGAGGCGCATCCAGCTGGCCGAGGCCGAGCTCGACCGGCAGATCCGGCACGAGGTGGAGCGCGCCTTCGATCTGCAGTCCGGCCCGCTTTTGCGCCCTTTGCTCATCGCTCTGGGGGAGCACCATCATGTGCTGACCCTGACCCTCCATCACATCATCACGGATGGCTGGTCGATGGACGTGCTGCGGCGCGAGCTGGCGCAGCTCTACGAGGCCTACGTGCTCGGCCAGCCTTCGCCCCTGAGCGAGCTGCCGATTCAGTATGCGGACTTCGCCGTCTGGCAGCGCGAGTGGCTCCAGGGTGAAGCCCTGGAAGAGCAGCTGGCGTACTGGCGGGAGCAGCTCGCCGACCTGCCGCCGCTGCTCGAGCTGCCGACCGATCGTCCGCGGGCCGGCCATCCGAGCCATACCGCGAGCAGCGTCGAGATGGATCTGCCCGAGCCGCTGGCGCGAGCCTTCAAGGCCCTGTGTCAGGGCGAGCGCGTGACGCTGTTCATCGGCTTGCTCACCGTGCTCCTGACGACCCTGCGCAACGCCACCGGGCAGAGCGACCTGGCCGTGGGGACGGCCATCGGCGCGCGCCAACGGCCCGAGCTCGAGGGCTTGATCGGCCTGTTCGTCAACACGCTGGTGCTGCGCGTGCCGGTGACCCGAGAGCTGTCGTTCCGCGAGCTGCTGGCGCGGGTGCGGAGCGTGGTCTTGGAGGCCCACGCGCACCAGGACCTGCCGTTCGAGAAGCTGGTGCAGGAGCTGCTGTCGGACCGCGAGCTGACCCACACGCCGTTCTTCCAGCTGCTGTTCACGATGGTGGAGGCTGCCGAGCGCGAGCACGTCGCCGGCGACCTGACGCTACAGCCTCGTAGGCTCGCCGGCCGCTCGACCAAATTCGACGTCATGGTCTGGGCGCAGGATGCCGCCGCCGGCTTGCGGCTGGGCATCGTCTACCGCACCGAGCTCTTTCATCCCACCACCCTGCAGCGCTTCCTCGCTTCCATGCAGCAGGTGATGGAGCGGGTGGTGACCGATGCCGGGATGCGCTTGGACCGGCTACCCGCCGCGAGCGCCGCCACCCGTCACCTTCAGCTGGCGGAGTGGAACGATACGACGACCGCCTTCCCGCGCGATGAGGAAGTCCACCGGCTGTTTGAGCAACAGAGCCAACGCACTCCGGAAGCCCTAGCGATCGAATCTGCCGAGGGCTGGGTGAGCTACGGCGAGCTCGACCGTCGGGCCACCCTGCTGGCCCACCGCCTGCGGCGCCTCGGGGTCGGGCCGACCGCGTGTGTCGGGGTGTTTCTGAGACGCTCGGTCGATCAGATCGTGGCGTTTGTGGCGGTGCTCAAAGCCGGTGGCGCCTACGTTCCGCTCGATGCTTCGCTGCCCGAGGAGCGCGTCGAGTTTGTGCTGAACGACGCCGCAGCGGTCGTCGTGGTGAGCTCTCGCGACCTGGAGGCGAGCCTGCCGGCCGACCGCGCGCAGACGCTGTGGCTCGATGAAGCGACGTGGATCGACGAAGCTGGTCTGGGCAGACCCGGCGAGGCCGCTCCCCTGGCGGGAATCGAAACGCTGCGTGACAGCGCTAGCCCGGCCTACCTGATGTACACCTCGGGCTCGACCGGCCGGCCGAAGGGGGTCATGGTGCCGCATCGCGCGATCGTGCGCCTGGTGCACACTACCAACTTCGTCGAGCTCGATGCGTCGACGCGCATGGCCCAGGTTTCCAACAGCTCGTTCGATGCCGCCACCCTGGAGATCTGGGGCGCCCTGGTGCGCGGCGGTCGACTGGTGATCATCGATACCGAAGTGCTGCTCTCGCAGCCGCAGTTCGTGCGGGCGCTCAGGACCCGCCGGATCTCGACGATGTTCCTCACCACGACGCTGTTCAGCCAGCTCGCCAAGGAGATTCCGGACGCCTTCGTCACGCTGCGTCAAATGCTGTTCGGCGGTGAGGCGGTGGACCCTGCCTCGGTGGTTCGCGTCCTGGGGCAAGACGGCCCCGAGCGGCTGCTGAACGGCTATGGCCCGACCGAGAACACGACCTTCACCTGTGTCGCCGACTACCGGCAGAGCGGTGGGGCCGAAGACGCCGAGCTCGGCTCGATCGGACGCCCGATCGCCAACACCCGCGTCTATGTGCTCGATCCTCGGTTCGAGCTCGTGCCGCTGGGCGCCGAAGGCGATCTGTGGACGGCCGGAGACGGGCTGGCGCTAGGCTACTGGCAGCGCCCGAAGCTGTCGGCTCAGCGATTCTGCCCGGACCCGTTCAGCCGCGAGCCGGGCGCCCGTCTCTACGCTACGGGAGATCTGGTGCGGCAGGCCGCGGACGGCAAGATCCTGTTCCTCGGCCGGCGCGATCATCAGGTCAAGCTGCGCGGTTTTCGTATCGAGCTGGGCGAGATCGAGACGGTTCTGAGTCACCATCCGCGGGTGGCGACGGCGGCGGTCCTGCTGCGTGAGGATCAACCCGGCCAGCGTCGTCTGGTGGCGTATCTCGAGTGCCGAGGCGAGGCTCCGGACACCGACGAGCTGCGGCGATTTCTGCAGGCGAAGCTGC
>JBCCEE010000765.1:0-3050 GCA_039030415.1 Acidobacteriota bacterium
ATGACGTCCGCTAGGGTAGCGGCAAACACCAGCTCGAGATCCTCGCGAGCCGCATCCGGCAGATCGTGGAGATCCTTCTCGTTCTCCTGCGGCAGAATCACCTGCCGCATGCCCGCCCGACGTGCCGCCAGCACCTTCTCTTTGACGCCGCCCACCGGCAGCACCAGCCCGCTGAGGGTGATCTCACCGGTCATCGCGGTGTCGGCGCGTGCCGGCTCACCGCTGTAGAGCGAGGCCAGCGCGGTGGCGATGGTAACGCCGGCCGACGGACCGTCTTTGGGGATCGCTCCCGCCGGCACGTGCACGTGCACCTCGCCGCGCTCGAGCTCCGGCGCCAAACGCTCGGCCTGCGACAGGACGAAGCTGCGCGCGGTGCGCGCCGACTCCTTCATGACGTCACCGAGCTGACCGGTGAGGATCAGCTGCTCGCCGCCGGACAGCTTCACCGCCTCGACGTAGAGCACTTCGCCGCCTGCCGCGGTCCAGGCCAGGCCAGGGGCGACGCCGGGGGGCAGCTCTTGGCGCATGGCGTCGCTCGAGAACGGCGCGGGCCCCAGCATCGGTTCGAGATCAGAGGGTTCGAGGGTCACCGCCTCGCAGCCGCCCTCGGCGCAGCGCAGCGCGACCTTGCGAGCCAAACGACCGAGCGTGCGCTCGAGCTCGCGCACGCCGGCCTCACGCGTGTAGCGCCGGATCACCTGTGCCAGGGTAGCGTCGGACAACGTCAGCTGGTCGTCGTCCAAACCGGTCTCGCGACGCCGCCGCGGCAGCAGGTAGCGCCGGGCGATCTCGAGCTTCTCCTCGTCGCTGTAGCCCGACAGCCGCACGATCTCCATGCGGTCGAGCAGCGGCCGCGGCAAGGTGTCGAGGCCGTTGGCGGTGGCGATGAAGAAGACCTTCGAGAGGTCGAACGGCAGATTCAGATAATTGTCGCGGAACGAGTGATTCTGAGCCGGGTCGAGTATCTCGAGCAGAGCGGCGGTGGGATCCCCGCGATGGTCGCGACCGACCTTGTCGATCTCATCGAGCATCAGCAGCGGATTCTTGACCCCGGCACGGCGGACCGCCTGCAGCAAACGGCCCGGCATGGCACCGATATAAGTTCTGCGGTGACCGCGTAGCTCGGACTCGTCGTGCAGGCCGCCGAGGCTGAGGCGTTCGAATTTGCGCCCCAGGGCGCGAGCGATCGAAGAGCCAAGCGAGGTCTTGCCAACCCCGGGCGGGCCGACGAAGCATAGGATCGGCGCCTTGGCCTCAGGGTTGAGCTTGAGCACCGCCAGCTGTTCGAGGATGCGCTCTTTGATGGTCTCGAGGCCGAAATGATCGTGCGCCAGCACCTCACGCGCATGGCTGAGATCCAGGTTGTCCTCGGTCTCGTCATTCCACGGCAGCTCGAGGATCAGCTCCAGGTAGTTGAGTGAGACGTTGAGCTCCGGCGAAGAGGGAGACAGTCGGCCCATGCGCGACAGCGAGCGACTCGCCTCTTCGCGCACCGCTTCCGGCAGCTCGGTCTCCTTCAGTCGAGCTCGCAGCTCTTCGACCTCGGACCCGTCATCACCGGCCTCACCGAGCTCGTCGCGGATCGCCTGCATCTGTCGGCGCAGCAGATACTCGCGCTGCTCGCGGTTGATCTCCGAGGTCGCCTCGCTGGCGATCTGCTTCTTGAGATCGAGCACCTGAAGCTCGTGGCGCAGATAGCTCGCCATCATGCGCATCGCTTCCGATTGGCCGTCGAGCCCGAGCAGAATCTGCGCCTTCTCGGGCGTCAGGTGGATCATCGAGCCGAGCAGGTAGACCAGATGCATCGGACCGTCGAGGTGCGCCACAACCTCCTTCATGTCGGCTTCCGGCATGGCCCTTACGGTTTGCTGGATGCGGCTCGCCAGCTCCAGCAGCTCGCGCTGCAGAGCCTCTGTCTCCGTAGCGTCACCAGCGATCGTCGGTCGGCTCTCGATGCGGGCCGCGACGTAGGGTTTGTCTTGCGTGATCTCGCCGAGGCCGATGCGCTCCAGCCCCTGAATCACCAGCTGCACACCGCGCTCCGAGCGCGACGCCTGCGTCACCGTGGCTCGGGTTCCGGTGGTGTAGAGATGCTCTCGATCCGGCTGATCCATGCCGGCGTCGTGCTGGGCAAAGACCGCGAGGGCGTGGCCCTCGCTCTCGAGCGCCGCCTGCACCGCGGCGACCGACGCTTGCCGCTCGATGACGATTTGCATCGTCACATACGGAAACAGCACGGCGTTGCGGACCGGCAGCACCGGCAGCACCAGCGCTGACGCATCCTTCTCCACCTGCGCCTCTACCGACGGACTTTCAACGAGCGGCTCCTGACTTGGCTGAGCTTCCTTTTGCGCCATGAAGCTAGCCCGCTTCGATCGCCTTGACCACCGCTTCGGTAAACTCGTGGGTGCCGGCGGTGCCGCCGAGGTCGCGCGTCCGCACGCCGTCGGTCACTACCACCTGCAGCAACGCCGCTTCGAGCCGCTTGGCCTGCTCGCCGCGCCCCAGATGATTGAGCATCATCACCGCTGAGCGCATCAGCGCCAGCGGATTGGCGACGCCGAGCCCCGCGATATCCGGCGCGCTGCCGTGCACCGCTTCGAACACCGCGGTGTCCTTGCCGAGATTGGCGCCGGGCGAAACGCCGAGGCCACCCACCAGACCCGAGCACAGGTCGGACACGATGTCGCCATAGAGGTTCTCGAGCAGCAGCATGTCGTAGGTCTCTGGCCGGATCACCAGGTTCATGCACATGGCGTCGATGATCCGGTCGTCGGCTGTGATGTCCGGGTAGCGCTCCGCCACCTTGCGGAAACACTCCAGGAACAGGCCGTCCGAGAGTTTCATGATGTTGGCCTTGTGGACCGCGGTGATCCGCTTGCGCCCGTTGGCGCGAGCGTATTCAAAGGCGAATTCGGCGACCCGGGTTGACGCCTTCTCGGTGATGATCTTGAGACTCTCCACCACCCCGGGCACCACCTGATGCTCGATGCCGCTGTACAGCCCCTCGGTGTTCTCGCGCACCACCACCAGATCGACGCCTTCGAAAC
>JBCCEE010000766.1:0-3049 GCA_039030415.1 Acidobacteriota bacterium
CACGGCGAACAGGGCCGGCCACACCGTCGGGATCTCGGCTCCGGCAGGCCAAACCGCCAATAGCCGGGTCGCCAGCCACAGGGCACTCATCGTCAGGGCGCCATAGAGCATCGGCCAGCCCACCAGAGCGGCGTTGGTGACCGGCAGGGTCAGCATGCGAGCGGGATAGATCGATTGCCGCGTCGCCAGGTCGCCGTCCAGGCCGTAGCTGAAGACCGCCAGCAGGTAGGTGAAGGTCGCGGCTAGCGGTACGACCACGAAGAGTCCGAGCTGCCAGTTCGCTTCGAAAGCGACGCCCCGCCCTGGGGCGAGGGCAATGAGCCGCAGCGCCGCGAGGGCGACCAGGTAGAGCGCGAGAGCCGCCCAGCCCAGGCGATGCCGAGACCCGAGCTCCCAGGCGATGGCCGCCGCGGGCGAGCGCACCGCTCAGTGGGCCTCTTCCGGTACCGCGGCCTCTCCGACGCGAGCGACGAAGATCTCGTCCAGGGAGGGTTTGCGACGGCTGGTGATACGCGCGTTCCAGTTGGTGACGGCCGCTTCGAGCTCGGCTGTGTTGCCGTGCGCCACCGCCGTCCACTCTCGTCCCTCGCCGCCCTGACCCTCGCCGTCCCAGCTCAAGACCCCGTGGGCAAGGTCGGGACGCTCTCGCGCTTCCGGGAAGCGAACCGTGAGCGAGTGATGCTCGGCTCGGATGTCGGCTAGCGGGGCGCTAAGGACGATGTGGCCCCGCCGGATCATGGTGATGTGGTCGGCGACCTGCTCGACTTCGTCCAGCAGGTGGGAGGAGAACAGCACCGTGCGCCCCTCATCGGCGATGGTGCGGATGACGGCGGCTAAGATGTCGCGCCGCACGATCGGATCGAGGCCGGAAGACGGCTCGTCGAGCAGCAGAAGCTCGGGACGATAGGCCAGCGCGACGAGCAGGCCCGCCCGCGCTCGCTGCCCCTTGGAGAGATTCTTGATCCGGGTCGCCTGGTCGAGGCCGAACGTCTGCCGTAGCTCCTCGGCGTAAGCGTCATCCCAGTCGGGATAGAACGCGCGCGAGTAGCTCATGAGCTCTGCGGTGCGCATCCAACCCGGGAGATCGGCTTCCTCTGAGAGGTAGCCCATGCGCGACAACACGCCGACCGGATCGGCGACTGGGTCGCGACCGAACACCCGTACCGAGCCGCTCTGGGCCCGCAGCAGCCCCAGGATGTGTTTGATCAGCGTTGTCTTGCCGGCCCCGTTGGCGCCGACGAGACCATGAACGGTCCCGCGGGCCACGGATAGATCTACCGAGCTCAGAGCCGTCTTGGCCCCGAACTGCCGCCGCAGCTCGGACACGTGGATGACGGGTTCCGTCATGCTCGGCTCACGGTTTGAGTCGCTGTTCTCTGGAGTCTCGAGGTGGATGAAGCTGTCGACGCACAGCCTCCCCCGAGCCGCGCTCGCGGCGTCCGATGCATGAAAGCTGTGCAGTACACTGCTTTATACTGATTCGGAGATGAGAGGTTTCCTGCGAGCAATGGATCGGCAGCTTGCCGGCGAAGCTTTAGGGGCGACCGCTTCGAGCAGCGCCTCGGGACTCACTAGCGGGCGCAGCCTGGCGACGGCACCGGCTCGCACCCGCTACTCCCAGGAGACCGCATCGCCGATGGCGATCTCGGCGTCGTTCAGGATCTCGCCGTAGACGCCGCCACGCCAGTCGGGGTCGAGGGCGCGCTGCAGGCCGGGATAGGCTTCGTCCATCAGGTTACAGGGCCGGGTCTCACCGTAGATCTTGATGCGGCAGGCTCCGACGCAGAGCACCCGACGGCGAGGGCCCTGGAGCTCGACGCCGCGCACGTAGAGGTTCGCGCGACGCAGGCTGGGATCGATGTCCTCGCCAAGCTCGCGTGTCATCTCGTCCCAACGATCCGCAGAGAGCAGCGTCACTTGCCGCTTGCCGCGCTGGTTGGCATTGCCTTCTAGACCGCGGCCCGCTACTGCCCGAGCTGTGTCCCGAGCGTCCATTGGCCCTCGTCGGAAACGCTTGATCCAGATTGCCTCGAGTCTTCCTGCTGGCTGGTTCTTAGTCATCGCGCGGAGCCTAACATCATGAGAACCAACCGTAGACGCCGGCTACAAGGAGGAGCCGGCGTCTACCGTCGAACGTTTGGACTCTACTGGTCCCAGAGGTAGGCGCCGGCCTTGACGTGGGTCTTGGTCGTCATCGTGAGCCCTCCTTCAGCGGGTCGAGGTGAGAGGTTGACGCAGCTCGGCGCCGGGCCGAGTGCATGAGACTCTTAGGATCTCGACTAGACAGTCACTCCCGCTCCCGAGACGTTACAGTTGGCGACCGACCCGTGACAGGTTGCTCTGACGCAGCCACCCCGAGAAGCTAGGCCGCGGGACGCCACCGCTCCCACCAACTCGACGCCGCGCGCCGCACTCGACCAAGCCTTGGGGTCGCAGGCGTCCAGCCTTGGACGGGAACGACCCGACGCCGGCGGTTGAGGGCGGCATGAGGCCGCCCACGCCGTCGCCGCCTCGGAAGGATCATCGCTGGAGACAGCTCAAATGCTGCACGGAATTGACTTACGCGATTCCTTCTCAGCTCGGTGAAACGCTAACCGACTTTAGGGGCGTCGATTTCGTGCTCGGGGAAAGGCTGTTCGATTATTTTGAGGCCCTGTAGCGGCTCGGACAAGGCGTGATCGAGTTTTTCGAGGTCCCGCGCCAGCTCGGTGAGGTGATGTTCGAGTTTTTCTGAGGCCAAAAACTCGGTGCTTTGGCCTTGGGTCGCCGTCGAGACGTCGGATAGGCCGGTGGCTTGACGCTTTGACGCCGACAAATCCCGCGATCCGCCGGGGTTTTCGCTCTGCTGTTTCGACAAAGCCTGCGATCCGCCGGGGTTCTGGCTCTGCGTTCTCGCCGTGGCCTCCAATCCACCGGGGTTTCCGCCCATCGAGGAGGTCTCAACACCGAAGACTTTGGGGTTCGAAGCCTCGGGCGCCGACGGTAGTGCGCCTCCCCGGGTGTCTTGGGGGATCAAGCCGGTCGCAAGGGCCTGCTCGACGAGGTCGGG
>JBCCEE010000767.1:0-3048 GCA_039030415.1 Acidobacteriota bacterium
CTTTTCGCGACGGTAGCGACCCTTCGGATCTCGTCGTACAAGGCTTCGACAAAAAAACCTTACGTCGAGAAAACTTTTTGGGTGAGGCCGCTACCGACCGCAGCGGTAACTATCAAATCCACACCACGCTCGAACCGCGTCCGCTGCTCGAAGGGGACTCCGTCGATCTCATGATTCGGGTGTTCGATGCTGACAGCCGCGAGCTCGGCGTCAGCGAAGTGCTCTTCGACGCCCCGGCCGACGCTGAGATGAACCTGGAGCTCGAGTCGTCCAAGGCTGGGGATGGCACCGAGCAGCGTGATCTCGAAGCCGCCTTGGATTCCTACCTGGAAGACGTGCCGCCGCGCCAGCTCGACGAAGAGCAGGTGGCATTCCTGACCCAGGCCACCGGCCGGGACGATCGCCAGATCCGCGATTTACGCACCGCCGATGCCTTGGCCGACGAGGTGGCGGTGCCGGTGCCGGTGCTCTATGCCCTGGTGCGTCAAGGCAAGGCCAGCAACACCGCCCAGCTGTTGGAGCTGAGCGATGAGGGGTTGGACGCCGCCATCGACCAAGCCATCGAGAGTGGAGTGCTGGCGTCGGGTCAGCGCAGTCTGTTGGCGGCGTCTCACCAGGCCCTGCAAGCGTTCCGTCAGGAACAAGCCCAGCGCGTCGTCGCCACCGACGTCACCCACCGGGTCGTCGGTCGATTGTTGGACCCGACGGGACAACCCGTGGTGGGTTTGACCGTGCGGGGTGCCGATCTCGAAACCTCCGAGCCGACCGAGCTCGGCTATGACGTCAGCGATCATCGTGGGTTGTTCGGGTTCCACTTCACGACACCGCTGGCCCAGCCGCCGTCGCCGGAAGGACGAGCCCTCGACATTCGAGTGCAGGATCGTGACGGGGCCGAGCTCCATCGATCGACCGTGATGGCGATTCCGGACCCGTCCCAAAGGTTCGACATCGAGGTCAGTCCAGCGTCGGAAGCGGGGTCGTCCTCAGCTGGTGGCCCGTCCTCAGCTGGTGGCCCCTCCTCAGCTGGTGGCCCGTCTTCAGACCTTGGCGATCTGGAGCTCGAGATCCCAGAAGAGCTTTTTGAAGCGCTGGCCGATCATGACATCGAGAGCCTGGCAGACGTCCGGTCGGCCGGCGGGTTGCAGCACCTCGAAGGTCTGCCGGTGTCTGGGGATGACCCTGTCCTCCAAGCCCTCGAGAGCCATGCGCACCTCGAGCTGGTGACCTCCGATGTCGCGCTGCGCAAGGATCTCATTGCGGGCGGCTTCAAGAATTTGGCGAGCCTCGGTGGAGCCAAGAGAACCGCAATCGCCAGGCTCGCCCACGGCAGCCTGGGGGACGTGGGTGCTGTCGACCTGAAGGTGGCGGCGCAAGCCCGCAGCGCGATGGCGTTCAACGCCCTGGCAGGGTTGCGATCCGGGGCACCGGCGGCCAAGGCAGCTCTCGAGAATCCAGCCTTTCTGGGTCTTTTCAACCAGCTACAGCCGACACCCTGCGGGGGCGAGGATTGTGAGGCGGCGACCAGCCCGCTGGCCTACCTGGCAGACCTGTTGGACTACACCGTTCGACATGTCGACGATGCCGGGCAGAGCATCGACCTGGCGTTCCTAGAGAACACGTTTCATCAACCGCTCGGTGAGCTGCCGACCGCCTGTGACCAGATCGAAGCGGAGGTTTCTCAGGTCCGGTTGGCGATCGAAGTGCTGCGACGTTACCTCGGTGCCGAGCAGCTGCCGGCTGCGGGATCCTCGGAGGAGACCGGGCTGGCCCGCGCCGAAGCCAGTTATCGCCTGGCTGCCTACCGCGCCCTGCTCCAAGCCATCGGGACATCCTATGAAGAGATCCGTCGCGCTCGCACCGCTTCGATGGACGATCGTGAGGCGCTGGCTGAGCGTCTCGGTCTCGAGCTGGCACCCCAACGCCCCGATGCGCTCGATGCCCTGTACCTCGATGCCGAAGCGGTGCCCTCGGCGATCACTGAGCCGGCCTTGGAGCAGCTCTTCGGGCTGGTCGACACCACCCGGGATCCGCTCGCGGAGGGATCGGCGCCGGATGTTGCGATCTGGCGCAAAGCCCGGCTACGCCAGCTGTGGCGGCAGCAAGACCGGCCGGAGCTCTCCACCGATCCCGTGCGCCCGCTGATCGACCCTGACCTGATCGGACCCGGTGACTTGGTGACACCCCAGGCAGGATCTCCGGCCTTCGATCTGTGGAATTCCCGTCGCCAGTGGGTAACGGATCGCCTCACGGCAATCCAGGCCGATCGCGAAGCCGCGGCCACCGCGGTGGATGGTTTGGATTCCATTCTCACCACATCCCTGGGCCTCGCCCCGGGTCAGTGGGCCGACCTCGAAGCCTTGGCAGACGTCGGAGGGGATCTCGAAGCACCTCTCGAACAGCTCGAGCTGCCGCGCAAGGCGTTCTCGTACCTGAGTCGAATCCGCGCTCTGGCCAACCAGTCCGCACCGGTGCTGGCCTCGGAGTGGAGTGAGATCTACAGCATTCTCGTGCAGGTGGAAAAGCGTCGACTGTTCGGCGCGTGGCGCGACGAAGAGGCTGCCCTCGACCTCGCCCTCGAGCCGGCGACGTTTCGAGTGCCGGAGCCTCCAGAGCTGAAGTTTCCGCCGGTGACGCCGCAAGAGCTGCCGCGCTGGCGGGCCAAGCTCAGCGAGCTTCGCGACTGGCGTGATCGTTTGCAAACTCGCAGCGAACAACTCGCCGGTGTCGACGACGCCTTGCGTGAAGCGGTCGAGACCACCGAGGAGAGTACCTTGCCGGCCCTGCGCGATGCGTTGGTGTGGGTCAGCAACGCAACCGGCCTCGGGCACACCGAACGGGCCAAGTGGATCGAAGATCGGCTGCTCATCGATACGCGGACCGAGGGTTGCGCGCGCACGACACGGGTGTCCCAGGCCCTCGAGACCCTGCAGGGATTGCTATCGTCGGTGCGCAACCGGCTGCTCAACGATACCTACCCCGACCTCGATCTCGACGCCGATGACTTCGATGAAGCCTGGCGTTGGATCGGTTCGTATTCCACCTGGCGCA
>JBCCEE010000768.1:0-3048 GCA_039030415.1 Acidobacteriota bacterium
AGCATCATTTGGCTTGGCAGGATTCGGAATGGCTGGTTTCCGCAAGCCCACGCGTCACATTCTTCCCTACGCGCAACAGCCTGAGTATGGCCCTGTAGGCGTGCCTGCTTACTATTCCAGCTCGTTTGAAATGGCTGGAGAGAGTATACCGCTTATCGTTGAGACGCATGGTTCGCGTCCGTGAGGCGAGCTCGCGTCGCTCTGCGGGCAGGCGGACGACTTCCAGAGTCTGCAGGTCGAGCACAAAGACAGCGAGCTCGTCACCGAGTAAAGGCACGTAGGTCACGAGCGCGGTGCGCTCGTCGAGCAGGTCTCGTGCTTGATCCACCGTCAACGGCACGGGGTAGCGCAGAGCTGCGAAGTGCGGGCTGTGCTGGCGAATCAGCCGAATCAACGCCTCGTGCTCGGCCCTGGCCTCGGCCAGCAGGTCGAGCGTCTCCGGCGCCGTTTCCGCGTTTGGGTCGAGCTGCTGCTGCAGCCGCTGCAGGCGCTCTTCGAGCGCCCGCCGTTTGCGCTCGAGCTCGGGATCGAGGGGCTCACCCGCCAGAGTCTCGCCGGTCTCACCCGCTAGCGGGTCGATGGTGAGGCGCTCCAGCATCAGCCGGCGCAGCATGGCCTTGGACAGCGCCTGCTCAGCATAGGCGAAGGCCTGGCGGTAGTCCGCCGGCGAGCCGCGTTCCAGCAGCGCGGCGAGTGCAGTGGGGTAGACGCCGTGGCGGGGTAGGCCACCGGCGACCGCCTCGGGGGCCGAGTACACTCCTTCGAGGGTCGTCACCGCGCGCTGGGCGAGCGCCACCGCCTGCTCGGTCTCGCCCGCCGCCAGCCGCAGCTCGGCCTGCTTGGCGAGCGCCCACGACGCGAGCTGCGGAAGCCGACCGTCGACCCAAGCCAGCGCCTCCGCGAACAGCGCCTCAGCCCGGCGCGGTGAGGCTTCCTGCTCCAGGGAGCCGAGGTCGATCAGGTCGACCGCCATGTGAGGCGGGCTGCCGGCCAGGCGACGCAGCCGGACGTTCTCCACCATCAGCTCACGGGCCTCGTCGAGCCGGCCGGCGAGCTGGTAGGCGTCGGCCAGGATGCTGGCCAGCCAGGCGCGGTTGGGCACCGCCGAGTGAACGGCCGCCAGTGCCTGGCCCTGCTCGAGGGTGGCGACCGCTTGCGTCACGAGGCCCTGGTCGAGATAGAGCCGGCCGAGGCGCAGCAGGATGTCGACGCGCTCTTCCGGATTTTCGCGCAGCTCGACGTGCTCCAAGGCTTCTTGGTAGGCGCCCAGGGCGAGCTCGGCGGCGCCGAGACGCTCGTAGACCGCCCCGAGATTGCCCAGGATCGAGATCCACAGCTCGTGCGCCGGCTCGTCTTCGGGCGCCAGCTCACGGGCGCGCTTGAGGCTCCACAAGGCGCGCTCCGGACGACCCATGTTGTTCTCGGTGACGCCGATGTTCTTGAGCGTAATGGCCTGAGAGACCGGATCATCGCCGGTTTCGTGCAGGGCGGCGGCACGCTCGAAAGTCGCCAGCGCGGACTCCAAGTCGCCGAGGTAGAAGTGCATGTCGGCTTCCGTGTTCAGCGCTTCGATGCGGAGCGCTCGATCGTCGAGCCGGGTGGTCTGGGCGACCGCCTCGCGGGCCAGCTCGAGACCGCGTCGATAGTCGCCCGCCCCCAGCGCACCGACCGCGAGCGCTATGCGGATCTCCACCTTCCACGGTTCCGGCTCGCCTTGCCGCGCCACGGCGAGGCAAGGCTGAAGCAGCGCGTAGGATTCCGCCACTCTCGAGTGGTCGATCGCTACCCAGCCGTCGTCCAGTCGCTGACGGCAATCCGTAGGGGTCAGCATATCGCCGCTGCCGGACGTGGCATGGGCGGATGCGGCAGCAAGCAGGAACGCTACGATGAGACGAAAGATCAAGCTCGTTCCGGGTCTTCGTCCCGCAAGGGACGTCATCACTGAGAGAGGGATTTTAATCCCTCGAAATGCACGGCGAGCCGTTTGACGGAACCGAGTCGGTACCTGAAGATTCGTCGGGAGAGGCGGCTGCGACGCTACGGGCCGGCACCGACGATCCGGAACCGATACAGCGGCGATTCGCGGCGCTCGAGCTGGTCGAGCGTCACGACGCGCCAGTAGAACGTAGCCCCCGGGGCCAGCCGGTGGCGCAGGCTGTCCGGCAGCCCGATCTCGTTGCCTGCGACCGGCCTGCTCTGCCAGAGCGGTTCGAGACGCTCGTCCATCACCTCGATCTCGTAGCTCAGGCGCTGGGCCTCTGTATCGACGTGGCCTCGCCAGCTCAGGCGCGTTGGAGCGGCGGTGAGCTCGGCGCCATCGACCGGCGCTGTGGCCTCGACGGCAGCCCTGCCCTCAACGGGCACCGCCTCGATGGTCGCCCCAGCCGCCGTCGACGCGGCGGCCGGCTGACCGGTGCGGCGTACGTCGTCTGCCGGCAGTCGATCCAGCTGGCCGCGCAGCAGCCACCCTGCGCCAATCATCAGCACCAGGGCAGCGGCCAACTGCAGCGGCCAGCGGGGCTGAGCTCGCGCGGGGGGCGCGGCGCGGCGTGCCGCCAGGTAGATCTGCGCGCAGGTCGAGCACTCGGCGACGTGCTGAGCCACCGCTCGCAGTTCAGCTGCCGAGACCCCAGCTTCTGAGACCCCAGCTGCCGAGACCTCAGCTGCCGAGACCTCGACCGCCGAGACGCTGGCCTGCGCGGCGGCGCGCAGGCGCTCGGCGGACAGGCAGCCGACGGTGTTGGGCGGCCTGTGGGTCGCCTGCTGGTAGAGGTCTTGGGCGGCCTCAGCGCTGAGCTTCATATTCGATTCCCCCGGCGCGCAAGTACCTGCGCAGCTCTTCGCGGCCTCGATAGGTCAGATGGCGGGCTTTGGCGCGACTCCAGCCTAACAGCTCGGCCGCTTCGGTGACCGTGAACCCCTGCAGGTAGAGGCGCACCGCCTGCTGACGGTTTTGCGCCAGGCGGGTCAGGCAGCGCTCGAGCGTCGCCATCAGCTCGCGCTGTCGCGCCGAAGTCTCGGGCGTGGCGACCCGCCGCGGCCGAAAGC
>JBCCEE010000769.1:0-3046 GCA_039030415.1 Acidobacteriota bacterium
ACCCCGAGGCCACCCGCCGTCGGGTCCGGAGCTAGCAGCTGCGGTTTCCGAGGCGGGTGGCCTCGGGGTGCTCGGGGGCGCCTTCGTGCCGCCGGACGAGCTGGCGCAGCAGATCGAGCGGGTGCGGCAGCTCACTTCCAAGCCGTTCGGCGTCGACACGCTGATTCCGTTCAGCGTTACCCGGGGCGAGCTCGACCAGCCGATCGCGCTCGATCCGACGCCACCGGCTGAGCACCTGGCGTTCATCGAGCGGTTCGCTCAAAAGCAAGGCCTGGGTGATTTGCCGGAAGCCGAGGTGCCGGTGTTCGATCCGGCGTTCATCCGCGGTCAGCTCGACGTCGTGCTCGATCTCGACGTTCCGGTCTACGTTGCTGGTCTCGGTGATCCAGGCTACCTGGTGCGGCATCGGGGTGATCGCCGGATGAAGATCGGCTGCGTCGTGGGGGCGACCCGCCATGCCCAGAAGGCGGTCGCTGCCGGTGCTGACTTTGTGGTTGCCCAGGGGCACGACGGCGGTGGCCACAACAGCGCCGTCGGCACCATGGCGCTGGTGCCCGGGGTGGTCGATACGCTGGCCGGTCAGGTGCCGGTGCTCGCCGCCGGCTCGATCATGGACGGCCGCCACGTGGTGGCGTCGCTAGCGCTGGGCGCCCAAGGCGTTTGGTGCGGCAGTGCTTTCCTCGCTACTGACGAAGCGGCGATCACTCCGGGACAGAAGCAGGCTATCGTCGACCATGGCGAGACCGACACTCAGGTCACCCCGGTCTGGACCGGCAAGCCGGCCCGTCTCATTCAAAGCGTCTGGACCCGCGAGTTCGAAGCCTCCGGCCTACCCGCCCTGCCGATGCATCAGCAGCTCACCCTGGTCGACCGTGTCATGCGCGCCGCCGACGGCCGGGTCGACATCAACCCCGGTGCCGCTGGCCAGGGCATCGGTCTGGTGCGTGAGGTCCGTCCAGCATCCCAGGTATTCGAGGATTTGGTGCGCGGTACCCGCCGGGTCTTGGAGCGCGACCTGAGCTCGGTGACTATCTGAGCACCGACGGGTCGATACCTAGCTGGCGCAGCTTCTTCTGTAGGTTTTGACGGTGCATGCCGGCTTCGCGAGCGGCGCGAGAAACGTTGCCCTGGTGGCGTTCGAGGGTGGCGGTGAGGAAGCTGCGCTCGAAGCGTTCGACGGCGAGGGCCTTGGCCTTTTGGAAGTCGAGCTCGGCCGGTAGCTCGGCGTTGGCGCTATCCGCGGTTGTCGTAGCGGCGGTGACCCGACCGATCTCGGACGGCAAGTCTTCGAGCCGCACAGCACCCTGGCAGAAGATAGCGGCTCGCTCCATGGCGTTGCGCAGCTCACGCACGTTGCCAGGCCAGGGATGGGCGCGCAGCGCTGCCGCGGCTTCGGGCGTGAGCTGGTGGGCCGGCCGCCCGGCGAGAGCGAGGAAATGTCGCGTCAGCAGCAGCACGTCTTCGTCGCGGGCAGCCAGCGGCGGCACCGTGAGCTCGACCACCCGCAGCCGGTAATAGAGGTCTTCGCGGAAGCGCTGCTCGCGCGCCAGCTCGAGCAGGTCGCGATGGGTGGCGGCGAGCACCCGTACGTCGACCCGCGTCGGCTTGCCGCCGCCCAGCGGCTCGACAACGCGCTCCTGCAGAACCCGCAGCAGCTTGGCCTGAGCGGCGAGCGGCATGTCACCGATCTCGTCCAAGAACAGGGTGCCGCCGTGCGCCTCGCGGAAGCGACCCTCGCGGTCGCGGTCGGCGCCGGTGAAGGCACCCTTGCGATGACCGAAGAGCTCACTCTCCAGCAGGCACTCGGGCACCGCGGCGCAGTTGAGGGCGACGAACGGGCCGCGGGCGGCGGCGCTGAGCTGGTGGATCCGGCGCGCCACCAGCTCCTTGCCGGTGCCGGTCTCGCCGCGAATCAATACGCTGGCGGTGGTCGGTCCCACCTTCTCGAGCTCGTCGAACAGACTGCGCATGACCGTGGACTCGCCGATCAGCTCGCCCGAGCCGCTGAGCCTGCGGACTTCGGCACGCAGCACGCGGTTCTCGCGCCGCAGACTCTGCGTGTCGAGGGTGCGCTCGACGACCCAGCGTAGCTCCTGGATGTCGTAGGGCTTGGCGAGGAAATCCGCGGCGCCGGCTTTGACCGCGTCGATGGCGGTGCGCAGGTTGGAATCGGCGGTGATCATCACCACCGGTGGCGCCTGCGGCAGCTGGCCGATGCGCTCGAGCGTAGCGCGACCGTCGAGCCCGGGCATGCGCAGGTCGAGCAGCACGAGGTCGACGCGCTCTTCCGACAGCCGCTCGAGGCAGGCCAAGCCGCTGTCGCATTCCGTGAAGTCGTAGGCGCCGCCCAGCGCCCTCACGATGCCGCGGCGGGCAGCAGCTTCATCATCGCAGACGATCAGACGGTGGCGAATCGAGCTCATGGAGACTCCTCGGTAGAGCTGGCTGGCTCCGGTCCGTTCGAAGCGTCGGCGGCCGGCGTGCCGGCCGCTTGGGCCACGCGGACCTCGAAGCGGATCTGTCCGGCCTGGGAGTGCACTTCGATGCTGCCGCCGAGCTCGCTCACCCGTCGCGCGACGAGCGGCAGGCCGAGCCCGGTGCCGCCCTGGCTGATGAAGGGCTCGAAAATACGGCGTTCGGTCTCGGCATCCAGCGGCTGACCGGGATTGGAGGTAGTGAACACAATGCTGTCTTTGGAAGTGCCGTCGTTGGAAGTGCCGCCTTCTGGAGCGCCGTCATCGCAGGTCAAGCTTACGTCGATCGTTTGGCCGGCCGGCGTGTGCTCGATGGCGTTCAGCATCAGGTTGAACACCACGGTCTGCCAGGCGGCGGCCGAGCCCGGGACGGTACCGAACGGCTGGATCTCCGCGGCCCGCACGTCGACACCACGCTTTCTCGCCTCGGCCTGCAGCACATAGTGGGCGCTGTGGACCAGCTCCGCGAGGTCGACCGGCTCACCAGAGCGTGGACGTGCCAGCCCCAAGATCTCGCGGGTGGTGTCGTGCAGACGGTCGATCTGCTCGACGATCACGTCGAGGTCGGCGAC
>JBCCEE010000770.1:0-3045 GCA_039030415.1 Acidobacteriota bacterium
CTACGAAGCCGTACGGCGCTTCTACGAGGAATGGTATCGCCCCGATCTGATGGCGGTGGTGGCGGTTGGCGACTTCGACAGCAACCGCATCGAGGGTTTGATTCGCAAGCACTTCGCGAAGATTCCGGCGGCGGAGAACCCGCGTGAGCGCGAGGTCTTCGGAGTGCCCGGGCACGAGGAGACGCTGTTCTCGATCAACACCGACGCCGAGCTCTCGGGCACCACGGTCTCAGTGCACTACAAGCACCCGACCACCCCCCAGGGCACCTTCGGCAGCTATCGAGATTCGCTGGTGGAATCGCTTTACCACGGCATGCTCAACGACCGGCTGGACGAGCTGACCCAGGAAGCCGAGCCGCCGTTCCTCTACGGCGTATCGGCCATGAGTCCGTTCGCCCGCACCGCCAGCATCTTCTCGCAGCAGGCCCAGGTGCGTGAGGGCGAGGTGCTCTCGGGCCTCGAAGCGCTACTCACCGAGGTCGAGAGGGTCGACCGCCACGGTTTCACTCAGACCGAGCTCGATCGCATCAAGACCAACACCGAGCGGGGCTACGAGCAAGCCTACCGCGAGCGCGACAAGGTGCGCTCCTCGGCCCTCGCGGCGGAGCTGGTGCGCGCCTACCTCGAAGGTGAGTCGACGCCCGGCATCGAGGTCGAGCTCGAGCTGGTGCGGCGCTTCCTGCCCACCGTCGAGCTCGACGAGGTCAACCAGCGGGCGCGCCAGTGGATCACCGAGGAGAACCGGGTCATCGTGGTCAGCGGACCGGAGAAGGAGGCGACGACGCTGCCGGACGAGACGCAGCTGCTGGCGGTATTCGACCGTATCGGCGACGCCGAGATCGAACCCTTCGTCGACCGCGTGCTCGACGCTCCGCTGATCGCCGAGCTGCCCCAGCCCGGCAGCATCACTGAAGAGAGCCAAATCGAGGAGCTCGGGGTCACCGAGTGGAAGCTGTCAAACGGCATCCGCGTGGTCCTCAAGCCGACCGATTTCCAGAACGACCAGGTAGCGGTCAGCGGCTTCAGCCCCGGCGGCCACTCGCTGATCGACGACGGGCGCTTCGACTCCGCGTCGTTCGCCACCTCCATCCTCGGCGAGAGCGGCCTGGGAGAGTTCAGCCAGATCGAGCTCAACAAAGCCCTCACCGGCAAGGTGGCCTCGGCCCAGGCCTATATCAACGAGCTCGAAGAGGGCGTCAACGCGTTCGCCTCGCCGCAGGATATGGAGACCATGTTCCAGCTGCTCTACCTGCGCCTGACGTCTCCGCGCCTCGAGCAGCAGGCATTCGACTCGCTGATGTCGAGGCTGCGAATCATCGTTCAAAACCGCCTGAGCCGACCGGGTGCGGTCTTTGGCGACAAGCTCAACGAGGCGCTCTCGCAAGGCCATCCCCGGCGTCAGCCGCTGACTTCGGACACTCTGAGCAAGATCGATCCCCAGGTCGCGCTCGACATCTATCGCGAGCGCTTCGCCAACACGGCGGACTTCACCTTCGTCGTGGTCGGCAACTTCGAGCCCGCGGCCATCCGGCCGCTGGTCGAGCGCTACCTCGCCAGCCTGCCCGCCAGCGAGCGGCGAGAAACCTGGCGTGACGTAGGCGTCGAGCGCCCCGAGGGAATCGTCTCGTTCGAGGTCGAGCAAGGCGTCGAGCCCAAGGCCGCGGTCAGCCTGATCTTCTCCGGTGAGGCGACGTGGAGCCGAGAAGAGCAGCATCAGCTCGGTAGCCTGGCGCGAGCGCTGCAGATACGCTTGCGTGAGATCCTACGCGAAGACTTGGGCGCCACCTACGGCGCCTCGGTGGGCGGTGGCATCTCGTGGCGACCGCGCGAGCGCTACAGCGTGTCGATCCGCTTCGGCTGCTCGCCCGACGAGGTCGATGAGCTGGTCAAGACGGTATTCGACGAGATCGAATCGTTCAAAACCGAGAGCATCGAGCAGAGCTATGTCGATCGCATCCGCGAGAATCAGCGGCGACAGCGTGAGACCAGCCTGAAAGAGAACGGCTTCTGGCTCGGCGGGCTGCAGTCCTACTACGCCCGCAACCAAGACCCGCGCCAGCTGCTGGAGTTCGACGAGCTGGTCGAGAGCGTCACGCCCGAGAGCCTCAAGCGGGCAGCCCAACGCTACCTCGACCCGGAACGCTACGTGCTGGGCGTGCTGAAACCGTCTCCCGAGGTGACGGCTTCAGCGGCGGCCGGGGCCAGCAGCGGCGATTGACAGCCGCACGCTTGCGGTTGGCCCGGCCAACCGCAAGCCCCCGACATTCGCGCAGCTCTGCTCGCTTCTACCCCAGGTACTCGCTCAGCAAGCGGCGGCTCTCGGCGTGCAGGTCTCGCTGCTCAAGCACGGCTTTGGCGCGCTCCCGCGCCAGCTTCGCGTCGACGCGGTCGAGCGCCTCGAGCGCGGCTTCGACGACTCCGGGATTGTTGGCCGCGAGGAATGGAGCGACCCGCGCCGAATCCGCTTCGCCTCCCTGCTCCTCGAGGATACCCAGCACCGTCTTGGCCAGCCGCGGCACGAAGGTGGTGAGATCGAACTCCGGCTGCAGAGCATCCAGGGTGTGACGCGCTTCCTCGGCGAGCCACGGATCGCGCAGCTTCGCCGGCAGTTTGGCCGCGAGCTCGAACAGTACGTTCTTCGAATCCGGAGCCAGCTCGCCGCTCGCCAGGTAGCCCTGGATGAGCTTGGCGTCGTCGGCATCCATGAGCGCGAGCCACTCGGGACGCAGGCTGAGCTCGAGTATGGCGAATGAACGGGTGCGCGCGTCGTCGCTGCCGGCGGCCGCTAGCGCAGCCTGCAGCAGCTCCTCGGGCGCGGGTTTCGGATCGGCCTTGGGAGCTTCGAACAGCAGGCGGACGTGGGCGCTGTCGTCCAGCAGGGCGGGACCGCCAGCCAGAATCATGACGACCCGATAGCCCCCGGGATCGACCTCCCGCAGCTCACGGAAGCGGTAGTTGCGGCGAATGGCGGGCGGGTGCAACATCCAGTTCTGCGTGAACCCCGACAACGGCGAGATGCTCGTCGTCGAGATGAACCCGCGGGTC
>JBCCEE010000771.1:0-3034 GCA_039030415.1 Acidobacteriota bacterium
CCGGACGGACGGGAGACCTCTCACCCTCAGAGGGTGTGGCCACCGCGCTGTTTTCCAAGAGATTGGCTGAGTGCTCGCTACCCGCGAGCAGCATCAGGCCCGCCCACGCCGCCGCGGGAGCTCGGCGGCGGAGGTTTGCCAGAGCCTCACCGTAAGCCTGGGGCAGCGTCATGCCCTGGCTCAGGCGAGCGTAGAGAACGCGATTGAAGTCACGCGCCAGGGCGTCGGCGAGATAGGTCCGACTCGCCACCACCCATACCGCGCCGCGGCGGGCCAAGAGCCCTGCGAAGCCGTAGCTGCCGGCATCGGCGGTGACCGGCCAGCGGCCGGTATGACAGCCGCTCAAATTGGCGAGCTCCAAGGGCGGTACCGCAGCCGCCAGCTCCTGCAGCAGCAAGGGTCCGTCGGCCAGCTCCAGGCTGGACAGCTCCGGGAACCGGTCATCATAGCGGCCATGGGAATCGAGATGGAGTGAAGATGCCTCCGCCAGAGCGGCGACGAACGCCGATCGAGTGGCGGCGGCACGGAACAGCACCGTGGCTTCTGGGAAGAGGTCACGGTAGACCGACCCGAGCTCGCGAGCCGTCGGCAGATTGCTCACGGGATCGACCACGAAGAGCGGTCGTCGCGATCGCTCCGACGGCCGCCCTGGAGGCCGCAAGGCACCAGCCGCAGAAACCGCGATCAGCGTCTCGTCGCTCCACCAGCCGGCTCCTGGCCGCGGCAGTGCCGCGACCGGCACCCTTTGAAGCGCGCCATACAGAGCGTAGCGCGTGATTGGCCCGGGGTTTCGTGGCGGTACCAGCGCCGCCGCCAGAGGCTGCGCGAGGCGCCGCCAGCGACCGTCTTCGAGCACGCGCTCGCGCAGAGCCAGATCGAGCGCCTCGATGTTCGCCAGCAGCTCGCGACGATCCCCGCGCGTTCGCCGCACGACCGAGACGACACCCTCCGGCGTACGTTCCAGGACAATGATCTCGTCGACGAGCATGAACGCCTTGAGATCGGCGGTCTCGAGCGACTCGCCCCCCTCGATCAAGCCGCAGCCCGGCAGGCGGCGGGCGTGCTCTTGCAGCTGTCGCTTGACCTCCAGCACTTGGCGTTCGAGCTGCAGTTGGCGCTGAGCCGTGGCGGGAACGTCCAGCGCCAGGAGCTGTCGCTGGAGCTCCCTGCCACGCTCGGCATGCCGGCGCCACAGACTCTGCAGAACCTGCCCCTCGCTCCGTTCCAGGCACCGTAGGCGCTCCTCGCGCAAGACCGCCATGCGATCGAGCCGCGCTAGAAGTCGCCACGCCTCTTCCGGTCGCGAATGCTCCACGGCCACCCGCGCGGCGCGCAAGAAGTCGTCCGCTCGCATGCCGGGGCTCGGCGGAACGAGCTGCCCCAGGCGCTGCGGCCCAGCGCTCTCGTGGATGACGAGAGCGCGTTCGAGCTCGACCGCGGCGGCCGCGAGATCGCCCCGAGCCCGCTGCGCACGGCCGCGACAGGAGGCGGCCCACGCCGCCAGTCGCGCCTCGTCGTCCACGTTGGTGAGGGGTCGGCAACGCGCCAGCGCTCGGTTCCAATCGCCCGCTTCGAGATCGGCCGAAGCCGCGACCATATTCGCCCAGCGAGCAAGGCGCCGAGAGCGCTGGTCCTCAGCCGGCAGCTCGGCCAACTGTTTCTCCGCTCTCTCGAGCTCCGGCCCTGGATCGACGCCCTGCCGCAAGCGTAGATAGCCGAAGTTGATCCACCGGTTGGCGGTCTCGGTTGGATCCTCGTTCGGGTCGGCGGCGGCTACGGCCGCCTCGAGCAGCCGCTCCGCCTCCGCCAGATCTTCGGGGCCGGAGTCCGGGTCCTGGAGCAACAGCCAAACCAGCTGCTCACGGGCGGCGGCCAACAGGTAGGGCGCGGTGGGACCGGACGGAGGGTCGAGCGTCGCTCGCAACAGCGCGGTGGCTTCCGGCACTGCCCCAACCCGACTCAGGATCTCAGCCTGGCGACTGGCGATGGAGGCACCCAACGGCACGGCGGATCGGCGCGCCGCACGGGCCGACCGCTCGAGCGATTTCCAAGCGCTGGCCCACAGCCCCTGATCGAGCTCCCACACCGCCAGCTCATAGGCGAGAATGGCGTATTGGCGAACCGCTTCCGGCTGGTCGAGAATCGACGACGGTAGCGTGGCGACCAGCTGGCGTATCCTCGACGCGGCCTCGTCGTCGCCGATTCGGCGCTGGTTTCGAATCTGCAGCAGGAGGGCGTCGATCGCTAGCAGTGGGAAATCTTCGTCCAGAGCGAGGCGGGCCCATGCCAGAGTCTCTTCGAACGCCGGGACCTCGAGGACGGCAGCGTCCCAGATCCGTCGGTAGGCGCTCGGCCAGCGCGCCGAGGCGATGATGGGGCGACACGGAAGATCGTAGATCGCTCCGTCGATGGCGTCGCGGACCTGACCACATAGGATCAGCTCTCGCTCTTCACTCGATGCAGCTGGCAGGACCGTATCGAAGCAGAGGATCTGCAGCTGGCGCTCGGCAGCCCGCAGTGTTGGCGACTCGAAGGGGCCGGCGAACGAGCTCGGACCGAAGCCCAGCCGCCCCTGCCACTGACTGGTGTCCAGGTCGCTGGCCAGCTCCAGGCAAACGCCGACGGGTGCCCGTGGCGCCATGAAGAGAGGCACCCGCCGCTCGCCGCGTTGGATCGCGTCGTCGTGCCCGTGGACAAAGAGCTGGACCGCAAACGGCAACGGGCGACTCTCGGGGGAGCGCAACGCGGTCAGCGTCGCGACGACGATCACCGTCCCGATACCCAAGAAAAGCGCGAAGCTGGGTCTCACCGCCATGGCATCCCCAGTCGCTCAGCGCATTGCTTGACGACTTCGTTCAGCGCATCACGAAAACGATAGACCGTCTTGCGCGGTTGGCCAAGGACTCGACTAATCTCGGCGGGTGTCAATCCCTCCCAGAAGCGCAGCTTGTAGTAGAGGTAGATCTCGGCCCGCACAGAGTCACTGATACACCTCTCGAGGCGCGCCAGCGATTCGCGATCGACCAGCTCTCGC
>JBCCEE010000772.1:0-3022 GCA_039030415.1 Acidobacteriota bacterium
CACACGCAGGTCGCGCAGCTGATGGCGCCAGAAGGCCAGCTGGCGCTCGAGGAGCGACGTCGGAGCGCCGCCCTGAGTTGGGGTTTCAGCTCCTTCCAGGCGCTGGCGCTGCCAGGCTGCAAAGTCGCGATAGCTAACCGACCGGGGAGCGAGCCTGGGCTGCTCGGTAGCGTCTTCGACGCCGTCCCCTAAGTCGTCATCCAAGCTGACTGCCGAGCGGTAGAGCACCGCCAGCTCGTGCAGAAGGATGCCGAGGGACCAGCCATCGGCAATCAGGTGATGCAGCACGAGGCCGAACAGGTGATCCTCTGGGCCAAGCCGGATGACGACGGCCCGCAGCAGCGGCGGCGCGGCCAGGCGAAACGGACGGTCGACCAGGTCGCCGAGCAAACGTTGGGACTCGCGTCGGTCGGCATCGACTCCCAGAGCCTCGAGATCGACCTGCGGCAGGATCGTGCTCGCATCAGCGCAACAAGCGTCGCTGATGCGCTGCATGGGTCGGCCTTCGAGCTGGATGAAGCCGGTACGTAAACCCTCGTGGCGCTCGATCAAGCCAGCCAGGCTGGTGGCGAGGACCGCTACGTCGAGCCTGCCAGCCAGAGCCAAGGCGCCACCGATATGGTAAGCCGTCGAGTCAGGATCGAGGCGGCTGAGCAGCCACAGGCGCTCCTGAGCGTACGACAGCCCGGCGTCGCCAGCGGTATTGGCATTGTGATCTATGCGTTGGGGAATTAGCGGCTGACGCTCGCGCTCCGCCGCTTCAGCCGCCTCGGCCAGCTGGGCGACGGTAGGGGCCTCGAATAGCGATCGCACCGGCAGCTCGATGCCGCACCGTTGGCGGAGGCGAGAGACCACCTGGGTGGCGAGCAGCGAATGGCCGCCGAGGGCGAAGAAATGGTCGTCGGCGCCGACCCGCTCGACTCCGAGCAGCTCTTGCCAGATCGTCGCTACCTGGCGCTCGAGGGGCGTCGACGGCGGTCGGCTGGGAGTGCGCTCGGCCTCGGGTGTCGGCAGCGCTTTGCGATCGACCTTGCCGTTGACGCTCAGCGGCAGCTCGTCGAGGACCACGAAGATGGCCGGCACCATATGGTCGGGGAGGCGTTGGGCCAAGGAGCGACGCAGCTCGCTCGACTCGGGCGGCGTCCCGTCGGGGGTCAAGTAGGCCACCAGACGCTCGCCGTCGATCGCCGTCACAACGGCTTCGCGAACCGCAGGGTGAGCCGCCAGCACGAATTCGATCTCGCCGAGCTCGATGCGTAGGCCGCGGACCTTGACCTGAAAGTCCAGCCGGCCCAGGTACTCGACCTCGCCCGCCGGTGACCAGTGGGTGAGGTCGCCGGTCCGGTACAGGCGGTGTCCGGGGATCTCGGAGAACGGATCGGGAATGAACCGCTCGGCCGTCAGGCCCGGGCGGCCCTGGTAGCCGCGCGCCAGCTGAATGCCGGCCAAGTGGAGCTCGCCGGCGACGCCCACCGGCTGAGGCCGGAGGTGGCGATCGAGTACTAGCACGCGGGTGTTGGCAATCGGGCGGCCGATCGGCACTTTGCGCTCTGCGCCCAGGGCGTCGCAAGCCCACCAGGTGACGTCGACCGCGGCTTCGGTCGGGCCATAGAGGTTATGCAGCTCGGCGCCCTTGCCCCCGAGGCGGCTCTGGAACCGCTCGACGAGATCCGGCGGCAGCGCCTCACCGCTGGCGATCACCCGCGTCAGTGATTCCAGCTGCTCGGCGCTGGGCTCGTCGACGAAGATCTGCAGCATCGACGGCACGAAGTGGAGGGTCGTGATGCCGCGCTCGGCGATCAGCCGCACCAGATAGGCGGGATCGCGATGCCCCTGGGGTCGCGCCAGTACCAGCTGGGCGCCCTCGGCCAGCGGCCAGAAGAATTCCCACACCGAGACGTCGAAGGTGAAGGGCGTCTTCTGCAGCACTCGGTCCGCCGGCGTCAGATCAAAGGCGTCCTGCATCCAGCAGAGGCGATTGGCGATGCCGCGGTGGCTGTTGACGACGCCTTTGGGGCGGCCGGTAGAGCCCGACGTGTAGATCATGTAGGCGGCGTACTCGAGCCCTAGCGGGACTCGAGGCTGGCTCGACGACCGCAAGCCGATGGCTGAGCGGTCGCGATCCAGATCGATCTGCCGCACAAAGGTGAAGTCCGCGGCCTGCACCAGCTCGCGACAGTGGTCCCGGGTCGGCCGGTGGGTGAGCAGCAGCGGTGTGGAGACGCCCGCGGCGGCATCTCGCAGCATGAAGGCGAGCCGCTCTGCCGGATAGTCCGGATCGAGCGGCACGTAAGCGCCGCCGGCCTTGACCACGGCGTAGAGTGCGGTCACCAGCTCGAGCGAGCGCTCCATCAGTATGGCGACGCGATCCTGGGTCTCGAGCCCAAGAGCTTCCAGATGGTTGGCCAGGCGGCTGGCCGAGGCGTCGAGCGCGCGGTAGCTGAGGTGCTGATTCTCGAAAACGAGGGCGACGGCATCGGGATGGGCCGCAGTGCTCGCCTCGAACGGGCGGTGTAGGCACTTCAGGCAATAGGGCTGCTCGGTGGCGTTCCAGTCGACGACCAGCTGCCGTCTCTCGTTCGGTGACAGCAGCGGCAGCTCCGCCAACGGTAGCTCGGGGTCCGCCGTGGCAGCCTCAACCAGAGTCGCGAAGTGCCCCCACCAGCGATCTATAGTCGAGGCGTCGAACAGCTCCCTGTCGTATTCCAGCAGCGCTCCGAGAGCTCCAGGTGAGACAGCCCCAGACGGGACGCCTGGGACGCTGCGTTCGGAGTCGATAAGGTTGAGGGTGAGATCGAACTTGGCGGTGCCGGTATCGACCGGCAGCGGTTCGATGGCGACGCCGGGTAGGCGCAGGGCGTCGAGCGGTGGCCTCTGCAGCACCAGCATGACCTGAAAGAGCGGCGTACGGCTGGTGTCGCGGGCAGCGTCGAGGACTTCGACCAGACGCTCGAAGGGAGCTTCCTGGTGGCTGAAGGCGTCGAGGGCGAGCTGTCGGCTGCGGGCCAATAGGTCATGAAAG
>JBCCEE010000773.1:0-3014 GCA_039030415.1 Acidobacteriota bacterium
GCACGCTCAGACATCTCCGCCCTTGCTCGCTCCGCCAACACGGCCTACGCCCTCACAAACGCTGGTCTGGCATGCGATCTAACTTAGCGGGCGAGCTCGCGGCCCAGCCACATGCGGGCCAGCCGCCAGTCGCGTTCGACGGTGCCGAGGGAGACACCGAGCACTTCGGCCGCTTCCGGGTTGGTGAGCCCGCCGAAGTAGCGCAGCTCCACTAGCTGTGCCGGTCGCTGCGCGATCCTGGCGTAGCGCTCGAGGGCGTTGTGGAGGTCGAGCAGGTCGACCTCGACGTCCTTGATCGTTGCCACACGGGTGAGCAGCGTCACCCGATCCTGCGGTGAGAATCGTTTGTCGGCCTGCAGGCGACGCGCATGATCGACCAGGATGCGACGCATGGCGCGCGCTGCCAGCGCGAAGAAATGACTGCGATCGAGCGCCTCGAGGTCGGTATCGATCAGGCGCAGGAAGGCCTCGTTCACCAGCTCGGTGGGCTGCAGCGTGTGGTCCGAGCGCTCGCGACGCAGGTAGCTGCTCGCCACCCGGCGCAGCTCGTCATAAACGCGCGGTAACAGCTCGGCGGCCGCGTCCTCGTCGCCGGCGCGCCAGCGCGAGAAAAGGCGGGTGACGTGTCCTGAAGAAACGGTTGCGTTCATCGCTCGTGATCCTCGGTTGTGCGCACTCTATACACCTTCGCGGCTGCGTGTCGCGCGGAGTCGGTGTACAGGTGGCGCTCGCCGCCCCTGAACTGAGTAGCGCAAGAAGCGAACAAACACCCTCATCCGCGATACGGCTGGAGGCTGCTCGAAAGCCTCTGCGGGGCGCTCTCGAGAAAACTCGAAAAAAGTTTTAAGGGGTTGGATCGACCCTTGCGCTCTACGGGACAGAGACGCTGAGAAGCCAACGACACACAGAAGGCCGACGGTTCCCAGCCTCTCTCCCAATACTCAAAACAAACCAAGACATTCTCTATTCGAGGTCATCATGAAGCATCAAGCGATCGTCTCCCAGCTCCTCTCGGCCGCCGCCGGCCTCGCCCTATTGACCGCCCCCGTAGCCTCCACCTTCGCCTCAGACGTCGCCTTCGATACGCGGCCGGTCGAAGCCCGCGCCGACAAGAACATCATACCGAGCGAAGTCAGCTTCGAGACCTCGGGCCAATACGAAAGCCTGAGCCTCAGGGTCTCCGACCCGAACGGCGAAGTCTCCAGTAGGGTCGCCGAAGCCGCCTCGACCTTCTACTACGGCTCGAGCACCGAAGACGGCAAGACCCGCGTCGACGGCCTCTACACCTACGAGCTTCATGGCCGGCTGGCGCCGGAAGAGAACGCCCCGGCCGGCAAGACCCTCCTGCTCGACTCCGGTTTCTTCTCGATCAAAGACGGTGCCTTCATCACCTCGGATGAGCCTGAAGGCGGCATCCTCAACAAGCAGCTGATCGCCGAAGACCTGATCGTCGACGGCAGCGCATGCGTCGGCGGCGACTGCGTCGACGGCGAGGAATTCAGCTTCATGACCCTCAAATTGAAGGAGAACAACACCCGCCTGATGTTCCAAGACACCAGCAGCGGCGGCACGTTCCCTGGCAACGATTGGGCGCTGGTAGCCAACGAATCGGATGACGGCGGTGCCAATGCCTTCATGATTTGGGATTGTGGTGCCAGCAGCACGGACTGCAGCAGCGCTACGGCGCCGTTCACCGTGATGGCGGGCGCACCCGCGAGCTCCCTGTTCGTCAGCGCGAACGGTCGCCTCGGCGTCGGCACCTCGACACCCGACACGAACATCAACATCGTGGATGGCAACACTCCGACGCTGCGTCTCGAGCAGGACGGTTCCGCGGGCTTCAGCCAGCAGCTCTGGGACATTGCGGGCAACGAGATCAATTTCTTCATCCGCGACACGACGAACGCGAGCAACCTGCCCTTCCGGATCATGGCCGGTGCCGCGGACGACGCCCTGGTGATCGACGCCGCGGGTGAGGTCGGTATCGGCACCGACAGTCCGGAAGCCAAGCTCGACGTGCGCGGCGATATCGCACTCACCGGCGTCGTCGACGGTCGCGACATCGCCGCTGACGGCAGCACCCTCGACGCCCACGTCAACGACTTCAACAATCCCCACCAGGTCACCGCCGCCCAGGTCGGTGCCGACCCAGCGGGCACCGCCGAGACCCTGCTCGCTGCCCACGTCGCCACGCTGCACGCCAACGACACGTCCGGCCAGCCACTCGCGATCAGTGAAGGCGGCACCGGCGCCCAAGACCCCTTCAGCGCGCTTCTCAACTTGGGCGCCGCCAGCCAGACGGACTTCAACGCCCACGCCACCGACACCAACAACCCACACCAGGTGACCGCCGCGCAAGTTGGTGCTGCCAGCTCCTCGGAGCTCTCCGCCCACACGAGCGATTTCAATAACCCGCACCAGGTGACCGCGGCACAGGTCGGCGCCGCCAGCTCCTCAGAGCTCTCCGCCCACACGAGCGATTTCAACAACCCGCACCAGGTGACCGCCGCCCAGGTCGGCGCTGATCCGGCGGGCACCGCGGACACCGCCGTCGCCGTCGCCCTCGCTCTCCACGAGAGCACCTTCAACCACGCCAACATCCCGTCGGCCCTGCCGGTTCCGGTCGACCAGGGCGGCACTGGCGCCACCGACGCCGCCGCGGCCCGCGCCGCCCTCGGCATCGAAGAGGACGCCACCAAGGTGGGCATCGTCGCCCAGATCGAGTTCGTAGGCGGCGCTCGCCCCACCGCGACGGTGCTCTTCGCCACCCCCTTCCCGGCCGGCACCAGCTACGCGGTGACGATGAGCGCCTACAGCAGCAACGTCAGCACCACGTTCGCGCCGTCGCTGCTGTCCAAGGACGAGAACGGTTTCACCATCGCCCTTGGCGCCCCCAAGAATCAGCTGGTCGAGGTCAACTGGATGGCCCGCCCAGTGACTGAGTAGCTCCCCAGGGCCGCCGGCCAAACGGCGGCTTATAACCTAGGCTACGGCCATACCCGCCTGGCGAGCGC
>JBCCEE010000774.1:0-3005 GCA_039030415.1 Acidobacteriota bacterium
CCTCGTTCCGCAGCCGGTCGCGGAAGTAGTCGGCCAGGCGCAGGCTGCCCGACGCCGGCAGGCTGGCGTCGTCACCCAGCTCGCGCTTGGCGTAGACCACGTTGCCGACGAATAAGTCGGCCAGCTGCCAGTTGTCCTCGTGAAACGACCGCAGGGCGGCCGCCAGCGAGCGCGCCAGCCACAGCGGCACGTGCCGGACGCGGACGCGGCGCCCGAGCACCTGCTCGCAGACCTCCACCAGCCCGTCGCTGTCGAAGGTCTCCGGGCCTCCGATCGGCAGCCGCACCTTGGCGTCGGGATCCCGCAGCAAGCGCTCGGTGACCGTTTGGGCGACGTCCCGGGGATGGATCGGATTGAAGCGCATCGCACCGTCCCCCACCACCCAGAACGTGCCGCGGCGAGCCATCTCGAGCAGCTGCCAGAGGTCAGAGAAGTAGCCGGTCGGCTGGACGATAACGTGGGCCAGTCCGCTGCGCTCGATGGCGCGCTCGACCTCTCCCTTCATCCGCACCATCGCGACGGGATGATCGGGATGTGCCGTGGCGACGCTGACGAAGGCGAAGTGGCCGACGCCCGCCCGCTGCGCTTCGGCCAGGAGATCGAGGTTGGCCTGGACGTCGACCGCCCGACGGCTCGCGCCGCCGCGCTGGCTCGTCTTGCCGAGGGCGCTGACGACCGCGTCGACGCCGTCCAGCGTGCCGCGGATGGCGTCGGCATCAGTGAGCTGGACCCGGCGAGTCTCGAGCGGACCGGACAGGCCGGCGAGCTTCGCCGGGTTGCGCACCAGCGCCCGCACTTCGATGCCTCGGGAGAGTAAGAGCTGAACGATCTCGCGACCCACATGGCCGGTGGCGCCAGCCACCGCAACGCGCTGTATCTGTGTCATTTCAAGCACCTTTCTGTAGATTCGTGGCGGTGGCCAAGGGCGCCTCCGCGGGCAGATGATTAACAATCGAGCGGTTCGTCGAGCCGTTTCCATACGCTGTGGCGGACCCAACCGAATTCCCGCAGGGCGGCCGCAATCCGCAGGCCGAGCGGGCTGGCGCCTTCCGCGCCGGACCCGGCACCACCTCCCGCGCCAGCCTCCGGGTCGCCAGCTGCCCCCGTCAGGTGCACGCTGAGGTCCTGCGGCGTCGCCGCGTTGCGGTAGCAGCGAACGCCTTGGCTCCCCGGCGAACGCAGCAGATCGCGCAGCTGCGCTTCCGCCTGCGAAGCGGAGGCCACCGAGCCGCGCACCTGAATGATCTCCAGGCTCGGGGATCCACTATCGGGATTGGGATTGGGGCGGGTCATCGGCGTGAGCTCCTGGGTGATTCCTTGGGTGCGAGTCCGGCGACTCATCCGGTCTCGCCCAAGGAAATAGCAAGCCCCGTTCCAGGTTGCTATTCAACCAACAAACCCATTGATTACAGCACTTTACGGGACATCCTCAAAAGGAGCTCTCGACACGATTGCGATATACGACAGTCGCCCTGGGCAGAAATCGCCGTATGTGGCAATATGCTGGTATGCGGCCCGAAAAGCTTTTTCGACACGCGACCCGCCGGATCTGTCGACATCTCGAGGTGGAGCGATCCCTCCACTCTTGCCTCGAGCTGCTGCTCGAGCACATGCCGGGGCGGAAGATGTACCTCGACTACTACGACCACGAGCAGGGAGCGGTACACACCATCGCCGAAGCCAGCGTGGACGGCACGAAGCGGCTGAACCGCGTGGTGCCGATGCCGCAGACACTGCGATCTGAGATCGAGAGCTCGCGTGGCAAGGGCCTGCAGGCGGGCACCGCGTTCATCGTCAACCGTGTGCTGGACGATCCGATCTGCGTCCGCATGTTCGAGGCTCTCGGCGAACCGCTCGCCTCGTCACTGCTGGGCGTCTATCCGGACGACGGTGAGCGCGTGCTCGGCGCGGTGGTGCTGATCGCCGACGGCCTCGACCGCTTCACGCCGCAGCACGCGGAGCTGTTCGCCGAGATCCGCCTGCCGTTCGCCATCGCGCTGTCCAACGCCATGCAGCATCGGCGGGTGCTCGAGCTCAAGGAGCGGCTGGCGGACGACAAGCGATTCCTACAGCGCGAGCTCCTGCGCTTGAGTGGCGAAGAGATCGTCGGCGAGGAGTTCGGGCTGGCTCGCGCCGTTCAGATGGCGCGGCAGGTCGCGGGGCACGACAGCCCGGTGCTACTGCTCGGCGAGACCGGCGTCGGCAAAGACGTGCTCGCCCAGCACATCCACGGCATCTCGCCGCGGCGCGACGGCCCGATGATTCGAGTGAACTGCGGCGCCATTCCCGAGAGCCTCGTCGACAGCGAGCTGTTCGGGCACGAGAAGGGCGCCTTCACCGGTGCCCTATCTCAGCGCAAGGGACGCTTCGAGCGCGCCAACGGCGGTACGATTTTCCTAGACGAGGTCGGCGAGTTGCCCCTGCCCGCCCAGGTCCGGCTGCTGCGGGTGCTGCAGCAGAAAGAGATCGAGCGGGTCGGCGGCAACGCCACCATCCGGCTCGACCTCCGGATCATCGCCGCCACCCATCGCAACCTCGAAGAGATGGTGCGCGAGGGCGCGTTCCGCGAGGACCTGTGGTTTCGGCTCGCCGTCTTCCCCATCCTCATCCCGCCGCTGCGCGAGCGCCCCGCAGACATCCCGGCTCTGGTGCAGCACTTCCTGCACAAAAAGGCGAGCGAGCTGAAGCTGCGCAGCACCCCGACCGCGCCGCCCGAGGTGCACCAGCTGCTGCTGTCATATCACTGGCCGGGCAACGTACGCGAGCTCCAGAACGTCATCGAACGCGCTCTGATTCTGTCCGGCGACGCCGAACAGCTGAGCCCTGAAGCCGTCATTCTGGAATCCCACGGCGCCGCCCCCAAGGCCGGCACTCGAGCCAGCTCCCTCGCTCTCGACGACGCCGTGCGCTCGCACATCGAGCGCGTCCTGGCGCTGACGGGAGGCAAGGTGCACGGGCCGGACGGAGCCGCTGCCCTGCTCGAGCTCAATCCAAGCACCCTGCGC
>JBCCEE010000775.1:0-2992 GCA_039030415.1 Acidobacteriota bacterium
CATCTTAGTTAGATCATCAGCATCATCCAACACTCGGCGCTGGCCAGCGCCGGGTCGACGAGAAAGGTGGCGTCCATGACCGCAGCGACCCTGAGTACACCCGAGACTCACTCCACGGCCTGCATCTTGTGCTCGCTCAACTGCGGTATCGAAGTCGAAGTGGAGGACGGCCACCTCAAGAAGATCAAAGGCGACCGGGCGCACCCGATCTCCGAGGGCTATCAATGCCAGAAGGCGTCGCGGCTCGACTATTACCAGAACGCCCCCAACCGGATCGACAGCCCGCTGCGCCGACGCGATGACGGCACCTTCGAGAAGATCTCGTGGGACACTGCGATCCGCGAGATCGCCGCCAAGCTGGTGGAGCTCCGCGACACCCACGGCGGGCACTCCCTGGCGTTCTACGGCGGCGGCGGTCAGGGGAATCACCTCGGCGGCGTGTACTCCTCAGCGCTGCGGGCGGCGATGCAGACGCGCTACATCTACACTTCGCTGGCGCAGGAGAAGACCGGTGGCTTCTGGCTCGACGGCAAGCTCTTCGGTCGCCAGACCTGCCACCCTTCAGAAGACGTGCACCATGCCGACTACGTGCTGTTCATCGGCACCAATCCCTGGCAGTCGCACGGCATTCCGCAGGCCCGCAAGCTGGTCAATGCGCTGTCCCGCGACCCCGAGCGCACGATAGTCGTCGTCGACCCGCGAGTCACCGAAACCGCCAAGAAGGCCGACGTCCATCTGCAGGTGCGGCCCGGCGGCGACGCGCATCTGCTGCTCGCCCTGCTCGGCACGATCGTCCAAGAAGGGCTGGCCAACGAGGACTTCCTGGCCGAGCGGACCACCGGATTCGACGAGCTGCGCGAGCTGCTCCAGGCCGTGCCGGTAGACGAATACGCGGGCTACGCCGGTCTCGATCCGCAGGCCGTGCGCGAAGTCGCCCGCGGCTACGCCAAGGCGAACGCCGCGTGCGTGCGCACCGACTTGGGCCTCGAGCATTCGCCAAACTCGACCCTCAACCTCTACCTCGCCAAACTGCTCTTCCTGGTGACCGGCAACTTCGCCAAGCGTGGCGGCAACAACCTCCACACCTTCCTGCTGCCGCTGATCGGCCATTCGAAGGAGCCCGAAGCAGGTGGCGCCACCACCCGGGTCACCGGCATGCGCGAGATCAGCAAGCTGTTTCCGCCCAACGTGCTACCGGCGGAGATCGACACCGACCACCCCGAGCGCATCCGCGGCCTGGTGATCGACTCGAGCAATCCGCTGCTCACCGCCGCGGACACCCAGGCCTACCGCGCCGCCTTCGAAAAACTCGAGCTGCTGGTGACGATCGACGTCGCGCTGACCGAGACTGCCAGTCTCAGCCACTATGTGCTGCCGGCCTCCAGCCAGTACGAGAAATGGGAGTCGACGTTCTTCAACCTCGAATTCCCGAGCAACTTCTTCCACCTGCGCAAGCCTCTGTTCGCCCCCAGGCCCGGCACCTTGCCGGAGCCCGAGATCTATCGCCGGCTGGTGGTGGCGATGGGCGCCATGCCGGAGCGCTTCCCGCTGCTCGAGCGCATCGCCCGGCTCGACCGCAAGTTTCCCAAGCTGCGGCTCTTCCCGCTCGCCCTGCAGGCGACTCTGAAGCTCAAACCACAATTCAAAGGGCTGCTGCCGTTGGTGCTGATGGAGACCCTCGGCAAAGCTCTGCCCGACAACGCCAAGCCGGCGGCGGTACTGTGGGGCGGCTGCCAGTTCTACGCTAAAAAGCACGCCGCGGCGGTGCGTCGCGCCGGTATCGAAGACGCCGGTCTCGGTCTCGGTGAGGCGCTGTTCGATCGCGTCTTGAACCGTCGCTCCGGCACCCTGCTCTCGACCCACGAGTACGAGGACAGCTGGAAATTCCTGCGCCACGCCGACCGCAAGATTCACCTGGTGGTCCCCGAGATGCTCGACGAGCTGCGTGCCCTCGAGCCGCCGCGGCGCGACGAGGAGTTCCCGCTGGTGCTGGCCGCCGGTGAGCGACGCTCGTACAACGCCAACACCATCGTCCGCAACGAGGCCTGGCGCAAGCAGGATCGCGAGGGCGCCCTGCGGCTGCATCCTCGAGACGCCTCGGCCCTCGGCCTGGAAGACGGCGGCTGGGCGGTGTGCGAGTCGGCCCGCGGCAGCGTGCGGGTGCAGGTCGAGCTGTCGGAGGAGAGCCTGCCCGGCGTCGCCTCGCTGCCGCACGGATTCGGCATGAAGGGCACGGAAGACGGCCTGGCGCCCGACGCCGCCGCCGGCCCGGCGATCAATGAGCTGACCTCCGCCGACCACTGCGACGAGCTCGCCAAGACGCCGTTTCACAAGCACATCCCGGTCCGCGTCTCACCGGCCGCGGCGCCGGCAGCAACCGCTGGAGCCTAGGATCGATGCGTTACCCCCCGGGTCACAAAGAGGAGACGCGGCGACGCATCCTGTCCGAGGCGTCGGCGCTGTTCCGCCGCCAGGGCGTCGAAGCCACCGGCCTGCCCGAGGTGATGAAAGCCGCCGGCCTCACCGTCGGCGGCTTCTACCGCCACTTCGACTCCAAGTCGACGCTGTTTCGCGAGGCGGTGAAGGCCTCGCTGCAGCGCACCCTGGGCTTCCTGCGCCACAACCCGGGCCGCGGTCGACGCTGGCTGGCCGGCGCCGCCGCCCGCTATCTGAGTCGCGATCACCTGGCCAACGTCGCCCACGGCTGCCCGCTGGCGACGCTCACCCCCGACATCGCTCGCGCCGATGACGCAGCGCGCAAAGTCTACGGCGACGCCCTGCGCGAGATGGTCGACGAGCTCGAGCCGCGCATGCCCGAAGACGGTGAACTCTCTCCTGGCGAGCGCTCGCGCGGCGAGCTATCGCGCGGCGAGCTCTCGCAGCGCGACCGCGCCTGGGCCTTCATCGCCACCAACGTCGGCGGCCTCATGCTGGCCCGCGGCGTCGACGATCCCGAGCTCGCTGAGGAGATCCTCGCCGCCTGCCGGCGAGC
>JBCCEE010000776.1:0-2957 GCA_039030415.1 Acidobacteriota bacterium
GGTAGAGCACCGAGTCGTTGCCTTTGCGCGTCGCGGAGGCGAAAAAGAGCTCGCCGGCGTCATCTTATCCCATGGTGGTGATCTGCAGGCCGGGGTTGGCGATGACTTCGCTCCACCACCCACCACAGCCCTGACGGGCGACGCGCAGGTCGCCGGTGCAGTAGTCGGCGAACAGGAAAATGCCGGTGAGCGACAGCTGACGCGAGCCGCGATAGACATAGCCGCCGATGACGGCACAATCCGGACCATGCCGATACTGCGCGATCGGTAGCGTCACGCCGGTGCGGTCACAGGCGCCCGGGGGATCGAAACAGTCGGGCCCCTCCATGCGCCGCCACCCGTAGTTCTCACCGCCGGTGCTGCCGGGCGGCTGATAGTTGATCTCTTCCCAGGTGGACTCTCCGACGTCACCGATGTAGAGCGCACCGGTAGCGCGGTCGAAGCTGAAGTTCGCCGGGTTGCGCAGGCCGAAGCTCCAGACCTCGTCGCGAGCCACAGGATTGCCGACGAACGGATTATCCGGTGGAATCGCGTAGCCCGACACCTGGTCGACGTCGAGGCGCAGGATCTTGCCCAGCAGGACATCGAGACTCTGAGCGTTGTTGCTCGGATCGCCGCCGGGGCCGCCATCTCCCGAGGCGACGTAGAGGTAGCCGTCCTGCGGCCCGAAGTCCAAATGATGCACCGCGTGAATGGTGGTCGGCTGCGCCAGGCTGAGCAGTTCGTCTTCAGTATCGGCGTCGGCCAGGTCGGGATCGTCGGCGGAGACTTGAAATCGCGACAGCACGGCGTTGCTGTCCCGGTCCGTGTAGACGACGAAGAATCGACCGTTCTTCTCGTACATGGGATGAAACGCCAGGGCCAGCAGGCCGCGTTCGAGGGAAGTCGAGTCGACCAGGCTGGAGATATCGAGAAACGGCTGTTCCGGCGTGGATCCATCCGGCCGGATGATGCGGATCTGGCCGGTCTGTTCGGCGATGAAGATGCGTTCCGTTCCGTCCCCGGCGTGGGTGATCGTGGTCACCCGATTCAGCCGGGTCGCGACCGGCAACCACTCGAGCTCGAGATTATCGGCTATGAGACCCTGCGGTAGGAGAAGGCATAGCGCCGTCGCCATGAGGAGATGATTTCGCATGGCGCTAGTCTAGTTGGGGGCAGCCCGGATCAGCTACCGGGGCCATCGAATGTCTTGTTCAATTTGCTTGAGCAGAGGTGTGTCGAGTCACGTTCGTCAGGCTACGTACGAAGGTGGAGTCGAAATTCCAACCGCTGCGAGTTTGGAGATGAGCTGGTTTCGGCGCCAGATCGACCCCCTCCAGCCGCGGCAGACCGAAACGCTGCCCGAAGGCCTCGACGCTGAGCGGATCTTCGCCAACCAGGTCGACCGACAGGCTCATACCGTCAGCCGGCACGCCAGTGAAAACCAGGATCATGCGCGAGGCTGTCTTGCCCGGCCCGGCATTGGCGCTGCGCTCGAACCGTTCGTTGCCGATCCGGATGCCCTCGATCTCGGATTTCGATCGCAGATAAAGCACCGCACGGTCGACGTCGAACGGCCATCGGATAGCGAGGTCCAGGCTCTTGTCGGGCGCACCTTCTGGTGCTGCCAGCACCTCGATCTCGGCACCCCCCAGCGATGCCACTGGCGCCGGGTGCTCGAGGCCCGGCCCGGTCCAGCCGAAGAAGATCGAGCGCTTGCCGGCCTTGGGTTGGGCCGTCAAGACCTGCCGCGTCCAGTCGTCGATCTCCGACTCGATACTGAACCAGCGCGCCGTTCCGGTCTCGGTGTCGAGCTCGTAGAGCAGACTCGTGGGCTTGGGGTTGACTGGCCCGTAACTGGAACCGGAAGCCACTAGCGCGATCAGCGCGAGCCCGACGGCCAGCAAGGACGACGGCAGCCTCCAGCTCAAGGGTCGGCACAGCTCCCAAAGCGTCGGCAGCACCCCCAGACAGATCATGGTCACCAGCAGCCCGAGGGCGGGTGCTGCCGGCTCGCCCAGCGCCAAGCCGATCATGCGCAGATTCACCGGCCACAACAGGGCGGTCAAGATCACCACCGCCCAAAGGCTCGCCGTCAAAGGCAGCGGCAATCGATCCGTCGACTCGTCCGCCCGCAGCCACGCGAAGGCCCCAGCGAGCGCGGCGACCAGAGGGATCAGAAAGAGATAGCTCGCGCCAGGAGCCAGCATCGTCACCGTCAGGCTCATCGCAAACCACCAGATCCCACCCGCCATGATCAGGTGGCCACCCCGCAGGCGTGAAGCGAACAGTCGCCAGCCTGCCAGGGCAAGGCCCGCTGCGACCAGCCCCAACGCCAGCGGATTGAGCGAGCCGCTGGTCCAGCCGAACCAAAGCGTGAAGTTGTAAGTGCTGATGATCCAAGGCGCCAGCACCAGCAGCAGCGAGGCGACCGTGCCGACGCAGAAGAACACCGCCAAGACCGCCAGCAGCAGCCCTCCGACCGCCAGCCGGCGACGGCGAAATCCGACCACTAGACAGCTCACGAGCAGCAGGGCCGCCACCGCCACCAGGGTCCAGGTTACCGTCGACGAATAGACGACGAGCAGCGGCCCCAAGAGGTTGAAGTACACCGCATCCGCTCCCTCCAGACCCTGGCTCAGATCGAGCTCGGCCAGGTGGCGGGCAAGGCTCAAGGCGGTCTCGCCATGATGCTGGACGCTGGCGAGATCGAGAGCCGCCAGCGAGTCGCCGGGCGAGTGATATCCGGGGCCTTCGATGAACGCGAAGTTCATCCCCACCAGTCCGGCGCGGCGGAAGACCGAAAAATCGGTGTCGTTGGGTAGGGCCTTGTAAACCTCGTAGGTGTAGGAGGCGGCCGCCGGGAACGGCGCCGCACGGCGCAGCTCGCGAATCAGCGGCGCGTTGCCGGCGCTGGTTTCGAACATCAGAGACGGTCCACGCGTGCCACGCGCCTCGAAATTGAGCACAACGCCGAC
>JBCCEE010000777.1:0-2957 GCA_039030415.1 Acidobacteriota bacterium
CGCTTCCGTCGCGGGTTCGACCCTGCAGATTCTCGCCGCCCACCCCCGGCTCAATGGCGACGTGCTCGCTTGGTTCGCCGGCCAGGAAGGGCGGATTACGATTCCCGCCCTGCCCGACGCGGCCGACAGCACGATCCTGATCTGGCATCCGGATCATGCGCCGTTCGCCTTTCGAGGCTCACCCTCGAGCCTACCCAGCGCTGTTCGACTCCAACCGGGCGCGACCGTTGCTGGCACGATCACCGATTCCCAGGGGCGCGGGATAGCGAGCGCCGTCGTCGGGCTGAGCACCTTCGTGTCGCCGAGGATTCCGTTCTCGGTGCTGCGGCCGACCGCTACGGCCGCAGACGGCTCGTGGCGACTCTCCGGCTTGCCCTTGGGTGAGGCCGACCTGCTGATACGCGCCCACGGCTTCGGGCCGGAAGCTCGCCTGCTGGAGATTCGAGAACCGAGTGTCGACCTCGGCTTGATCGAGCTGCAGAAAGCGACTGCCGTAGCGTTTCGAGTGATCGACGTCGACGACCAGCCCATAGCTGGTGCTCGCCTCACCCTCGAGCCAGGGCTGGCGGCAACGACCAACGCCCAAGGAAGAGCCCGAATCGATCACATGCCGGCCAAGACCTCGGTCGATGGACGCGTCGAAGCCGCGGGCTTCGTCCCGCTCCAGATACGGTTGACGCCGCCAATCGAAGATCCCGTACGTCTTCGCATGGTGCGTGCCGTGAGGGTCACGGGGCGTCTGGTAAATGCCGATGGCGTCCCCGTGCTGGATGGCCGCGTGCGGATCGAGACCGGCAGCACATCTCGCACGCGGCCATTGGCAGCTGCCGGCGGCTTCGAGCTCGAGCTGCCTCCTGACACACCGGCACGCCTGGTGTTCTTCTCGCCTGCAACAATAGAGCTGCAGACTTCGATTCCCGCGAGCGCTCCTGGGGAGATCCGGGATCTGGGAGACCTCAAAGCATCGCCCGGCCTGAGCGTGACCGGAAGGCTGGTCTCGGCTGACGCCCAGCCCGTCACCGGCGCGCGAATCTGGGCGCCACGAGGCGGGGCCGAGCGCGCTTTACTGTCCTGGGTCCAGGCTGACGCCATCGAGGGTTATAGCGGTGCGGACGGTGCCTTCCGCTTGACCGGGCTGCCCGCACGATCTGCCACGCTGCGCATCGAGGCGCCCGGACTGGCCCGGCACCATCTGCCGTTGAGACCCCAACCCGAACAGACGACCATCGACGTCGGAGAGGTCGAGCTCGAAAGCGGCTCGACCGTTCGAATCGTGACCGACGCAGCGCAACGCGACGCCACGGCTCGGATCGACCTCGGCAACGCCTGGCTCGAGCCAGACATGCTGACCGCTCCCGTCTTCGACGGCGTCGCCGAGATTCCGCACGTCCCGTCGGGCCGCTTTACCGCATCGGTTGTCGTTGGGGATCGCCTGCTGTGCGATGTCGGGGTCGAGGTGCCGCGGCATGCAGTGCCGGTGGAGGTCGACTGCAGCGAGGGTGCAATGCGCGTTCAAGGTACCGTGGTTGTCGGCCATCAGCCCAGCGGCCCGGGATGGCTCAGCTGGCGGCCCCCGGGCGAGCGGGCTCACGCCGCGATCCTGCGCCATGGTGACCGCCAGGGTCGCCATCAAAGCCGGGTGCTGTGGGGAGGTCGCCCCGACGAGCGCGTGGAGGTCGATGCCAGTGGCTTCTTCACCAGCGACCGTCTTCGGTCCGGCTCCTGGGATGTCTCATGGACCGGCGCCGAGGGTCACTCTGCGTCCCAACAGGTAGATCTACCCGAGAGTCCACACTACGAGCTGGTGCTCCGCTTCGCAGGCGGTAGCCTCGAGGGCACCGTCTCCGAGGCCGATGGCTCACCGGTCCCAGGCGCTCGCGTGCGGGATCACGCGAGCGGCGCTTGGGCGATCTCGGGCGATGACGGTTCATTCACGCTGCATGCTGTGGGCGAAGGGCCCTTCGCTCTGCAGGCTCGCTTGGACACCCGCTCGAGCGAGCTCGTCCGGATCGAGAATGCGTCGAGCCTGAACGAAGCGGTGGCTCTGGTCCTGGTCGACCCCGAACAGATCGTGATCGAAGTCTTCGACGCTTCCGAGCAGCCCGTGGCGGGCGCTTTGGTCTTTCTAGAGGAGGCTACGAAGCGCCGTCGTATCTTGACTACAGCACACGATGGGCGAGCCACCGCCCCACTTCACCCGCCGCGAGCCCAGCAAGTGCGCGCGGCGGCTTATATCGGCGGCTCATGGGTGCTCTCAGAATGGCAGGCTCTCGAAGGACCTGCGCCGAGTCTGAGCTTGAGGCAGGAAGAAGGCGGATCGATTCGGATCATGACCCCTCACAACGAGGATGAAGCCGAACCGATCCACCTCGTCAGCTCCGACGCCTGGGACATCTCGTGGCTGGCGACGCGCCTGGGGCATCGCCCCACCGTGATGGCGGGCCGCCCTTGGACTCAACATGGACTCCCGCCAGGATCTTATGAGGTGAGGGTCGGCCAAGCGCAGCAGCGGGTCGAGGTCGAGCCAGGGCAGCTCGAGGACGTCGAGCTGGAGCCCTGAGCCTTCGACTCCTCGCGCAAGACAGTGAGAGAGACGCCGGCTTCAGCAGCTACGTCGCTAAGCAGGCCGACAAGTCCACGCATTCCCTCACGGCTATGGTTGAAGAGATCAACATCTCCGGTCAATCGATGGCCCAGGTACGCCCCGGCAAGCGCAGCCCCACCCCCAAGGTGACAGGGCACTCGTGACTGAAAGGCTCGTACAAAAGTCGAGTACCGAGTCTGGAACCACCCGACGATCGAAGGTTTCCCGCATGGGCTACTTCGCCAGAATCTGGCTTGTTGGAGGCCATTCAGGAGCAGGTAGCCCCAAGAGCCACGCCCACATGTTGCGGGAACGTCCGAGGTGCCGAATGAGTCGCGGCCACAGTGCGCGAATTTCTTCGTTCGCAACGAAG
>JBCCEE010000778.1:0-2945 GCA_039030415.1 Acidobacteriota bacterium
CCAGCAACCACCTGAGTCAGCCCTACATCATCGCCGTGACCGCCAACGCCACCGTTCAGGATCGCCAGCGCTGCATGGCGATCGGCATGGACGACTACATTCGCAAGCCGTTTCGACTCGAAGATCTGCGCGACAGCTTGAACCGTTACCTCGGCGTGCAGGCTTGGGTCTAGAGCAATTGGCAGGAGGTCCTCTGGCCCTCCCCCTTTGGAAAAGGGGGAGCTGGAGGGGGATTCTCTGCCTCGGGTCAGCGACGACGAGATAGGGCAGTCTCTAGCCGTCGATCAGGGGAGAAAATCCCCCCTCGATCCCCCCTTTTGCAAAGGGGGGAAGTCAGAATCCGAGAAGTTACAGCAATTGGTACAGGCGGTTGGCGCCCAGGCGCTCGCGCAGGACGAGAAAGAGCTCGGCGGTCATCAGCGCGTCGTGCAGCGCATGATGCGCTCGGTAGCTCGGCAGGCCGAAGGCCTCGACCGCTTGTGAGAGATTGCGCGGTAGAGGGCGGGTATCGGGGCGGAGGAAGGTGCGGCGATGCTCGAGCCGACCGAGCAATCGCACGGTGTCGACCACCGGCGGACGCGGCCATGGCTGGCCGGCAGCCTGGAACGCGCGGCGCAGGAAGGCGAGGTCGAAGCGCGCGAAGTGCAGGATCAAGACCGAACCCTCGAGCCTGTTGCGAATCTCCGGAATCAGAGCGGTGAATTCCGGCGAGTCCTCGCGCTCGTCGGGCATCAGTCGGTGGAGGGCAATCACTTCGGGCGAGAGGTAGGCGGGCTGCGCTCGGACCGTGCGATACCAGCGCTCGCCCCAGCGGATCCGACCGCGCCGGATCGGCACCATGCCCACCGACTCGATGACGTTGCGGCGCGGCTCGAGGCCGCTGGTCTCGAGGTCGAGCACCCAGTAATCGACCTCGCTCCAGGGGCGCCTAACCCGTGAGATCCAGCCCATAGCGGTAGGCGGCAGCGCTCTGGTGGTCGCGGACGGCGAGCATCGCCTCCTTGAGATGCTGGCGCTCGCCGGCGCTGAGCTCCTCCAGGTGTGCCTTGTTGCTGGCCGCCTCGCTGCGTGCCCGAGCCGCCAGCTGCAGGCGCAGGCGCAGATCGAAGACGAAGCGAAACGACTCGCTCAGCAGCTCTTCACCCGCGTGGTTCAACAGGCCGGCGCGGCGCGCGGTGGTGAGGCGACGCAGCGTCGAGCCGTGGCGGTCGCCGGCTTCGAGGGCGAACACCCGCGCCAGTCCGACGATCGGCAGAATAGCGCCCGCCTTGAGATCGATGCCGTCGGCCCGGCTGCGCAGCCGGCGCAGAAAGCCGATCGGCGGCCGTTTGCGCATCGCCTCGCGGGCCAGCTGGCGCAGGAAGATGCTGTCGGAGGAGATCTCGCGGATCGCGGTCTCGATCGGCTCGAGATCGAGATCACCACGAGCCGGCCGGAAGTCGAACAGGTTGGCGGCGTGCATCATGGCCCGCGGCTCGGGCCGCGCGCCCCAGCCGCGAATCTTGGCTACCCACTCGTCGCGGGAGAAGCACCAGCCGGTCGCCATGTAGCCGCCGTCGCAGGGCGGGAAGCCAACCCGGATCAGGTCGTCGACCACCCGCTGAGCCAGCTGCTCGAAGTAATTACGCGCCGCGGGCGTATCCTCAGCCAGCACCAGGGCATTGTCTTGGTCGGTGACCAGGGCCTGCTCCTGACGGCCCTCCGAGCCGAAGACGATCCACGCGAACGCGCAGGGCGGTGGCCCGAGCTCGCTCACCGCCAGGTCGATCAGGTGGGCGCACAGGGCCTCGTTCAGGGCCGCCACCAGCCGGCACAGCTCGCTGCCGGCGATGCCGCCCCGCGCCGTGGCATCGATCATGGTCGCAAGGTCGTCGACATAGCTCACCAGGCCGTCGGCCGAGGTCGCCCCCAGCACGCGCTCCAGCAGGTAGGCCGGGCTCTTGAGGTAGTGGAACAGGAAATCCGAGTGCGACAGCACCCCGACGATCCGATGGCTCTCGACGAGCGGCAGGTGATGGACGCGGGCGCGCAGCATCGTCAGCAAGGCTTCGGACACCGGCGCCTCGGCTTCGACGACGGTCAGCGGCCGCGACATGACGTCTCGCACCGGGGTCTCCGGGCCTCTGCCGCGCGCCAGCACGCGCCGCCTCAGGTCGCGATCGGTGAGGATGGCCGACGGCTCCTCGCCCTCGGCCTCGCGCACCAGCACCGAGCCGACCTGCTCCTGGTCCATGAGCCCAGCGGCCTCGGCGACCGTCGCGTCGGCGGCCACGATCACCGGCGGTCGCGAGCCCATGGTGCCGATGCGAACCGCCAGATCGCCGCCCAGGGACAGCGGTCGCGAGTGGGTGATCGCCCGCAGCCGCTGACTCAGGCTCTCCAGGAAGAACGCCGCGAACTTCGGCTCGCGCTCGATCTCGGCGCGGATGGCGGCCTTCGGGAAGCCGTAGAGCAGGCAGTCGCTCTGAGCCACGGTGTCGAGCTGGATGCGCGCATTCTCGAGCGCGGTCGACACCGCAAAGACCTCGCCCGGCCCGAGATCGTCGACCAGCTGACCGTCGAGCTCGAGCCGCACCGAGCCCTTGCGCAGCAGGTACAGGATGTCGGAAGGCGGTCCGCCGCGCTCCAGAATGCGCGTGCCGCGCGGTACGAAACTAATCTCGAGCTGCGCTTCGAGATTCGCCCGCCCGTCTTCGGACAGGTCGCAGAACGGCGCGTGGGCCGCGAGGAAGCTAGCGGGGATCATCTCGTCTGCCTTTCGGGAGAGACGCTATTTTAGTGAAACACATCGCTATCATTGGGCGCCTCACGACCGCAACACAGCTTGGCGAAGGAGATACGCACCCATGGCTGACCTCGACAGCAAGTCGCTCCGGGAATACTGGCGGAGGAATACGCGGCTGATCGCGATCCTGCTCGGCATCTGGTTTCTGGTTTCTTACGTC
>JBCCEE010000779.1:0-2936 GCA_039030415.1 Acidobacteriota bacterium
CACAACGCCGAAGACGTGCGGGTCGAAGTCAACCTCGAGCTGCCGGACGCGGTCGAGATCGAGTCGGTGGAGGCCAGCCGCGGCAGCTGGGCCGAGCCGGACTGGAACGTAGGCGGCCTGGCGAACGGCGGCAGCGGCACCCTCACCTTCAATCTGCTGGTGCCTTACGACACGCCGCCCGGACCGCAGGTCATCTCGCTGCTGGCGGAGGCCTCGGCCCCGGGAGATCCGCTGGTCAACGTCGGCGACGACCGGGCGTTCGAGGACACCAGCATCGAAGTCGATGAGCCCGAGGGCCGGCCGAGCGGCAATCTGATTGGGGTAGACCTGGCTGGGGCGGAGCCTGCGGCCCTGCTGGGCTTTGGTGGCGCCAGCAAGAACCTCGTCGAGATCGATCCCCTGGAGTACGAATACTCGATCCGCTTCATTGCCGAGCCGTTCGCGCTGCCGCCGAGGTGCACCCCAGCTCGCGCTCGGGTCGTCCGAACCCGCGGCTTCGTGAGGCACGGGGCGACCCGCATCGAAGAGGACTACCCGCTACCGATCGAGCTCATTCACCTGAGCGCTGATCCGACGGATTGTGGCGTTGCCCAGCTCTTCAGCTGCGTCAGCGGCGACGCGGGAGATACCTGCCGCGCCGAGTGCGACGTCGGCAACTGCGAATACTGCGCCGCCGGGGGATCGGGCTGCGAGTTTGTCGCGCTGGTGCGCGACTGCGAGGAAAACCTGTGGACCTTCCGGCGTTCCGAGATCGTGCTCGAAGACAGCGAGTTCACAATCACCAACGAAGGCCTGGCCGGCCTTCCCGAGCGCGCTGCCGACGGCCTCTCGGCGATGGGCATCATGACCGCCGGCGCGGCACCCGGACTCCACGAGGTGGGTTTCAACGGCGTCGCCATCTTCCGCGAGCTCAAGCCCAATCAGGATACCGGCGAGCTCGAGGTGCAGCCTCAGACCTTCCCGCCGTGGCTGGATCGGCCGTTGACCCAGGACATCATGCTGGAGACGATCGGCTCCTTCCATGGTATCGAGCCGAGCATCGAGAGCATCGATCCCAACCTGGTGGAGCTGACCGAGGGCGGCGTCACCGCCGCTGAGACCACCTTCGGCTATCGCATTCTGCCGCCGGATTACGAGGCCAATCTGGTGGTGGTCGATATCGAGGCGGACGATGAGTTCGTGGTCGATCTGTTGGGCAGCGAAAACTCGTTCGAGGGTGAGGGGGTGCTGCCCGAGGGCACCCGCCTCGACGGTGGCAAGGCGCACACGGCGCGCCTATTGGTGAATCCCGGCTCGTCGGTCGAGGTGGCTTCTGATCCGCGGGACGTACCGCTTGAAGGCCAGATCATTCGGCGGGTCGAAGATCCCTACGTGCTGTCTGAGGACACCGATCTGGCGCTCGAAGGCTTCTGCAACGAAGGCACGCCCTTCGACTTTTATCTCAACCGGCCGGCAGAAGTGTCGCTGTGGTTCCAGCGCATCGAAGACGTCGCGGACGGCATCATGCTCGACAGCGAGCAGCACTTCGCGTTCGAAGACGAAGCCATGGCGGAAGGCGAGCACCGCCACTTGATGCGTCTCGAAGACCTGCCGCCCGGCGACTATCGCGGCTTCCTGCGCGCCGTCGATGACCAGGGTACCGAGCTGGAAGAGTTCCTGGCGCTGTCCGAGCACGGCGTCAAGGACCATCGCCGCGTCGGTCAGAGCACGATCAAGGGCGTCAACCAGTGGCGGGGCAACCTGACCTTCGATCGCCTGGATCTGTCGTTCCCGGCCCGCGGTAGAGCGCTGGACTTCCGCCGCACCTACGTCTCGGGCGGCAGCCCAAGCGACCTGGTGGGAACCCTCGGACCCGGCTGGACCCACAACTGGCAGTCGCGGGTCCAGGTCACGCGGTGCGGTGAGGCGGTGGTGACCGGCGGTGAAGGCTCGGGCCTGCGCTTCGTCGACGACGGCGCCGGCGGCCTGGAGTCGATGACCGGCAGCCACGCGTCGCTGGTCGTAAATCCAGGAGACGAGACCTACGATTTCTTCACGCCCGGCGGCCATCGCTTCCACTACGAGCCGGTCGACGAAGGACGCTGGGATCTCTCACAGATCACCGATCCCAACGGCAACGTCACCACCCTGACCTATTCTGGACTCGGCGACGAGCGCCTGCTGCGGCGGGTCAGCGACGCGAACGGACGCTCGCTAGAGTTTTTCTACGAGGAGCGCGTCTTCGCGCTGTGGGAAGGGCCCGTCTTGGTGCGGGTCACGGGCCCGGAGGAGCTCGAGGTTCGGTTCGACTACGACGCCTACGGCAACCTCGTTTCCGCCGAGCGGGAATTCGCCATCCAGAAAGAGACCTACGCCTACGAGAGCGTCGCCGGCTGGGCGTTCGAAGCGCGTTGGGCGCTGACCGAGACCCTCAACGCGGTCAACGGCGCTCGCACCCGCTACGACTACCAGGTCACCAGCATGCCCGCCGGCTCTGGCGACGACGTCAGCCTGCTGCAGGTCCGCGAGCAGGTGGATCCGGAAGGCGGCTCGACGCAGTTCCAGTGGGACACCAGCGCGCTGGAGGCCCGCCAGACCGCCACCCATCGGATGATCGATCCGCGCGGTGAAGAGAGCGCCGTGACCGTGGGCAATGACGGCACGGTGCAGAGCATGGAGAACCCGCTCGGCCAGACCGGCACCCAGGAGTGGGATCCCGACGATCTGGTGCTGACCCAGCGCGTCGACGCCAACGGCGTCGCCACCGACATCACCTACGACGCGTATGGCAATCCGCTGACCCAAACCGTCACCGTCACCGACTTCGACGGCACCGAGCACACCTACACGATCACCAAGACCTACGTGCCGGCGGATCAGCCGCCGTTCCAGCGCAACCTGCTGGCCAGCCGCACCGATCGCAACGGCAACACCACGACCTTCGCCTACGACGAGCG
>JBCCEE010000780.1:0-2933 GCA_039030415.1 Acidobacteriota bacterium
GACCGGGTGGGTCCCGGCACGGTGATCATCCCGGACGGCTGCGACAGTCGTCGCGGCTGTGACGGCGGCGGCGATCCTGGCGGTGGCGATCCTGGCGGTGGCGATCCTGGCGGCGGCGATCCTGGCGGCGGCGATCCTGGCGGCGGCGACGACGGCGGCGATCAAGGCGATCCGGGCCCTGGGGGCGACGAACCGGGTGACGGCGGCACCTCGCTGACGTGCACGGGGCCGCTAGTGGTCAACGAAGTGATGTCCGACAACGACGCCGGGATTCCCGCGGTAGACAACATCGACGGCTCACCCAGTGACTGGTTCGAGATTCAGAACATCTCGAACGCTACCGTCGAGGTCGCCGACTTCAGCTTCTCCGACGGCGGCACTCCCTGGAGCCCGGGAGCCGTCAGTCAACCGCTTGCGCCAGGCCAGCGTATGGTGATCTACGCCTCGGACCGCAACGAGGTCGTGGCTGGCGAGTGGCACACCGACTTCAAGCTCTCGAACGGCGAGGTCATCAGCATCTTCGACGCCGACACCAACCCCATTGACAGCCTGACGATTCCCGACGACCTGAGGGTCAACGACTCCTACGGTCTGCTGGCCGACGGCGACTGCGACAACCCGCGCTACTTCGACGACGCCGATCAGGCGATCAACGCGGTTTACGGGCCGACTCCCGGCGCCGCCAACGCCAACAGCGTGCTGCCCTACAACTACGCTGGCTACACGCCAGATCCGGTGATCACGCCCGCTTCCGGCATGGCGGCGAGCGGCGAGGGCGAGATCACCGCCGTCAGCGGCGCGACGATCCACTACGAGCTCGACGGCTCGACGCCGATCATCGGCAGCTCGCCGAGCATCCTCGAGCTGCTGCCGTTCAATATCGTGGGCTGCACCATGGCGCGCGCCCAGGCCTTGCTCCCCGACCACATCCGGAGCTACGTGGTGTCGGCCACCTACGTCAACAACGGCCGGGATCACACCATCCCGGTCTTCCTGATCTCCGGTGAGCCCACCGATCTCGACGTCGGACCGACCTCGCTCTACCAGGCGACCCCGGACGAAGACGACGAGCGTCCCGTGCAGGTCGACGTCCTGTCCGGCGGCGGAGTGATCTTCTCGCAGAACGCCGGACTGCAGATCAACGCTCCGGGCGGCGCCAGCTCGCTGCTGCCGCAGCTTCCCCTGCGCCTCAACGCGCGCGCCGAGTATGGTCCCAACCGCTTCGAGCATCAGTTCTTCAGCAGCAAGGACGCCTCGACGTTCAAGTCGCTGGTGCTCAAGAACGGCGGCGCCAACTTCGGCGGCAACGACTGGTCGCGCACCATGTTTCGCGAGCCCCTGGCGCACCAGCTGATGCACGGCGATCCGACCAACATCGCGATCGACTACCAGGGCTACGAGCCGGTGATCGTCTACCTGAACTGCGGCTACTACGGCATCCACAACCTGCGCGAGAAGATCAACCACCACTACCCGGAGTCGAATCACGGCGTCGATGATGACGACGTCAATTTCTACAAGCCCAATCCCGTCGCCTTGCGGCGCGGCAACGACACCTTCCCGGCGATCCAGACCGCGATCGAAACGACGCCTCCGGAACAACTCTGGGACTTCCTCCACACGCCGGCCTCGGGCATCGACTACAACGAGTTCATCTCGTACCAGGTCGCCGAGCGATTCTTCGGCAACGACGACTGGCCGAACAACAATCAGGCCAAGTGGCAGGAGGACCCGGACGGTCTCTACCGCTGGATCCTCTACGACCTGGACGGCGGCTTCCAGCCCAACATGAACATTCACCTGACCTTCGCTACCGGCCTCATCAGCGCCTTCATCGTCAGCGACGAAGTCTTCGCCGACTTCGTCCAGCACCTGGCCGCCCGCATGAGCGTGACCTACCGGCCGGATCGCGCCCTGCCGGTGATCGACGACATGGCCGCGGCCATCGAAGCCGAGATCTCCAATCCGGCGGACGAGAGCGACCCGCTCTACCACGTCGGGCGGTGGGCACCTTCCGGCGGCATCCAGAGCCTCGCCGCCTGGCAAGCCCAAGTCCAGGTCTTGCGCGACTACTTTCTCGGTCGCTCCCAGACCGTCTACAACCTGCTCGAGGGCGGCAGCGGTGCCTTCGGCGTCTCTGGCGGCTACGACGTAACCTTCGATCGCGAAGGCCAGGGCAGCATTCGTGCCCAGCGCGTGCCGATCCCGGGCCTACCGTTCGACGGCCGCTTCTTCACCGACGAGCCGCTGACCCTCGAGGCCATTGCCGACGCCGGCTTCGTGTTCGAGGGCTGGTACACCGGCAGCGTCGCGGCCGGTAACTTGCTGAGCAACGACAGCGTCTACGCCTATCCGAGCCCGGCCGGCAACGTCACGCTGATCGCCAACTTCGAGCCCGATTCCATTGGCTCGACCGCTGTCATCTTCTCCGAGATCCACTACAACTCGAGCGCCTCGTTCGACACCGGTGACTGGGTGGAGCTGTTCAACGACTCAGCGTCGGATGTCGACCTGTCGGGCTGGGAGTTCCGCGATGACGACGACACGCACATCTTCACCTTCCCGTCGGAGACCATTCTGGAAGGCTTCGGCTTCCTCATCCTGTGTCGCAACCAGGAAGACTGGGAAGCCGCCATCGCCAACACCAACTGGTGGGTGACCACCTGCACCGACTGGGGCTCCTTCGGGCTCAACGACAGCGATGCCGTGCGCCTCTTCGACAGCAGCGGAGCGCTGGTGCAAAGTGTCGACTACGACTCGATGGCGCCGTGGCCGACCCAGCAGGACGAGGGCGACTCCCTTCAGTTCCTGCCGCTCTCCGGCGGCTGGCCGACCAATGCTCCCAACGGCGATCCCGCCAACTGGTTCTATCCAGCGTTCAACACCCCGGGGTGGGTCTTCCACTAGCGGCCCCATATAGCAGCGGCTGCAGC
>JBCCEE010000781.1:0-2931 GCA_039030415.1 Acidobacteriota bacterium
GGACGGAATCCGGCGTCAGTTGGTTGAGGCTTCCGCCGGAAGCTTCTCACCCATCGACTTGGGGCCTGCTGGCCCCCGAAAGGAGTCCTTATATGTCTCTGCCGCGCCGAACCTCGTTCCTTGTTTTGACCGTGTTGACCCTGATGTGGATCGCGGAGCCGACCCATGCCCAGAGCCGGTACGTGTATGCCGTTAACTATGCCTGTGGCTTTCAGTCTTCAGCAGACGGCTCGAACGACTACGAGCCGCTGGTCAAGGTGGCGAATTACGCTGTCAAGATCGACTTTCACAACTTTGGCGAGGTCGACGTGCAGCTCGCGGGCTCGGTGCTGGATACGACGAGCAGTGCGTGGCTGAGCTCGCCGGCGCCGATCGCCTTGACCCAAGGCAGCCTGACCGCCGGAGGGGCTACCGTGTTGGATTGCACCGACATCGAAGCCGCGGTTTCGGGCGGAAGCGGACCTCCGGCGGGTAAACCGTTTCTGAGCGGGGTGGTGACGATCAGCAGCCTGGAACCGTTGATCGTGTGGGCGACCAAGACGACCGAGGTCTGTGCGGGGCTGGTGCAGGTCAGCGAGACCGCGGTGCTCGATCCCGACATCATTGTGTTCGACGAGGAAATGAACCCCATCCTGCCAGGAATGCCGCTGCCGCCCGCGGCGCCGGTTCTGTTCGGGTGTCCTTCGGCCCTCAGCTACAACTCGCAGTACGGTGGCGGCGCCCCCAGCGGTCCGTTCCCGGGTCCCGGTGGCAGCGTTCCGCCGGGTCTCCGGTCGCGCCAGGTGACGCCGTCCCTGGGTAGCGACGCGATCGCGGAGGACCTTTCCATCAGCCACTCGATCGACTACGAACGCGTGGAAGGCGTCCTGGTCCCTTGAGCGCTCAAGACGCTTCCTCGGGTTTCTGCCAGCTCTCGTAGAGCCTCTGCACTCGCTCCAGGGCGGCGCGGGTCAAGCGATCGGCGTCGCCCCGGCTGGCCTTCAGGCCCGAGGCACCGGCGAGCAGCAGCGGCTCGGCTTCGGCATACCGGCTTCCCGCGACCAGGCAGCTGCCGAGGCGGCTGGTCGCGTCGGCGATGCGCCAGTCTTCAGCGGGTAGGGCAGCGCGGTAGATCGCGACGCTCTCGCGCAGCAGCTCTTCGGCGGCGGCCACGCGGCCGTCGTCGAGCAAGAGCTGCCCCAGGTCACGCAGGGTCAGCGCGATCATCGGATGCTCTGCGGGCAGCGCCGCGCGTTTGATCCTCAGCGAGTCGCGGTACAGGGATTCGACCTCGCCACGATCGCCCCCGGCCTTCAGGGCTCCTGCCAGGTTGCCGAGCGCTTGCCCCACCGCGACGTGATCGGGCCCCAGGTACTCGCGGTAGATGGTGAGCGCGCGACGAAAGAGTGGCACCGCCTCACCCGTGGCGCCGCGCGCCTCGAGCACCAGCGCGAGGTTGTTGAGGGTGTTTCCGAGGTGAGGATGCTCATCGCTGCGCACCTGCTGCCAGACGTCGAGCGATTCCCGCAGCAGAGGCTCCGCCGCCGCGAGGTCGCCTTTTTGGTAGAGCAGCAGCCCAAGGCTGTCGAGCACCGTCGCGATGCCGGGGTGCACCTCGCCGAAGAGTCGACGGCGCATCGCGAGAGCCTGCCGATAGAGAGCTTCGGCGCGCTCGTAATCCCCCTGCTGCTGCAGGGTCCAGGCGAGGTAGTCGAGATCGGTGGCTACCCGGCCGTGCTCTTCGCCAAACAGCTTGCGGTGCATCGCCAGGGCTTCTTCGAGCAGATCCAGGGCACCGTCGTAGTCGCCTTGATCCTGGAGCAGGAAGGCCAGCTCGCTCAGGCTCTCGGCAACCTCTCGATGCTCGTCGCCCAGCAGCTCACGGCGCAGGGTGAGCGCTCGGCGATAGAGGGCTTCGGCCGCTTCGTAGTCACCGAGCGTGTGGACCGCCTCCGCCAGGTCGTGCAGGCTCGAGGCGACCAGCTGGTGCTGCTCGTCGAAGTGCTGGAGTCGCAGCTCGAGGCCCTGGCGATGCAGCGCCTCGGCGGTGCGATACTCGCCCTGGGCGTAGCGCAGCATCCCGAGATCGTGGAGGCTGGAGGCCACTTCGGGATGCTCCGTGCCGAGGTGCTCGCGCCTCAGCTCGAGCGCGCGGCTCAGCAGCGGCTCGGCCTGTGGATAGAGGCCGAGGTTGCGATAGGCAATGCCGATGGCGGCCATGGCGCCGGCTTGGACCTGCGCTTCGTCGCCGAGCTCGGAAACGACCTTCTCGGCGCCGCGATCCAGCACCTGGCGCACGCTCACGGCATGGCCCTGATCCGCCTCCGGATTGGCGACCTCGAACAGGTCGACCAGGAACGCCGAGATGCGGTCGCTCCGCATGCGCTCGTCCTCGGCCACGTTGAGGGCCTGCGAAAGGCGTACGGACTGCACGGTGGTCGCGGTGGTGAAGGCCAGGCCCGCAGCGAGAGCGGCCAGGGCGACCCGGTGGCGTCGAGCGGCCTTGCGGACACGCAGAGTCAGAGCGCCTCGACTCGCTGTGATCGGGCGATGCTCGAGGTGCCGCCGGATATCGTCAGCCAGACGCTCGACCGACGGGTAGCGGTCCGCCGGCTCTTTCTCGAGCGCCTTCTGGACGATCGCGTCGAGATCGCCTCGGAGCTGGCGCGCCAAGTGCTTGGCTGGGACGGCCTGGCTCGGCCGCGGTGGCTGGACGCTTAGGATCACTCGCTCGATGTCGCTCGGGCGCCGAGTCTCGAAGGCGTAGGGCAGCGCACCGGTCAGCAGACGGTACAGCAGCACCCCGAGAGCGTAAACGTCGCTGGCGGTAGTGATCGGTTCTCCGCGCACCTGCTCCGGGCTGGCGTAGGACGGCGTGAGCGGCAGCAGACTGGGGGTGGTGGCGTCGAGAGCTCGGGCGGTGAGCTCCGGGTTGAGCAGCTTGGCGATGCC
>JBCCEE010000782.1:0-2915 GCA_039030415.1 Acidobacteriota bacterium
TCGTCTGCCGAGTCGGGTGGCACCTCGCGGTCGGCCCTGGCGGTGGAGCTCGACCTCTTCGTCTATGCCTTGGGAGCTACGGGTGAGGTGGTGGACGCCGTCGGCCAGCGGTTTGCGGTCGAAGGAGAGGCCGACGCTGTGGCAATGACGCGCCTTCAGATCATCACGACGATCGCGCACCCCGATGGCGCGGCTACCCTACGCGTGCTGATCCGCCAGCGTGACGGCGACGCCTACGGCTTGCGCTCACGAATCGTCGAGATCCCCGAGTTGGCGGGCGACGCGCGGGCGCTGTGGGCTCCCGCCTTCTTCGCTGCCGTCGATCCCTGGCTGGCCGCCGCCGTGCTGCGCCAAGCCGCCGCCGAGCTGGCTGGCGAAGCCCGGGTTCCGATCGTCGGTCAGCGGCGCCTCCCGGCAACGGCCGGGCGTGCGGACGATATTGCCGCGACAGAGGATCCCGGCACGATCCGGGCTCGGCGCCGGCGCCTTCCCAGGCAGGAGACCCAGGTAGCTTACCGTCGCGTGCTGCGGACGCTGGCCGAGGGGGCGCCGGCCGCAGATGCGCTGCGCACCCTCGAGCTCGGAGTGGGCGGCGGGGGAGCCGCGGTGCTCGAGCTGGGAGAGCTGCAGTGGCGGGTGCTCGAGCGGTTGGCGGAGCGTGCCGGCTGGAACGCCCTGCTGCCGGTCGTCGAGCTGCACGCCGGCCTGATCACCGTCTATCGCGAGGCGCTGCGCTCGCCTCTGGCTGAGCACGCCCTGCGCCTCAGTCGCCGCTTGGCCAAGACCCTCGCCCGGCGCGTCGAGGGCGCGGAGCGCATACCCGCTAGCCGCGCTTTGTCGCACCTCGCTGGCCAGCTCGCGCGGCTCGGGCGGCAGGGGGAAACCGAGGAGCTGTTCGAGCTCGCGCTGAACGCAGACCCGGCCAATCGCAAGGCATGGCTTGGCCTGGCGGTCTGCCATGAGCGGCGAGGTCGCGTCGACCGCGCGGTCGACGCCTTGGAGCACCTGCTCGAGCTCGAGCCAGATCACGCCGAAGCGCGCTTGCGCCTGGCGCTCAACCTGGAGCGCCTCGGCCAGAAGCAGTCTGCCCAGCGACTGCTGGCGTCCCTGGCGGTCGAGGAGGCGAGCCATGGAGTCGAGGGCTGGATCGCTCTGCTGGCGTTTCAGGAGCGGGCGCGCTCCCTGCAGCAGGACGGACGCTGGGAGGCCGCCGCCGGCCTGCTGGAGCGCGCCTCGCGCCGCTGGCCCGAGCATCCCGGCCTGCTGATTCAGCGTGCTTTGGTGGCGGATCGCAGTGGCGATCCGAACGCCGCCCAGCGGTTGATCGAACGAGCCCGACCGGTCGCCATCGAGAGCGCTCGCGACCGCTACAATCGCTGGCCGGAATCCGCAACTGCGATGATCGAGCCCGCGTATCGGGCTGAGCTCCTGACCACGCTACGCCGGGCACTCGAGGTGACCTCACCATGAGCCGTCGACGCGCTGGGGCACTTCTGGCTTTCCTGGCTTTCGGCCTGCTTGTGCTGCCCGCTTCAGCGCTCGAAGTCGAGATCGTCAGTCCCGAGTTTGGGCAGGCAGTCATGGGGCGGGTCGAGATAGTGGCGGAAGTCACCCCTGAGAAAGCGATCCGCAGTGTCGAGGTATTCGTCGATGGCGCGTTTCGCGGCCGGCTCGAGCAGCCGCCCTACCGCTGGAGTCTCGAGCTCGGTGAGGCGAACGAGCGCCACCGCTTCGAGGTGGTGGCGGAGGACACTTCCGGCAACCAGGCGCGCGACGTCGTCGTAACCCGCACCGTGTGGGTCGACCAGGAGATCGAAGTCGAGTTGCAGCAGCTCTACGTCACGGTCACGCGAGCCGACAACGGGACGGTGGGTGACCTCGAGCGCGACGACTTCACCGTCCTCGACGAGGGCGTGACGCAGCGGCTGGTGACCTTCGAGCGTGGCGACGTGCCGCTGACCGCCGTCCTGCTGGTCGACGCCAGTGACAGCATGCGCGGCGAACGCCTGCGCCTAGCCCTTGCCGGCGCCCGCGCCTTTGTCGACGCCATGGCCGGGCTCGATCAGGCGTCCCTGCTGCTATTTGCCGACCATCCGGTGCACCTCACCCCGTTCACCGGTTTTGCCCAGGTGTTGGCGAGCGGCCTGCACCGCGTCGAGGCTGGCGGCGGCACCGCCCTGTGCGATCACCTCTATGCCGCCTTCAAACGCCTCGAGCCACGGCAAGGGCGCCGCGTCGTGCTGGTGCTGAGTGACGGCATCGACACCACTAGCACGCTCGGGATCGACGACGTACAGTGGGCGGCGCGCCGCAGCCAGGCGCTGGTCTACTGGCTGCGCCTGCCGATCCCCCAGCGTCCGGGCGCCTTCTCCTCAGCATGGCACAGCGCCACCGCTCATCGCCAGCAGCTCGCTGAGCTGGAGGCCTTGGTGGAGCGCAGCGGCGGTCGCGTCGTGCCGCTCGAGCGCGTCGAAGACGCCACCGTAGCCTTTACTGGAATCCTCGCTGAGCTGCGCGGTCAGTATGTCCTCGGCTACTACCCCGAGCCGCGACGCGACGACGGCAGCTGGCGTCGTGTGCGGGTGCGGGTCGGAACCGGTTTGACGGTGCGGGCGCGCGACGGTTACGTTGACTTCTAAGCTGAATGTCTGGCTGGCTGTCACATCACAGCGTGCTGTTCCGTCAATAGAGTGGAGGGCTCAGAGTCGGCTGGTAAACCATGATGTAAGGAGACTCGAGAGTGGCGACGACGACGGCACACGAATCGTTCGATCAGCATCGTGACTACCTGACCGGCGTTGCGTATCGCATGCTGGGCTCGTTGAGCGAGGCCGAGGACATGGTGCAGGAGTCGTTCCTGCGCTGGCACCGGATCGACCCCAGCGAGATCCAGTCGCCGCGCGCCTGGCTCACCA
>JBCCEE010000783.1:0-2910 GCA_039030415.1 Acidobacteriota bacterium
CGCGGCGCCCTCCTCGAGCCGACCTCCAAGATCCAGCGCCCCGCGCTCTTCGCATTTTTCGCCAGCAGGGCTGTGCTAGTCTCGGCCAGTAAACCGTTTTAGCCGGCTTGCTTGGCAGATGTGAACGAAGGGTTCGCATCGCGCGCGCGCTTTCCTACGTGCAACGATGAGCCCTCCGCTTTCCGCGGTGGGCAGAATCAGGATGTGATCTTGAAAAGCTCGAAGAATGTTGTTCTCGGAGTCCTCCTCGCGCTCATCACCACCTCCGGGTGGGCCCAGGAACCCTCGGTGGAGCGCTGGCTCGAGCAGCTGACGGTCGAGGAGAAGGCCTCTCTGGTCACCGGCCAGAATGCCTGGCAGACGCGCGAAATCCCACGCCTGGGTATTCCCGCGGTGTGGATGGCTGACGGACCGGTGGGCCTGCGCAAGAGCACCGGCTTGGAAGTCTCCGATAGCCTGCCGGCAACCTGCTTTCCTTCCGCGGCGGCAATGGCGGCGACCTGGGATCCGGCATTGATCGAACGGCTCGGCGCCGGCATTGGCACCGAAGCCGCCCAGCACCAGGTGACTCTACTGCTTGCGCCGGGTCTCAACCTCAAGCGTCACCCGCTCGGCGGCCGTAACTTCGAGTACTACAGTGAAGACCCGCTGCTCTCCGGCAAGACGGCAGCAGCCTTTGTCCGCGGCGTACAGTCCCGAGGCGTGGGTGCCACCCTCAAGCACTTTGCCGTCAACAATCAGGAGCACCGCCGCATGACGATCGACGCCCGCGTCGACGAGCGGACGATGCGGGAGCTCTATCTGCGCGGCTTCGAGATCGCGGTCAAGGAGAGCGAGCCCCAGGCGGTCATGTCCGCGTACAACCGGGTCAACGGCGTCTACGCCTCGCAGAGCCGCGAGCTGCTGACCGAGATCCTGCGCGACGAGTGGGGGTTTGCCGGCCTAGTGGTCTCGGACTGGGGCGCCGTCGACGATCCGGCCGCCTCGGTGGCTGCCGGGCTCGACCTCGAGATGCCGGGCAATCCGCTGTCGCCGCCGCAGGTGGTGGCGGCGGTGAACGCGGGCACCCTGGCTGAAGCCGATCTCGACCTGGCGGTGTCGCGGGTGCTGCAGCTCGTCGAGCGCCAGCAGAGTATGCCGGGTGAGACCGAGCAAGATACCGTGGACGCTCACCATGATCTGGCTCGCGAAGTCGCCGTCGCCTCGATGGTGCTGCTCGCCAACGACGGGATGCTGCCGCTCTCGGCAGCCCGCGGAAGCCGCGTTGGTGTGCTGGGCAGCAATGCTTTCGCGCCCCGCATTCAGGGTATCGGCAGCTCACAGATCCAGCCGACGCGGCTCGACATCCCGTGGCAGCAGATGCAGGCGATCAGCTCGCGGCATGGACTCTCGCTCTCGGCCTGGCAGGACAAGTATGCCGAGGACGGTTTGACGCCGGAACAGTCCTCGGAACTGGCCCGCTTCTTCGCGACGCAGGATCAGCTCGTGGTATTCGCGGGCCAGAAAGCATCGCACGACGCCGAAGCCTGGGACCGGCCCTCGATGAGCCTGGCACCCGGTGATCGTGAGCTGATCGCGGCGGCCCGGAAGAGCGGTAAGCCCTTTGCGGTCGTGCTCGTCGGAGGCGGAGCCATGGATCTCGGCGGGCTCAAAGCCAATGCCCTGCTGGTCGGCTGGCTGGGGGGCCAGGCCTTGGGTAGCGCCGTTGCTCAGGTGCTCTTCGGCGAGGCGACGCCTTCCGGCAAGCTGTCCGAGACCTTTGCTCTCGCGCTTTCAGACCATCCGAGCCACCTGAACTTCCCGAGCGGACCGCGTGCGGTCTACTACGGCGAGCGCGGCTACGTCGGCTATCGCTACTTCCAAACGTTCGGGCGCGACGTCGCCTTCCCCTTCGGCCATGGGCTTTCCTACACCACGTTCGAGTACTCTGAGGCCAGTGCTCCGGCGACCCTGGCCGAGCTCGACGGCAGCTTCGACGTCACGGTCAGCGTCGCCAACGTCGGCGAGCGGCCCGGAGCCGAGACAGTACAGGTCTATCTGCGTCATCTCGATCCTCCCGTCGAGCGGCCGGATCGTGAGCTCGTCGGCTTTGCCAAGCACGCGATCCCGCCCGGCGAAAGCCGCCGCTTCACGGTTTCCGTAGAGGCTGAGCGCCTGGGCTACTTTCATGAGGGCCACGGCCGTTGGGTGATCGAGCCGGGACACTACGAGCTGCTGGTCGGTGCTTCAGCGGCAGATATTCGGGCTACACTTCCGCTCGAAGTGACGTCCGGCACCCTGCCGCGTCCGGTCTACACCGTCGACGACGTCATCGGCGACATCGTGAGCGATCCGCGCGGCCAGGTCGTCATCGACTTCCTGCTGCTGCAGGTCGGTCGCCGGCCCCTGACCGGAGCCGCCGAGGACGACTTCTTCGCCGCTATCTTCAAGAATATGCCGTTCAAGAAGCTGGCTGGGTTCTCGGAAGGCAAACTCCAGCCGGAACAGCTCTCACAGCTGCTCGAGCTGGTCAACAGCGACCTCGATCCGAAGACGGTCGAGCTGACGCTACAGCAAGCGGCAGAGCAGGGCGGCTAGCGCGTGCACAGCTCGTTCCACCCACGGTAGATCGAGTGACGACGCCCTCGAGAGCTCGCTGAACGATTGCGACATCGGCGAGCTCTCAGGGTTGGCGTAATCCTTGCGGAAGTTGACGAAAATGCCACTTGTGATGAGCTGCATTCAACGCGATGCTATCGGTCATGGCAACTCCAACGAATCCCACCGCGAAACCCTCGGTCACGACGGAGGCCGCGCCGTCACTGCCGGCGGTGCTCGCCGCTTTCGGCGCGGTCTACTTCATCTGGGGATCGACCTATCTCGGCATTCGCTTCGCGATCGAGACGATCCCGCCCTTCATCATGGCCGGAC
>JBCCEE010000784.1:0-2908 GCA_039030415.1 Acidobacteriota bacterium
CCGCCGCGATCTCTTGACGGGCGGCCAGAAGTAAGCGGCTTACCGAGTCGCGATCTTCCCGAATAGGGATCGCGGCTGATCTGCTAGAAGCATGAGCCCCGGTATCTTTGGGATGCCGGGGCTTTGTCATGCTCCACCTGGGTGAGCCACGCTTTCGCAAGCGCTATCTCGGGTTGAGATCGAGCGACGTGCGACCCGGCGCGCTTGAAGGTAGAATCGCTGCTCAAGTCTTATGGCGAACCCACAAGAAATTCGTGACCTGGTGCGGCAGGTGCTGCGCGAGATGGACGGCGAGGCTGCGGAAGCCCCGCCCGAGGCAGGGACCCGCGTTGCGATCGGCGCCGACCATGGGGGATACCCGCTCAAGCAGAAGCTGGTGGCGTTCCTCGAGCAGCTGGGGTACCGAGCCTGTGACTGTGGGACCTCGAGCAGCGATTCCGTCGACTATCCGGACTTCGCCCACGAGGTGGCGCGGCGGGTGTCGACCGGCGAGTGCCAGTGGGGCATTGTGATCGACGGCGCCGGCATCGGCTCGTGCATGACCGCCAACAAGGTGCCGGGCGTGCGAGCAGCTCTCTGCTACGATCTGTCCTCGGCCAGGAACAGTCGCGAGCACAATCTCGCCAACGTGCTCACCTTGGGTGCGGGCTTGATCGGCGAGGGATTGGCGCGGCAGATCGTGCAAACTTGGCTAGAGACGCCGTGGGGCACGGGCCGCCATCAGGCCCGGGTCGACAAGATCACGGCGGTAGAACAGAGGTACCTGAAAGCCCAGTTATGAGCAATCGAGAGCACATCGTCGAGACCGTCACCCAGAAGGTGCTGCAGTCCTTGGTCACCGCCGGAAAATCGAACGCCGGCAAATCGACCGGCGGCAATGCAGGCGGCTCCGGAGGCCATCGGTTCGATCGCGTCTGCGCTGAGTGTGTCGGCAACTGCGTCGTCAACTGCACCGGCAAAGTGCGCGACATGGTGGCGGCGGGAGCGACCCGCGTCAGCTACGGCGGCAGCGGTGCCGACGTGCCGGGAGATCTGGCGCAGTACATCGACCACACCCTGCTCAAGCCGGCGTCCACCGCCGAGCAGATCGATCACCTGTGTGCCGAAGCCGTCGAGCATCGCTTCGCGGCGGTGTGCGTCAACCCGGTGTGGGTCAAGCGCGCTGCCGGCCACCTGCGAGGCACCGGCATCAAGGTGGCTTCGGTGGTCGGCTTCCCGCTCGGCGCTTCGACGCCGGAGATCAAAGCGATGGAAGCTCGCCGCGCGCTGCGCGATGGTGCACGCGAGATCGACATGGTGCTCAACGTGGGGGCTCTCAAGAGCGGCGATCACGAGCTGGTGCGACGCGATATCGCCGGGGTCTCCGAAGCCTGCCGCGAGGTCGGAGCGCTCAATAAAGTGATCCTCGAGACAGTGCTTCTGAGCGACGAAGAGAAAGTGATCGCCAGCCGCCTCGCACAGCTCGCCAAGGCGCACTATGTCAAGACGTCGACCGGCTTCGGCGGCGGCGGCGCGACGCTGTTCGACGTCTCGCTGATGCGCGAGACCATCGGACCGAAGATGGGTGTCAAGGCCTCGGGCGGCATCAAGAACGCCGACGAAGCCCAACAGATGATCGCCGCCGGCGCGACCCGCATCGGCGCTTCCGCCGGAGTACAGATGGTCCAAGGAGGACAGTCGAGTGAGTCGTATTGACCTCAGATCTTACGTGTTTCTGGACAGTCTTCAGCCGCAGTACGCGGCCTTCCTGGGGACCGTCGCCAAAGGCTTCATGCCGCTGGCCTACGACGCGTCGCTGTTCGTCGAGATCTCTCCGGGTATCGAGATCAACCGTTTGACGGACATTGCCCTCAAGTCGACCTACGTGCGGCCCGGTCTGCAGATCGTCGAGCGCTTCTACGGTTTGCTCGAGATTCACTCCCACTCCCAGGCCGAGACCCGGGCGGCTGGCGAGGCGATCCTGCGCGAGCTCGAGCTCTCCGAGGTGGATCGGCGCAAGCCGCGCATCCTCTCCAGCCAGGTGGTGCGGGCGATCTCGGGCCATCAGGCGCAGCTCATCAATCGCGTGCGGCACGGTCAGATGATCCTCACCGGCCAGACGCTCTACACCCTCGAAGTCGAGCCAGCGGCTTATGCCGCGCTGGCCGCCAACGAGGCTGAGAAAGCCGCCGACATCAACATCCTCGAGGTCCAGGCGCACGGCTCGATGGGCCGCATCTACCTCGGTGGTGAAGAGCAAGATATCGATGTGGGCTGGAGGGCCGCCGAAGCGGCCATCGAGGGCATCGAAGGCCGAGTCGAAGACAAGTCCTAGACCAGCCTGGCGTAGCCCGCTGAACACGACCTTACAAAGACCGCTTTCGCATTCGTTTTTGCATTTGGATAGCGAACCTTCAAAGAGATAGAGGAATGGCAGATGCACTTGGCATGATCGAGACCCGCGGCTTCGCCGCCATGGTCGAGGCGTCCGACGCAATGGTGAAGGCCGCCAAAGTCGAGCTCGTGGGCCACGAGCGGATCGGTGGTGGCTACGTGACCGCGGTGGTACGTGGCGACGTGGCGGCGGTGAAAGCCGCGGTCGAGGCCGGCGTGCGCGGCGCCGAGCGCGTCGGCGAAGTGGTGGCGACTCACGTCATCGCGCGGCCCCACGGCAATATCGACGATGTGCTGCCGCTCGGCCGCCAGGCGGGTGCGGATAAAGCCTGATGATTCTCGGACGCGTCGTCGGCACCCTGGTGGCCAACCGCAAGGATGAAGGGCTGCTCGGGCAGAAGCTCCTGGTGGTGCGCAACGTCGGGGTGGACGGCGAAGACGCCAGCGGCTTCGTGGTCGCGGTCGACAGCGTCGGCGCTGGCGAGGGTGAGATGGTGCTCTACGCCTCCGGCAGCTCGGCGCGTCAGACGGTGGC